>JBIKMO010000333.1:0-4854 GCA_044359175.1 Burkholderiaceae bacterium | reverse complement strand
TGAAGGCGCCGTTCAGAATCCTTCGCGCGTTCTTCCCGCACTTGAAGGCGGCGGTCGAGCGCGAGACGAAGGACGGGCTGCGCGTGGTCCGCAAGGTGGTCAACATCTCGTCGACCTCCGGCGTGAACGGCAATGCCGGCCAGTCGAACTATTCGGCCGCGAAGGCGGGAGTCACCGGCCTCACGCGTACGCTGGCCAAGGAGTGGGGCCGCTACCACGTGACGGTCAACGCGGTGGCCTTCGGCTACGTCCAGACCCGCCTGACGCAGCCGCTGCAGGAGGGCGAGGCCGGCACGATCGAGGTGCAGGGCCGCGAGGTGAAGATCGGCGTCCAGGCCGGGCGCATCGCCGCGCTGTCGCAGATGATTCCGCTGGGACGCGGCGGCACGCCGCAGGAGGCCGCCGGTGCGGTGTACCTGTTCTGCAGCCCCGATTCGGACTACGTGAGCGGGCAGACGCTGGTGGTCAACGGCGGGCTGTGACCCCGGCGCTGGGCGCGTTGCCGGGCCGCCCGGCGCCCGGTCGCCCCCTCACTCCCACTCGGCCGCGAGCAACGCCTTCAGCTCGTCGAGCCGCGCGCGGCCCAGACGCGTCGCGATCCGCTCCTCCACCCGCTCGATGATCGCTGCGCCCGCGCGGTTCACCTGGCGGCCGCGCTCGGTGTAGACCACGAGCTTCGCGTTGCGGCGCTCGGGGTCGTCGCGGATCTCGAGGATGCCGCGGCGCGCCAGCTCGGTCACGGTCTTGTGCACCGCTTGGCGCGAGATCGCGAGCCGCCGCGCCAGCTCGGGCATCGGCATCGGCCGGCCGCCCATGTGGGCCAGCAGCCGGCTCTGCGCCGGCGTGATGTAGGCGAATTCGCTGCGCCGTACGCCGCTCATGATCTCGCGCGCGAACCAGTCGGAGCGGGCGAGCAGCAGCTGCTTCAGGTTGGCGGGCATCCGTGGCGGGGCCGGAACGTTGTCAACCGGAGTTGACTTGGAATTGTCGGCCGACTAAGCTCAGGTTGTCAACCAGTGTTGACGTGTTCGGCCGGCCCCCTGCCTATAATGGGCAACCGCCGCGGATACCCCGCCCAACCCACGAGATCGCCCGATGAAGATCCTCATCCCCGTCAAGCGCGTGGTGGACTACAACGTGAAGGTGCGCGTCAGGAGCGACGGCTCGGGCGTGGACATCGCCAACGTCAAGATGTCGATGAATCCCTTCGACGAGATCGCGGTCGAGGAGGCCATGCGCCTGAAGGAGAAAGGCGTGGCCACCGAGGTGGTCGCGGTCTCCTGCGGCGTCACCGCGTGCCAGGAGACGCTGCGCACCGCGATGGCGATCGGAGCGGACCGCGCGATCCTGGTCGAGGTCGGCGCGGACGTTGAGCTGCAGCCGCTGGCGGTGGCCAAGCTGCTGAAGGCGCTGGTCGACAGGGAGCAGCCGCAGCTCGTCATCCTGGGCAAGCAGGCGATCGACGACGACGCGAACCAGACCGGGCAGATGCTGGCCGCGCTCACCGGCCGTCCGCAGGCCACGTTCGCAAGCAAGGTCGAGATCGCCGACGGGCGCGCGAAGGTCACGCGCGAGGTCGACGGCGGGCTGGAGACGGTGACGGTCGCACTGCCCGCGATCGTCACGACCGACCTGCGGCTGAACGAGCCGCGCTACGTGACGCTGCCCAACATCATGAAGGCGAAGAAGAAGCCGCTGGAGACCGTCAGGCCGGCGGACCTCGGCGTGGACGTGGCGCCGCGCCTGAAGACGCTGAAGGTGGTCGAGCCGCCGTCGCGCAAGGCGGGCATCAAGGTGCCGGATGTCGCGGCGCTGGTCGACAAGCTGAAGAACGAAGCGAAGGTGATCTGACATGGCTGCACTCGTGATTGCCGAACACGACAATCGATCGATCAAGGGCGGCACGCTCAACGCGGTGACCGCTGCCGCGCAGTGCGGCGGCGACGTGCACGTGCTGGTCGCGGGTGGCGGCTGCGCCGACGCGGCGAGGGCCGCGGCCGCGATCGCCGGGGTGACCAAGGTGCTGCTGGCCGATGCGCCGCACCTCGCCGAGCAGCTGGCCGAGCCGGTGGCCGAGCAGGTGCTCGCGGTGGCCGGCGGCTACTCGCACCTGCTCGCGCCGGCCACCGCGTTCGGCAAGAACGTGCTGCCGCGCGTGGCAGCAAAGCTCGACGTCGCGCAGGTGAGCGACGTCACTGCGGTCGAGTCGCCGGACACCTTCCAGCGCCCGATCTACGCGGGCAACGCGATCGCCACCGTGCAGTCGGCCGATGCGGTCAAGGTGCTCACGGTGCGCACCACCGCGTTCGACGCGGCGGCGGCCGGCGGCTCGGCGACGGTCGAGGCGGTCGCGGCCGCGGCCGATCCGGGCACCTCGGAGTTCGTCGGCCGCGAAGTCGCCAAGAGCGAGCGGCCGGAACTGGCCGGCGCCAAGATCGTCGTGTCCGGCGGGCGCGGCCTGGGCAGCGCGGAGAACTTCAAGATCCTCGATCCGCTCGCCGACAAGCTCGGCGCGGCGCTGGGCGCCTCGCGCGCGGCGGTCGATGCGGGCTACGCGCCGAACGACTGGCAGGTCGGTCAGACCGGCAAGATCGTCGCCCCGCAGCTGTACGTCGCGATCGGCATCTCGGGCGCGATCCAGCACCTGGCGGGGATGAAGGACAGCAAGGTGATCGTTGCGGTCAACAAGGACGGCGAGGCGCCGATCTTCGGGGTGGCCGACTACGGGCTGGTCGGCGACCTGTTCGCCGCGGTGCCCGAGATGGTCGCCAAGCTGTAGCGTCGGCGAAGGAGGGTTGCGGCGATGAGCTATCAGGCCCCGCTCGGAGACATGCTGTTCACCATCCGCGAGGTCGCGGGCCTGGACCGCGTGCGGTCGCTGCCCGGCTTCGAGGACGCGACCGACGACACCGTCGAGGCGGTGCTCACCGAGGCCGCGAAGTTCAACGCCGAGGTGCTCGCGCCGCTGAACTGGCCCGGCGACCTGAAGCCGTCGACCGTCGCCGACGGTGTGGTCACGACCTCTCCCGGCTTCAGGGGCGCGTTTCGTGCGTTCGCCGAGGCGGGCTGGCAGCGCGTGCAGCATCCGCAGGCGTTCGGCGGGCAGGGTCTGCCCAAGCTGGTCGCCACCGCGTGCAACGAGATGCTCAACAGCGCGAACCTGTCGTTCGCGCTGTGCCCGCTGCTGACCGACGGCGCGATCGAGGCGCTGCTCACCGCGGGCAGCGACGCGCAGCAGCAGTTGTTCATCCCGCGCATGATCGGCGGCGAGTGGACCGGCACGATGAACCTGACCGAGCCGCAGGCCGGCTCCGACCTCGCCCAGGTCCGCACCCGCGCCGAGCCGCAGGGCGACGGCTCCTACCGGGTCTTCGGCCAGAAGATCTACATCACGTTCGGTGAGCACGACATGGCGGACAACATCGTCCACCTGGTGCTGGCCCGCGTGCCCGGCGCGCCCGAGGGCGTCAAGGGCATCTCGCTGTTCATCGTGCCCAAGGTGCTGGTCGACGCGCAGGGCCGCGCCGGCGCCCGCAACGACGTCTTCTGCGCGTCGGTCGAGCACAAGCTCGGCATCAAGGCGAGCCCGACCGCCGTGCTGCTCTACGGCGACGCCAAGTTCCCCGTGGCCGGCGCCGACGGCGTGGCGCGCCCCGGCGCGATCGGCTGGCTCGTGGGCGAGGAGAACCGCGGCCTCGAGTACATGTTCGTGATGATGAACGCCGCGCGCTTCGCGGTGGGCATGCAGGGCGTGGCGATCGCCGAGCGCGCGTATCAGAAGGCCGTGCAGTACGCGCGCGACCGTGTGCAGAGCCGCGCGGTCGAGGGCTCGCCCGGGCCGGTCGCGATCATCCGTCACCCGGACGTGCGGCGCATGCTGATGACGATGCGCGCGCTGACCGAGGGCGCGCGCACGCTCGGGTACGTGGCCGCCGCTGCGTTCGATGCAGCGCATGCCTCGCCCGATGCAGACGCGCGGCGCGACAACCAGGCCTTCTACGAGTACCTCGTGCCGATCGTGAAGGGGTACGCCACCGAGATGAGCCTGGAGGTGACTTCGCTCGGCGTGCAGGTGCACGGCGGCATGGGCTTCATCGAGGAGACCGGCGCGGCGCAGTACTACCGCGACGCGCGGATCCTGACGATCTACGAAGGCACCACGGCGATCCAGGCCAACGACCTGATCGGCCGCAAGACCGTGCGCGACGGCGGCCGCACCGCGCACGGCGTGCTCGCCCGCGTGCGCGAGACGATCGACGCACTGCCGCACGACGGCGACCTCGGCGCGATCCGGGCGCGGCTGGCCGAAGGCGCCGGCGCGATGGCCGCGGCCACGGACCACCTCGTCGGCGCCGGACGGGCCGATCCGCGCGCCGTGTACGCGGGCAGCGTGCCGTACCTGATGCTGTGCGGCACCGTGCTGTCCGGATGGCAGATGGCACGCGCCGCGCTGCGCGCCCGCGAGCTGCTGGACGCCGGTGCGGACGACGCGGCGTTCCTGCGCGCGAAGATCGGCACCGCGCGCTTCCATGCCGATCACGTGCTGAGCCGGGCCGGCGGCTTGCGGACGGCGATCGTCGAGGGTGCGGCGGGCACGCTCGCGCTCGAGGACGCGATGTTCTGACGCGCGCGCCGCTGCGCGCGGCGCGCCGGGGCGATACCATATGCCCGGAAAAGGTATCCGCTTAGCTCCACAATGGCGCCCATGACTGGGCGCCCGGCCAGTCTCTACCCGCTCCCGGCCAGCTTGGCTACGGGCCTGACGACGTCCTGGTAGGTCACCGGATCGGTCGCCACGGCTTGCTGCAGCAGCCGGTAGAACAGCACCCCCCGCGAGGCCGGGGTGCGCCTGTT
>JBIKMO010000332.1:0-4855 GCA_044359175.1 Burkholderiaceae bacterium | reverse complement strand
GCAAGCGCAACGGCTTCAACGGGCTGGACGCGCGGCTGCAGTTCAACTCGCCGCTGCACCTGCGCCACATCGAGAACCTCGCCAACCTGTCCAAGCAGGGGCTGTTCGTCTACAAGGGTCGGGCCGGGACGGCCGACGCGACCTTCGTGTCCGGCGAGTGCGCGATGTACACCGGCTCGTCGGCCGCCTACGGCAACATCAAGCGCAACGCGAAGTTCGCCTCGGGCATCTCCACGCTGCCGTACTACCCGGACGTTCCCGGCACGCCGCAGAACTCCGTGATCGGCGGCGCGAGCCTGTGGGTGATGTCCGGCAAGAAGGGTGACGAGTACAAGGGCGTGGCCGCGTTCTTCGACCACCTCAGCCGCCCGGACGTGCAGGCGCGCAGCCACCAGCAGACCGGCTACCTGCCGATCACGTCGGCCGCGTTCGACATCACCGAGAAGGCGGGCTTCTACAAGCAGAACCCCGGCACGGACGTATCGGTCACCCAGATGATCCGCAAGACCACCGACAAGTCGCGCGGCATCCGTCTCGGCAACTTCGTCCAGATCCGCACGATCATCGACGAGGAGCTCGAGGGCGTCTGGGCTGGCAAGAAGACCGCGAAGGAAGCCCTAGACGCGGCGGTGCGCCGCGGCAACGAGCAGCTCGAGCGGTTCGAGAAGGCGAACAAGTCGCTGTGACGCCCGTGCGGGGCGGCCGTCCGGCCGCCCCCGAGCGCCGGGGTCGCCACGCCCAGGCAGCCGCCGCCCGGAGCCCCGTCCGTTGGCCGTAGAGAAACGCGTCCGATTCCGCAGCGTCTGGCTGCCCTGGGTGCTGATCGCACCGCAGATGGCGATCGTGCTCGTCTTCTTCTTCTGGCCGGCCGGGCAGGCGCTGGTGCAGAGCCTGCAGGTCCAGGACGCGTTCGGCACGAGCGTCCAGTTCGTCGGCCTGGAGAACTTCCGCAACCTGTGGAACGACGAGACCTACCTCGCGTCCTTCTGGACGACCGCGGTGTTCTCGGCGCTGGTGGCCTCGATCGGCATCGTGATCGCGCTGCTGCTCGCGACGATGGCCGACTCGATCGTTCGCGGCGCGGTGGTCTACAAGACGCTGCTGATCGTCCCGTATGCGGTCGCGCCCGCGGTGGTCGGCGTGCTGTGGCTCTTCATGTTCGCGCCGTCGGTGGGCATCGTGAGCCACGCGCTGCGCTCGGTCGGCTTCGAGTGGAACCACCTGCTGAACTCGAACCACGCGATGGCGCTGATCGTCGCGGCCGCGGTGTGGAAGCAGATCTCATACAACTTCCTGTTCTTTCTCGCCGGCCTGCAGTCGATCCCGCGCAGCCTGGTCGAGGCGGCGGCGATCGACGGCGCCGGGCCGTGGCGCCGTTTCTGGACGATCGTGTTCCCGCTGCTGTCGCCGACCACCTTCTTCCTGCTCGTGATCAACGTGGTCTACGCATTCTTCGACACCTTCGCGATCATCGACGCCTCGACCCAGGGCGGTCCGGGCAAGGACACCGCGATCCTGGTGTACAAGCTGTACTACGACGGATTCAAGGCGCTGGACCTCGGCGGATCGGCGGCGCAGAGCGTGGTGCTGATGACGATCGTGATCGCGCTGACCGTGGTGCAGTTCCGCTACGTCGAGAAGCGGGTTCAGTACTGAGATGGTCGAGCGCCGCCCGGGACTGACGCTGCTCGCCCATGTCGTGCTCGCCCTCGGCGTGGTGGTGGTCGCGTTCCCGCTGTACGTGACCCTGGTGGCGTCGACCCAGACCGCCGAACAGATCGCCCAGCAGGCGCCGATGTCGCTGCTGCCCGGCGACAACCTGCTGCGGACGTATCGCACCGCGCTCTTCGGCGGCGAGACCGGCTTCGGCAGCCGTATCGCACCCGTGGCCCCGATGCTCTGGGTGAGCTTCGTGTCGGCGATGGTGATCGCGATCGGCAAGATCGCGATCTCGCTGCTGTCGGCGTTCGCGTTCGTCTATTTCCGGTTCCCCGGACGCGGGCTGTGCTTCTGGATGGTGTTCATCACGCTGATGCTGCCGGTGGAAGTGCGCATCGGTCCCACCTACGAGGTGGTGTCCGACCTCGGCATGCTGAACACCTACGCGGGCCTGACCGTGCCGCTGATCGCGTCGGCCACCGCGACCTTCCTGTTCCGGCAGTTCTTCCTCACCGTGCCCGACGAACTGGTCGAGGCGGCACGAATCGACGGCGCGGGGCCGATGCGGTTCTTCCGCGACGTGCTCGTGCCGCTGTCGGCGACCTCGATCGCTGCGCTGTTCGTCATCCAGTTCATCTACGGCTGGAACCAGTACCTGTGGCCGCTGCTGGTGACCACCGACGAGTCGCGGTACCCGATCGTCATGGGCATTCGACGGATGATCAGCGCGGGCGACGCCGCCAACGAGTGGAACGTGATCATGGCGACCGCGGTGCTCGCGATGGTGCCGCCGACGCTGGTCGTGCTGCTGATGCAGAAGTGGTTCGTCAAGGGACTGGTGGATTCGGAGAAGTGAGATGGCGTCGCTGTCGATCCGGCGGGTGAGCAAGACCTACGGCAGCGGCACGAAGTCGGTCGAGGTGATCCACGGCGTGGATGCGGAGATCGCCGACGGCGAGTTCATCGTGATCGTCGGCCCGTCGGGCTGCGGCAAGAGCACGCTGCTGCGGATGGTGGCCGGGCTGGAGGAGATCACCGGCGGCGAGATCGCGATCGGCGGGCGGGTGGTGAACGAGGTCGAGCCGGCCGCGCGGGACATCGCGATGGTGTTCCAGAACTACGCGCTGTACCCGCACATGAGCGTGTACGACAACATGGCCTACGGGCTGAGGATCGCGAAGGTGCCGCGCGCCGAGATCGATGCGCGCGTGAACAAGGCCGCGGGCATCCTGGAGATCGGCGGGCTGCTCGATCGCAAGCCGCGGCAGCTGTCCGGCGGCCAGCGCCAGCGCGTGGCCATGGGCCGGGCGATCGTGCGCCAGCCGCAGGTGTTCCTGTTCGACGAGCCGCTGTCGAACCTGGACGCGAAGCTGCGCGCCCAGACCCGGGTCGAGATCCAGAAGCTGCATGCCGAGCTCGGGGTGACCTCGCTGTTCGTCACGCACGACCAGATCGAGGCGATGACGCTTGCGCAGCGGATGATCGTGATGAACCGCGGCCGCATCGAGCAGATCGGCACGCCCGCGGCGGTGTACGAGCGGCCGCAGACCACGTTCGTCGCGGGGTTCATCGGCTCGCCGCCGATGAACCTGATCGCCGGCCGGGCCGACGGCGCGCACCTGGCGGTCGAGGGCGACCGGCTGGCACTGCCGGCGCGGGTGCCGCGCGACGGCGACCTGGTGCTCGGCGTGCGCCCAGAACACGCGGTGCTCGGCGTACCGCCCGAGGGCGCACCGCCCGGCGCGTCCGGCTGGCCCCTGCGGGTCGAGCTGGTCGAGATGCTCGGTGCCGAGCGGCTGGTGCACGGCCGCCTGGGCGCCTCGCCGTTCACGGTGCGCGTGGACGCGAGTCGCGACGCGCCGGCGCCCGGCGCGACCGTGTCGGTCTCGGTGGCGGCGAACCGTCTGCACTGGTTCGACGCCGCGAACGGCCAGCGGCTCGAAGCCTGAGGGCACGCAGCGCGGACGCGCGCCCGGCAGCCGCGACCTCCCGGGGTCGCCGCGGCCCCCGGGGCTCGGGTCGTCCCCAGGTGTCGCCCGGATGGCCGAGCCGCTAGCGTCTCGCGTCAGCCGTGGCGAGGAACGCCGCGCGGCGTTGCCTCCGGCGGCTGGGGAAGGGCGTCGAATGAGCATTGGAACGGTGTTTCTCGGTTCGTCCGCGGTTCTGCCTGCCGCACGCTCGTCTGGCGGCGGCGAGACGGTCGAGGCGACCCTGCTCGCCGACGCCCGCGCCCGGCCGGGCACCGGGCCCGACGCAGCGCAGCGGCTGTACGTCCGGACGGTCGAGACGCTGCAGCGCATCGCCGACGGATTGAGCCGATCGGGCGCGGCGGGAGCCGCGCCGAAGATCGAGCGGATGGTCGATCGTCCGGACCTCGCGCGCGTCGCGCGGATGGACACCGTCTTGCAGGAGTACAAGCAGCGGTTTCCGAACGGGGCCACGGGGCTGGTGGATGGGACGCGGCAGGCGAACGACGAGGCGTTTCGCCTCAAGGTCGAGCTGGTCGGCGCGTCGATCGAGTTCCAGCAGTCAATGAATCACCTGGTGGGGCTCGAGGCCCCGACTGAGCGCGCGGCAGCCGTCAAGCGCGTCGAATCGGCGGCGTCGCGTCTGCTCGACGTGCGCCAAGGGATCGACGTGTTCAACGAATCCCTGCTCAAGGCCATCCGGTCTGCGGTCCCGGCGGGCTACCTGTAGCACCCCGGCCCTCACCCGGGTCGGGCACGTGCCTGCCGGGCGCGCGCGTTGACCCCGATCGTACGGCGGTGGTAGCGTCGCCGCAGATGGGCGACGCGATGTCCGACTGCGATTCCCCGCGGGGGCCGGCCCCCCGCGCGTCGACCCGGCGGGGTCTGCGGCGACGCGAACTGCTGATGCTGCTGCCGGCCCTGGCGGTGCCGCCGAGCGCGGTGCGCGCGTCGGCGGCTGCGTCGAGCTGCCCGGCGCTGCTCGATCACACCGTGCCGCGGCTGCAGGACCAGCAGCCGCAGTCGCTGTGCCAGTACGCGGGCCGGGTGCTGCTGGTGGTCAATACCGCGAGCTACTGCGGCTTCACGCCGCAGTTCGAGGGTCTGGAGGCGCTGAACGCGGCGTACGCGACGCGCGGGCTGGTGGTGCTCGGCTTCCCGTCGAACGACTTTCAGCAGGAGGACCCCGACGCCCGCAAGACCGCCGCGGTCTGCTTCAACACCTACGG
>JBIKMO010000004.1:0-46644 GCA_044359175.1 Burkholderiaceae bacterium | reverse complement strand
TGCCCGGCCCGCACAGGCTGGCCGCGGCGATGGCGGCGGCGGTGGCGGCGGTCGCCGCGGCGGTGACCGAAGTCTGGCGGATGCGGACCGGGCGCTCGCAGCGTGTCGCGGTCGGTCTGCAGGATGCGGCCGACGCGCTCAACCCGGCGGACCACCTTCGAATCCACGGCTATCCGTGCACGATCCGCTTCGTCCACACCGAGCCGGGCAACGGGTTCTGGCGGGCGGGTTGCGGCCGGTGGATCTACATGGCCCATGGCAGCCCGCGGCTGCGCAATGGGCTGCTCGAGCTGCTCGACTGCGCGAACGCAAGGCCCGCGATCGCCCGCGCCGTGGCCGGTCGTGACGCACTCGCGCTCGAGGCCGACGCGCAGTCGCGAGGCCTGCCGCTGGTGTGCGTTCGCGACCGCGCGAACTGGCGCGCGCATCCGCACGGAGGGCGCCTCGCCGGCCGGCCGGTGGTGGAGATCGAGCGTATCGCCGATGGGCCGCCGAGGCCCTTCGCCTCGGCCGCGAGACCGCTCGGGGACGTGCGGGTGCTCGAGTGCACGCACGTGCTCGCCGGCCCCGGCGCGGGACGGTGCCTGGCCGAGCAGGGTGCCGACGCGCTTCGCATCTCGCCGCCGCGCACGAGCGACCCGGTGAATTTCCAGATCGACACCGGGTTCGGTAAGCGATCGGCGTTCCTCGACCTCGACCAGCCCCGCGACGTGGACCGCTTCCGGGCGCTCGCGGCCGACGCCGACGTGGTCGTGCAGTCGCTGCGCCCCGGTGCGCTCGCCCGCCGAGGGCTCGACGCGTCGACGCTGGCGGCCTCGCACCGCGGGCTCGTGTACGTGTCGATCAGCTGCTTCGGCCTGGAGGATGGACCGTGGTCGGGTCACGTCGGGTACGACCCGATCGCGCAGTCGGCCACCGGCATCGCGGTGACCGAAGGCGGCGCGGACGCGCCGCGCGTGGTGCCGTGCACGCTGCTCGCCGACTACCTCACCGCCTACCTCGCGGCGTACGGCGCGCTCGCCGCGCTGATCGGCCGCGCGACCCTCGGCGGCAGCTGGTATGTCCGCGTGTCGCTCGCGCGGACCTGCACCTGGGTGCAGGACCTCGGCCTGCGCGCGCCCGGCACGTGGCCCGCCGAGCGCGCTGCGCCGCCGCGGCTGCTCGCGATGGACTCGCCCTTCGGCGCGCTGCACTGCCTCGCGCCGGTCGCGCACTACGACGAGACGCCGGCGTTCTGGGCGCGTCCGCCCCAGCCGCTGGGCGCATCGGCGCCGCGGTGGCTGTAGACGCGCCGACGACGCCATCTCCCGGAGAACTGCTCGATGCCCGTCCTGGAAAGAAGCGGAAAGCCTGCCCTCCACTACGAGGTGGACGACGCGACGGACCCCTGGCGCGACGCGCCGGTGATGATCCTGCAGCACGGCTACGGCCGCTCCTCGCGCTTCTGGTACCACTGGGTGCCCTACCTGTCGCGCTTCTACCGGGTGGTGAGGCCGGACCTGCGCGGCCACGGCCGAACGCAGACCGACCCGGCGCGCTTCGGCGAACTTCGCGCGGCTGATTTCGTCGGCGACCTGGTCGATCTGGTCGACGCGCTGGGCGGCGGGCGCGTCCATTACTGCGGCGAGTCGTTCGCCGGAATCCTCGGCATGGCGCTTGCCGCCGAGCATCCCGGGCGGCTGCGCACGCTCACGCTGGTGAGCGCGCCGCTGACGATCTCCACATCGCTGCGCGACGCGTGGAACTGCGGCTTCGTGTCGCTGCGCGAAGCGCTCGAGCGGCTGGGCCCGGTGGAGTGGGCACGCCGCACCAACGCGAGCACGCGCTTTCCGCCCGGCACCGATCCGCGGCTGATCGAGTGGTACGCCAACGAGATGGCGAAGACGCCCCCCGAGGTGCTGATCCGCTTCTTCGAGTTGATCTGCGGGTCCAGCGCGGCGCCCTGGCTCGAACGGGTGAGTACGCCAATGCTCGGGCTCTATCCGTCCGGCGGTCGGATCACCGGCCCGGATGAGGCGGCGATACGGCGCATCATCGCCGACAAGGGCATGCGCTACGTGACCTTCCCGACCGAGTTCCACTCGATCCAGTTCATGCTGCCCGCCGCGTGCTCGACGCACCTGCTGCACTTCGCCGCTCAGCACGACGGGGTGGCCTGCCGGGAGTGAGCCGGCGGTGGGGACGGCCCCGCCCCCCACCCGTCCCCGGTCCGCCCGACGCCCTCGCCCCGCGGCCGTCCGCCCGCGCAGCGATCAACACCGGACCCCGGGACCGACCGCGTCAGCGCCCGCGCCGATGCCCCTGCACGAACGAGCGGCCGAACTCCAGCGCCTCGACGAGATGGCGGGCCAGGCCGCGCGCGGCGCGGGTGCGATGGCCCTGGTCACCGGCGAGGCGGGCATCGGCAAGACCGCGCTGGCGCGCGAGCGGTTCCGGCGCCACCCCGGGCTGCGGCCGCTGTGCGGCTACGCGGAGCCGGCCACCACGCTGCGGCCGCTGTGCGGCTACGCGGAGCCGGCCACCACGCTGCGGCCGCTCGGCGTGATGCAAGACCTGGCGCTCGCTACCGGGGGGGGCTTCCTCGCGCAGGCGGTCCGCGAGGCCGCGCCGCCGTGGCGCCTGTACGAGGCGCCGCTCGAGGACCTGGCGGCGATCGACGGGCTGCCGCTGGTGTGGATCGAGAACGCGCAGTGGTGCGACCAGGCCACCCTCGAGGCGCTGCGCTGCCTGTTGCGCCGCTGCGCGTCGCGGCGGCTGATGCGCGTCATCACGATGCGCAGCGACGACGCCCGGACCGCCGACGTGCGCGAGCGGCTGCTCGAGGCGGTGCCGCTCGACCACTGGCAGGAGATCCGGCTGGGGCGGCTGTCCCAGGCCACGGTCGAGCGCCTCGCGGGCGAGGCGGGCGTCGACGGCCGCGAGCTGTTCCGCCTGACCAAGGGCAATCCGCTCGAGGTGGTGTCGATGCTGCGCTGGACGCGCGATTCGGTGCCGGAGCCGCTGACCCGGCTCGCGCTGCGCAAGCTCGCGGACCTCGACGCCGACACCGCAGCACTGGTCCGCCTGCTGTCGGTCCATCCGGAGCGCGTCGAGGCCGCGTGGCTGCAGCGCCTGCCGCAGGCCACGCGACCGGCGCGGGCGACCTGCACGGCGCAGGGCTGGCTGGTCGAGCACGACGGCTTCTGGAGCTTCGAGCACGAACTGCTGCGCCGCGCGGTGCGCGACGCGATGGACCCCGACGAACGCCGGCGCTACACGCGCGCCGTCCGATGCGCTTCCTCGAGTCGGTCGAGTGGATGGACGCGCTGATGGGGCCGGCGTCGCGACGCCGGCAGGGGGTCGAGCCCTTCGGTCGCAAGGCGGACGCTCGCGCGCGCGAGCGCGGCGAGGCCTGGCTGGCCCGCGGCATGCCGTACGCGGCCGCGATGGAGCTGGCCGCGGGCGGCGCCGCCTCGCGCCGGCGTGCGCTGGGCCTGCTGCGCTCGATTGCCGCGCACGGCACGATCGCCCGACGGGTGGCGGTCTGGCAGGTCGCCGGGCTCGCCGGGATCCCGCGCGGCCCCAACGCCCACACCCGCAGGAACCCGGCCGAGCGCACCCGCCGCGAGGCGCAGCTGCTGGACCTGATGGTCGAGGGCCTGAGCAACCCGGAGATCGCCGAGCGCCTGCACCGCTCGGTGCGGACCGTCGAACGGCACGTGTCGGCGATCCTCGCGAAGACGCGCACCCGGACGCGGCTCGAGGCGGTGGCCTGGTCGCGGGGACGGCACGGCGGGCGGTCGGCTCCCGCGCGGGGCGGGCCGCCCGCCGGGAACGGTGCGATCGGCTGATCGCGTTGCACGGCCCGCAGGCCGCAGGCCGCAGGACGTAGGCCGCAGGACGTAGGCCGTCGGTCCGAGGGTCGCGGGCCGCCCCGGCGTATCCTCGCGATTCCGGCGCTCGCGCGCCAGCTTCGATCCGTCGCCCGATGTCCGCACCGCCCGACGCCACCGACGACCCGATCCGCACCGCGCGGCTGTGGCGCGACGACGGCTGGACCGCCCGGGTGATCAAGAACGAGGACGACGACGGCTGGGCCGTGGAGATGACCCGCGACGGCCAGTCCGAGCCCGCGCTGGTCGGGCCGTGGACGATGGGGCGCGACAAGAAGAACCCGAAGCCGCTGGACACGGCCGCGTTCGACACGCTGGTCAAGACCGCCGCCGAGGTCGTGCGCCGGCACGAGCAGCAGCGTCACGCGCAGCTGCACAAGGCCTTCGAGGTCGACGGTGCGGGCGGCCGCGTGACCGTCACGCTCGACGTCGTGCCCGACGAAGACGCACCCTACGCGATCCTGGCGGCCCGGGACGCGTCCGGCGCCGAGCTCGCCTCGCAGCGGGTGCCGGCGGGCCACCGGCTCACCGCCCGCGGCGCGGCCGAGTGGGTCGCGGCGGGATGTTCGCGGGTCCGGTCCGACTGACGCGGGCCGCGCGCGGAGCAGCGACGCGCGCCGATCACTTGCGCGGCGGCGCGGCCCCGGCATTTCGTCGATGGTCCTCCGGCGCTGCGTGCCCGGCAGCTCCATGTCGCCCGGCTTCCAGCCCGCGGGACAGGGGCCGGCCCAGCGCGCCTCGACGACCGACGCGTCCTGCGCCGTGCCCATCAGCGGCGGCGCATCGCGCGACTCCACCTCGACCCGGAACCCCTGCTGGAAGTCGCCGGTGGTCGCGCTGCGCGACGTGATCGTGGACGAGCCCAGCTTGCAGACCGACTCGCCGATCCGGCGCGCGCCCTCGCGCCCGGCCGGCGGCGTACGGCGGGGTCGGTAGCCCCGCAGGCGGTTGTACGCGTCGACCTGCGCCGGATACGGCACCTCCATCATCGGACAGGTGGCAGCGCAGGTGCGTCGCCCGCACGCGGGTCGGCCACCTGCTCGGCCGACAGGGCCTTGATCGCGCGCCGCTGCAGCCCGGCGTAGGGCGCGTGGCCGTGGCCGTGGCCCGAGTGGCCGGCATGCGGCGACTGCACGCAGGCCGCGACGAGGGCGGCGCAGGCGAGCACCGGCGGAAGGCGTGTCGTGTCCATCGACGCAGGGTGCACGGGCACGCGCACGACCGCACATGATCCGGATCACATGACCTCGATCGACGCCGCGCTGCCCGAGGCCCTGCGGCCGCTCGCCGAACTCCGCGCGTTCGATGCCGGCGCGCGCGTGTTCCGCGCGTCGTCGCCGGCCCGGCACGTGTTCCAGGTCGCCGCGGGCGCAGTGCGGCTCGTGCGCTACGGCCCGGCCGGCGAGGAGGTGCCGATCCACGTGGCGCACGCGGGCGAGTGGTTCGCCGAGGCGTCGCTGCACGCCGACCGCGACCGCTGCTCGGCGTTCGCGCTGCGGCGATGACGGCGGCGGGCGAGCTGGCGCGCGACCGGGCCGGACTCGAGCTGCGGCGCTGACCGGACGGCGGCCGCGCGAGGCCGGGCGGTGCGCGTCAGCTGGCGCCCGAGGGCAGCTCGCGCATCGGCGAGAACCGCGTCGGCACGAGGATCCGGTTCTCCATCGTCAGGATCATCGGCCGCAGCTTCGCCACGCAGGCCTGCCATCGAGGATCGGCGGCGAGCACCTCGCGCCGGCGGCGGCGCTCCTCCAGGTCGGCGAAGCCCCACAGGTGGACGAGCTGGTTCTGCGTGCCGAACTCGGTGACGAAGTAGCCGAGGCACGCGCCGAGGATCGGCAGCTGCACCGGCAGCCCCTCGTCCTCGTACACGCGCAGGTACTCGGCGACGCCGGCGTGCGCGTGCAGCACGTACATCCGCTCCTCGACGATCATCGACGTCCTCCCGGGCGCGGCCCGCGTGCTCAGTGCTCGGCGAGCAGCGAGCCCCAGCCGTAGACCTTGTCCTTGATGCCGTTCTGCCGCAGCGCGTACCAGTAGGTCGCGGTGTTGATCGCGATCACCGGCTTGTCGAGCCAGAACTCGGCCATCGCCGCCACCTCGGCCATCGCGAGGTTGGTCCCCACCTGCACGACCGCGTCGACCTTGCCGCGGTCGACCCGGATCACCGCGTCGCGCAACGCCTTCTTGCCGACGTGCGCGATCAGCATCGGGCTCGCGCACCTGAGTCCGACCAGGTTCACGACCTCCAGGCCGATGTCGGTGAAGTACTTGCGGACCTGCTTGTCGGCTACCGGCATGTAGGGGGTGATCACGCCGATCCGGCGGATCCGGCCGTACTGCTTCAGTGCGGCACGGCAGGCGCTCGAGCCCAGCGTGACACCGGTCTTCGCACGCTTCTCGATCGTGCGCTGGAGCGCCGCGGCGCCCTTGGAGCCGTCCCAGAACGCTTCGGCCGACATCGCGAGGATCACGTGATCGGGGCTGCAGGTGGCCACCGAGTCCACCGCGTCGAGCGTCGCCGCGCGGATGTTGTTGAGCATCACCATGAACGACTTGTCGTCGGTCACCGGCGTGTCCGGGATCACGATGCGCGAGAAGTGGTTCGTCACGCCGTGGGGCTGCATCGCGTCGTACTCGGGCTGCACCGACGTGTTGGTCGACGGCGCGACGACGCCGAACTTCTTCCTGAAGCCGAGGGAGTCGGTCACGGGGCGGGGTCCTCGGGTGCGTGGACGGGGCGCGGGCCGCTCAGTCGGCCTTGAGGCCGAGGGTCCGGATGACCTTGGACCACTGGGCGCGTTCGCTCGCGAGGAAGCGGCCGAACTCCTCGGGCGTGGTGCCGAAGATCTCCGAGCCGCCGGCCGCCTGGATCGCCTGCCGGACCGACGGGGTCCCCAGCGCGGCGAGCATCGCGGCATTGAGCCGGCCGACGATCGGAGCGGGCGTGCCGGCGGGGGCCAGAAACCCGACCCAGCTGATGAATCGCATGCCGGGCAGCCCCGCCTCGGACAGCGTCGGCACCTCGGGCACGGCCTCGGAGCGCTTGTCGCCGGTGACCGCGAGCGCCCGCACGCGCTGCGCCCGCACCAGCGGCAGGACCGACGCGAAGTCGGTGATCGCCACCGAGATCTCGCCGCTCACCAGGGCGGTGGCGAGCTCGGGCGCCGACTTGAACGGCACGTGGACCATTTGGATGCCGGTCGCCTCGCGCACCTGTTCCATCGCGAGGTGCAGCGTGCTCCCGTTGCCCTGGGAGCCGTAGTTGAGCTTGCCCGGGTTGGCCTTCGCGTGGTCGATGAACTCGCGCAGGGTGCGCGCCGGCAGCGACGGCGTCACCGCGAAGAAGAACTGGCCGCCGGCGGCGAGCGTGATCGGCGTGAACGCCTTGTCGGCGTCGTACGGCAGCGACGCGTACAGGAAGGGCGCGATGCCGATCGTGCCGATCGAGCCGAGCAGCACGGTGTAGCCGTCGGCGTTCGCGCTGGCCGCGATCGCCGAGCCCAGCGTGCCGCCGGCGCCGGGACGGTTGTCGACGATGATCGACTGCCCGAGCTGCTTGCCGGCGGCCTCGGCGACCTGGCGCGCGATCACGTCGCCCAGGCCGCCGACCCCCAGCGGCACGATCATCCGGATCGTCCGGACCGGGAACTCCGGGGCCTGGGCCCGCGCGCCGGAGACGCGCAGCGCGCCGAAGGCCGAGGCGAGCGCCGCCGCGGCGTGCAGCGCACGGCGCCGGCCTTCGGCGGGGCGTGCCGGGCGATCGGCCGGCGCGAGGTCGTCGTTCTGGATCGGGTGCTTCGGCATGGCGGGCTCCACGGGGGCGAGGTGCTCAGGCCTGGGTGACCCAGGTCTTCCTGGGCGGGCTCTTGACCTCGATCTGGATGCAGTCCTCGAGCGCCTCGCTGTAGTGCGGTACGCCGCGCGGGTGCATCCACGCGTCGCCGGGCCCGGCGACGAACTCGTGGCCCCCGATCACGAGGCGCATGCGCCCGCTGATCAGGTAGCCGATCGACTCGTGGTCGTCGTGCTGGTGCATCGGGTCGACCATGCCCCTGGCCTTGAAGGCCTGCAGGAACAGCAGGTCGGCACCGACCAGCATCGGTTTGAGCGTGAGCTTGCCCGGCTCCTCGGCGACGCCCTCGACGGACGTGATGACGAGGTCGGGCACGTCCGCGCCGCGCCTGAAGAACACGTCCGAAGGCGCGAGGAGGCGGTCCTGTCCCTGCGGTCCCATGCGTCGATCTCCTGTCGTGGGCCGTGCGTCAGATCCCGGCGAACGCCGGCATGATGGTCGTGCGCTTCATGTGGCGGACCTGGCTCGTGTCGTAGGGCGTCGCGCGATGCATCACCGCGCGGTTGTCCCAGAGGATCAGGTCGCGCGGCCGCCACTGCTGCGCCCACGTGAACTCGGGGCGGGTCGCGTGCCCGACGAGCTCGCGGATCAGCTCGCGGCCCTCGTCCTCGGGCACGCCGACGAACCCCTTGGTCATGCCCTCGCTCACGTACAGGGCCCGGCGTCCGGTGGCCGGGTGAACGAGCACCGCCGGGTGCGTGACGTCGGGCACCACCTTCTCGCGCGCCTCCCTGACGCCGTCGCGCGTGGTCTGGCTGTAGCTCTGGATGGCGACCAGCCCGTCGATGCGCCGCTTCGTGGCCTCGGGCAGCGCTTCGTACGCGGCGGTCATGCAGGCGAACTCGGTGTCGCCGCCCACGGTCGGCGTGCGCTCGCCGAACAGCGCCGACCCGATGCAGGGCACCCGCGCGTATTGCAGGTCGGAGTGCCAGCGACGACCGGTCTCGGCGAGTCCGATCGGCGAGCCGTCGGGTCGCTTCAGGTTGGACAGCAGCAGGACCTCGGGGTGGACCGGATCGAGGAACTCGCGGTGGATGTGGATCTGCAGGCTGCCGAAGCGCGCGCTGAACGACTTCAGGTGCTCGCTGTCGATCGGCTGGTCGCGGAACCGCAGCACGCCGTGGCGGTGCCACGCGTCCACGATCGTGCGGAACGCGTCGTCGGACAGCGGCTGCGACAGGTCGACGCCGCCGATCTCGGCGGCGAACGCGGGGGTGAGGGGGGTGACGGTGATCGCGGTGCGGGTCGGGTGCATCGGGGGCTCCTCGGCTGCGGTCCGGCCGCTCAGACGCCCGGGTCGCGGGCCATGATGGTCGAGCGCCGCATGTGCCGGCGCAGCTTCAGGTCGTACGGCAGCGCCTGGTGCATCGTGCAGCGGTTGTCCCACAGAAGCAGGTCGCCGGGCCGGTGCACCTGGCGGAACACGAACTCGGGTCGGGTCGAGTGCGCGATCAGCTCGTCGAGCAGGGCCTGGCCCTCGGCCTCCGGCAGGCCGACGATGCGCTCGGTCATGCCCTCGCTGACGTACAGCGCCTTGCGGCCGGTGACCGGATGGATGCGGACCACCGGGTGCTCGACCGCGGCCACCTGCGCCAGCTGCTCGGCGGTCAGCGAGCGCGTGCGGTTGCCGTACTTGTCGTTGTAGTACACGTAGCTGTTGACCGCCGTCAGCGTGTCGATGCGCCGCCTCGTGGCCTCGGGCAGCGCATCGTAGGCCGCGTACATCCCGGCGAACAGCGTGTCGCCGCCTTCGCACTCGAGGCAGTGGAACGCCGAGGCGATCGCGGGCTCGGCCTTGAACTGCAGGTCGGAGTGCCAGCGGCGCCCGGACTCGGCGAGGCCCATCGGCCGTCCGTCTGGATACGCCATGTGCGAGATGTTGACCAGCTCGGGGTGCCCCTCCACCAGGATCTCGGGCCGCAGCGTGTAGATCTCGAGCCGGCCGAACCGGGCGCTGAAGCGCACGAGGTCCGCGCTCGAGAGAGGCTGGTCCCGGAAGCGCAGCAGCCCGTGGCCGACGTGGTGCCAGCCGTGGAGGATCGCCGCGAAGTCGGCGTCGTCCAGCGGACGGGACAGGTCCGCGCCCTCGACGTCGGCGCCGATCGCCGGGGAGAGCGGGGTGATGCGGATCGAACTCATCGTTTGTGTCTCCTGTCGCATGCCGGCGGCCTGGTCAGCGTCCGCCCGGGGCGTCGCCGCCCGCGGCGCGCGCCGATGCGGCGATGCGCCCGACGGCCTCGGTCTCGCTGATCACCTCGGCGTACTTCGCCTGGAGGTCGAAGAGGCTGGCCTCGTGCGGTCGCGGGTCGCGATCGCCCACCGCGTCGCGGACCACGAACGGCACGAAGCCGTGCTGGCAGGCGTCCACCGCGGTCGCGCGGACGCAGCCGCTGGTGGACACGCCGATGACGACGACCGTGTCGATGCCCCACGAGGTCAGCATCGGCGCGAGCATGGTGCCGAAGAACGCGCTCGCGCCCTGCTTGACGACCAGCGGCTCGCCGGCGCCGGGGGCCAGGCCGTCGACGTAGTCGCCCATCGGCGAGCCCGCGTCGAAGAGCCGAAGCGACGGGACCTTCCGGTAGAACACGCCGCCGTCGACCCCGCCCGGCACGAACCGCACGCCGGTGAAGACCACCGGCACGCGGGCCGCGCGCGCCGCGTGCACGACGCGCCGCGCCGACTCGAACGCGGACTCGACGCCCGCGTACAGCGGCGAGGAGGGGTCGAGGTACGCTCGGACGAAATCGACCACGATCACCGCGGGGCGCCGACCGAAGGGCAGCCGCCCGCCGAACCCCGCGCCCGCGTAGTCGCGGTCCAGGTCGTCCGTGCCCGCGTCGCGCGTCGTCACGACCACATCACCAGCGTGCCGTCGGGCGCGCGCCCGACGAAGGAGCCGATCGACACGCGGTCGCGTCCGCCGTCGTCGCTGCCGCCGAGGACCTCGTGCGGATTGCGCGTGTTGAAGAGCACCACGTCGCCGGCGGTCGGCTCGAACCGGTGGACCGGCGCGCCCGCGACCAGCTCGCGCGGCAGGTCGTAGCTGGGCGGGATCGTGCCCTCGGGCGCGTCGGGGGACCAGGGCGCGTTGTGGACCGCGGTCTCGCCGCCCCGGCCGGGCTGCTCGGCGTAGAAGTTCCACGCGATCTGCGCATCGATGCGACCGATCGCGTAGCCGGGCGAGTTGTACGGCGCGAAGTCCGCGTGCAGCCGGATGCCGCCCGAGGCGATCCTCACGATGCCCGCGTAGTACGGGCCGAGCCCGGGCTCGACCGCGACGCCGACCGGCTCGCCGTGCGCCTGCCGCAGCCGGCCGACGACGCGGGCGAGCGGATCGAACGACGCGGACGTCACGCGGGCGAGGTTCGCGTTCGCGCCCGCGACGTCGGCGAAGTAGTCGCCCTTCGGCCGGTCCCAGCGGTACTCGTACTGCGCCATGCCGATGTAGCCGACGGGCGGCGTCACGCTGTAGTGGCGGATCGGGGCGGCACGCACCGCGCGCGTGAACGCCGCGCACTCGTCGGGCGTCGCGAACGCGCGGATGCGGATCGCGGGGATCTCGTTGGCGAGCAGCGCCTCGAGGCTCGCCGCGCTCAGCGGCACCTCGTCGAGCCGGGTCCAGGTCCGGGCCGGCACCCTCACGCCCATGGCCGGTCCTCCCCGCGGCGACCGGCGTCGCGCCTCGCCCGCTCGCGCCGGCGCATCATGATGCGTCCAGGTCGCGGACCGGCGTGTCCGCGATCAGCCGCGCGAGCCAGTCCGGCGTCTCGCCGCGCGCGAACGCGGCGTTCGTGCGCTGCTCGCCCAGGCCGATCTCCCGCGCGCGCGCGATCGTCTCGGCGGCGCGTGCGCGCGGCACGACGACGATGCCGTCGTCGTCGCCGACCACGATGTCGCCCGGCTCGATCCGCACGCCGGCGACGGCGATCGGCTGGCCGATGTCGCCGGGCCCGGCCTTGAACGGCCCGTTCGCATGGACCCCGGCGGCGAACACCGGGATGCCGGCGGACTCCATCTCGTGCACGTCGCGGGCGAGCCCGTCGGTGACGATCGCGCACGCGCCCCGCTGCGCGGCGAGCTTCGCATAGCTGCCGCCGACGATCGCCGCGTCGTCGGCGGCGTCGCACGCGATGACGAGCACGTCGCCCGGCCGCGTCGACGCGAGCGCCACCAGGGCCGCCAGGTTGTCCCCCGCACCGCATCGGACGGTCAGCGCGCTGCCCGCGAAGCAGCGCGCGACGGTCAGCGCCCGCACCGCCGGCCCGAGCCCGGCGCGGCGCCCGAGCGCGTCGCCCACGACGCAGCTCGGGAAGCGCCGCAGCGTCTCCAGGTCCGCGGGGCTCGCGCGCTCGAAGTCCGCTCGCCGGGTGATCGTCGCGGGTCGGGTGGCCATGGGGTCGGTGGCATCCGCGCCGGTGCGGCGCGGCCTCGCTCCTGCGCGAGGTCTAGCATCGGCCGTGCCAGCGTGGGCGATCGCGTCAACGCGTTGATCCGAGGGCGCTTTCCCGGCGACCGGTTGCGGGGGGCCGGCCGCCGTGTTTCACTCCGTGCGTTGCAGTGAAACGTGCAACGTCGTTTGAAACGAGAGGTGAGCCGTGGATCCCGACCGTGCCGGCGACGCGCAGACCCAGCGGATGACGATGCGGCCGGCGCGGGTCTGGGTGGTCAGCCAGGGCCAGCTCAGCCGCTGGATGCACCGGCTCGAGCCCGAGTACCGCGGGCGCGCGGAGATCGGGTTCGTCGACGAGACGTTCGACGCGGCGGTCGCGCGGCTGCGCGAGCTCGAGGCGATGGCCGCGGTGGACGTCCTCGTGAGCGCCGGCTCGAACGGCGCCTACCTGCGTCGGCTGGTCCGTTCGCCGATCGCGCTCGTGCACGTGAACGGCTTCGACGTGCTGCGGGCGCTCGCGCGGGCCGGGGCCCACGGCCGCCGGATCGCGATCATGACCTACGAGGACATCGAGCACGCGCTCGACGACCTGCGGCAGCTGACCCACCTCGACCTCACGCTGCGACGCTACAGCCGGCCGGACGAGGCCGAGGCGACGATGCGCGAGCTGATCGACGCCGGCCACCGCGTGTTCGTGGGCCCCAGCCTGATCACTGGGTTCGCCGAGCGGTTCGGCGTGCACGCCGAGTTCATCTATTCGGAGAGCTCGGTGCGCAAGGCGCTCGACGACGCGATCGGCCTGGCCACGCTGTCCTTCGAGGAGCAGTGGCGACGGTCCCAGCTGGAGACCGTGCTGGGACGCCTCGAGGAGGGGGTGGTCGGGGTCGACATGAACGAGCACATCTGGTCGATCAACGCCCGGATGGAGCAGATCGCGGGCGTCACGCGCGACTGGGCGCTCGGCAAGCGGCTGGGCGAGGTCGCGCCGGGGCTCGGGCTGGAGGCCACGCTGCGCAGCGGGCGCAGCGAGACCAACGCGATCGCGCGCGTCGGCACCCGGACGGTCGTGGTCAACCGGATTCCGCTGCTGAGCGACGGCCAGGTGACCGGCGCGGTGCTGACCTGCCAGGAGGCTGGCGTGATCCGGCGCGCCGAGGAGGCGATCCGCCGCGACGCGCGCCCCGGAGGATTCCGCGCGCGCTACCGGATCGACGACCTGCTCGGCGACTCGGAGGCGATCGAGCGCGTGCGCTCGCTGGCGCGCCTGTGGGCCCGGACCGACTCGACGATCCTGATCACCGGCGAGAGCGGCACCGGCAAGGAGATGCTCGCGCAGGGCGTGCACCTGGCCAGCCCGAGGGCGGCCGGGCCGTTCGTCGCGGTCAACTGCGCGGCGATCCCCGAGTCGCTGATCGAGAGCGAGCTGTTCGGCCACGACGAGGGCGCCTTCACCGGCGCCCGTCGCGGCGGGCGCGCCGGGCTGGTGGAGTCCGCCCGCGACGGCACGGTGTTCCTCGACGAGGTGACCGAGATGCCGCTGCCGGCCCAGGCCCGGCTGCTGCGGGTGCTGCAGGAGCGCGAGATCGTGCGGGTGGGGGCGACCGAGCCGATCCCGGTCGACGTGCGCTTCGTCGCCGCGACCAACCGCGACCTGGGGCCGCTGATCGCCGAGGGCCGGTTCCGCGCCGACCTCTACTTCCGCCTCAACGTGCTGCGGCTGTCGGTGCCGCCGCTGCGCGAGCGGACGCAGGACATCCCCGCGATCGCCCGGGCCTGGCTGGCACGCGCGGTGCGCCGCGGCCGCGCGGCGCCGGTGCCCGCATGGGACGGGATCCGGCTCGAGCGCTGGCTGCCGGCGCTGCAGCGCCACGCGTGGCCGGGCAACGTCCGGGAGCTCGAGAACGTGCTCGAGCGGCTGGTCGCCGGGGTCTCGGCCTACGGCTCGGACGTGCTGGAGGCCCGCGGCGGGCTGTTCGCGGTGGCGCCCGAGCTGCTCGAGGGCGGCGCTCCCGCCGCTGCGGTCGCGGCCTCCGGCCGTGCATCGGGTCCGGCGGACGGGACCCGGCGGACCGGTCGCGGGCCCGGCGCCGACCAGGTGCGCGCGGCGCTCGCGCGCGCGGGCGGCAGCGTGGAGGGCGCGGCGCGGGCACTCGGCGTGAGCCGGACGACGGTGTGGCGACGGCTGAAGCACGACGCGTCCTCGGGACGCTGAGCGGCGCGTCGCCGCGCGGCGTGCGCATCATCCGCTGCCCGCACGACAGCCGCAGGAGGCGCGACCATGACCGATTCGACCCAGTACCTGCTGCCCGAGGACCGCATCCCCAGGCGCTGGTACAACATCCAGGCCGACCTGCCGAAGCCGCTGCCCGCGGTCTGCACCCGGGCTCGATGCAGCCGGTGGGCCCCGACGACCTCGCGCCGCTCTTCCCGCTGGCGCTGACCATGCAGGAGGTGAGCACCGAGCGCGAGGTGGAGATCCCGGAGCGGATTGCGACAGTGAGGACGCACGCACGCTGCGGTCGCTGCAGGCGGCGGCGATCACGGTCCGCATCGCATTCGGCGCGCGCGCCGGACAGAAGCTGCTGACGTTGCGAGGCGCGATGCCGCGCGAGGTCGCCGCGCGCCAGGCGCTGTGTGCCGACGTCGACGGTTTCAGCCCGCACGCGGCGGTGCGCATCGAAGCCAACGAGCGCAGGCGGCTGGAGCGGCTGTGCCGCACCATCACCCGGCCCGCGTTGTCGGACGAGCGCATCCGGGTGAACGCGGCAGGTCAGGTGGAGCTCGAGCTGAAGGCGCGGTGCCGTCTCGGCTCGCGCCCGACCTATGGGCAGTGCGCGGCCCCTCGCCAGACGGTCAGGGAAAGCCTTGAACGCGGAGCGTCACCCCGCCACCGGCTGAAAGACACGGATTCTCGGCGAGAGCTTGGCTCGGAGCTCCCGGTCCGCGACTCGGATGTCGTACTCGGACTGCAGGTTCAGCCAAAACCGGGGCTCCATGCCAAAGAACAACCCGAGCCGAAGCGCTGTATCCGCGGTGATGGGACGCTGGCCATCCACCAGTTCGCTGATCCTGCTCGGCGAGACATCGATGTCCGCCGCGAGTCGGCGGGCGCTGATGCCCATGGGCTTCATGAAGTCCTCGAGCAGGATCTCGCCTGGATGAATCTCGTCAAGCAACTCACAGCAGATCCGCCACGGGTCGTTGACGCGGAGGCTGTGCTGGCCTTTGCGGTCGGCTTTCAGTGCCTCCAATGGGTTACCCGGCGGGACGCGCAAGCTGACGAGTTCCGTGGCGGCGTGGATCTGAAGCAACTTGCGCCTCGCGACGCGCTCGATGTTGCGGAAGCGGGATACCGCACGGCTGCGAAAGACGGCCTCAGTATCGGCGCACAGGGCGTCGGCTCGGCTCGGGTGGCGGTGCGGTCAGTCGGTGAGGTCGATGATCCGTAGCACGTTGCCGCGCATCCGCCGCCAGAGTGCGACCAGCAGCAGCCCGGCTGCCATGACGGCGAATCCGGAGGCGGCCATGATCACCGCGCTCCGGCCGCGGGCCATCCGCCCGTTCTCCTCGGCGTCGATGGCGATGCCGGCAGCTGTGGCCGGCCTCCCGTTGAGCCGACGGTCGATGGCCGCCAGCACCGCGACCCGCAGGTCACCCATCGCCTCCCGGTAGACGTGGGCGCTGGTCGGGTCGAGCAGTCCAGCGTACGCATAGTCGTCGGCATCCTTCAACAATGGGCGACCCAGCGATTCGAGCCGCTGCATGTCCCCGGCATGCAGGGCGATCTGAGCGCGGACGTAGGTCTCGCGCTGGCGCAGCGCCCCGTGACCCGCTGCCACCAGCAGCCGGTCGGCCTCGGCGTACGCGCCGTCCGACACCAGCCGCTCCAGGCGACTCGGCATCCCGAACAGCGGCTTGTGCAGCGGTGCGGCGAGCTGGAAGTCGGCGATGGCGACCAGCAGACAGAGCGCGAACGCCGCGTAGCTGTGCGAGCGGCGCAGCCTTCCGGTCGACAGCCCCCAGCCGCCCGCGAGTGCCAGCCCCGCGAACAGCATCGACAGGAGTGGCCAGCCCTCGGCCTGGCGCAGCGCCGTGGGCACGTGGAACGCGACCAGGCCGTCGCCGTCCCCACCGAAGATCAGGTCGCCGAGATCGCCGAGCGCCAGCAGCGTGGTGCCCGCCCCGGCGGCGAGCATGGCCGACGCCGTCCAGCCGACGCCGATCGTGCGCCACTGCAGCGAGCGGATCCGGTCATCGAGCGCTGCGCTTTCGATCGGCGTCATGCCGGATCTCCTTGCGGGTCGAACGGGCGGCGGCCGTCGCAGCGGACGTCTGATCGCCGTTCGAGGCCGACAGGGTCGCCAGCGTCTGTCCGGCGGACAGGGCCGCACGCATCTGCCGCAGGTCTTTGCTGATCGCCGCCCGCGCCTGGACTCCGTCGGCGTTGATGCGGATCACCTCCTGCATCGTCTCGACGAGGCTGTCGTGCACCTGCCGCAGCGTCTCGACGTCGATCACCAGCCGCTGGTTGGCGCGCGCGGTCGACAGCGTGTTGTCCTTCAGCAGCTTCGCGTTCTCGAGCAGGAATCGGTTGGTCGCGTCGTCGATCGAGTTCGCCAGCTGCACGGCGCTCCTCTGCTCGTTCAGGGACAGCGCGAGCATGAACTGCCGCTTCCAGGCCGGAACGGTGAGCTCGCGGATCGTGTGGAACTTCTCGATCAGCATCCGGTTGTTGGTCTGCACCATGCGGATCATCGGCAGCTGCTGCAGCGCCGAATGCTGCAGGGCCTTCATGTCGGCGATGCGCTTCTCGAGTGCGTTGACGGCCGCCTGCAGGTCGGCGCGGGCCTGCTGTGCCATCGGATCCGCGTCGACCTCGGCGGCCATCGCGGCGATCCGCTGGCGCAGCACGACGAGCGTCTGCTCGCCGGCCGCCATGTGGATCTCCAGCTGCTCGTGCTCGTCGCGCACCGACAGGAAGGAGTCCTCGAGGGCCGCGTTGCGCGCGGCGAGGCCGCTTTGCATCGCGTCGACCTCGGTGACCAGCGTGTCGATCTGCGTGCGCACGTCCTGGAAGCGACGGACGACCTCACCGGCCTTCAGGCGGAAGCGATCGACCAGCGGACCGATCAGCGGCAACGACGATCGGCTGTTCGACAGGGCGGTGACGTTGATCGTCTGGGCGGCGGTGACGATTTCGGTCAGCTTGCTGCCGATCGCCTCGAGCTCGCTGCCGCGCACCTTGGCGAGGATCGCGTCGGCGTGCTGGCTCGCCCGCACGCCGATCTCTCGGCCGAAGGCGTGGATGCGCTCGAGGTCGCCGGCAGCCAGCTCGGCCGCGAGCACCTTGATGCGCGCAGCGACGGCGGGGCTGCATTCGGCCGGTGTCGCGGCGGGCAGCGCCGCCTCGATGGCGCTGCGCTCGGCGCTCGGGGTCGATACGCGAACGGGCGTCTGGAGGTCGGAGGTCACGATGGGGCTCCTGGGTCGGAAGCGTCGAGGGTGCCGGTGCGGCGGGCGAACAGGGCGAAGCCCATCCGCTGGTACCAGATCGGGATCAGCAGCGTGCGGATCTCCTCGAAGCGAGACACCACCGTCTTGCCGAGCTCGATCGCCACGCCGTACTGCTGCTGGGTGAGGCGCAGCGCGGTCGCCGTCGCCTCCAGGTTCGCGACCCGGCGCGACAGGCGCTGCCAGGTCTCGCTGTCGCATCCGGTGAGCTCGCGCAGCTTCGCGAAGCGATCGGTGGCCAAGCTGCGGCCGAGCGCGATGTCCTCCTCGATCGCGGCGATCTCGTGGTCGAGCCGAGCACCGTCTCGATGAAGCGCCACGATCAGCTCGCGCAGCGTCGCGATCTCGAGCACGCCGAGCTCGGCGCTGGCCTCGACTTCGAGGCAAGTCTTGCCGAAGCTGAGCTCGCGCTCGAGCTGCGCGCCCGTAAACCAGCGCCAGAAGCGGTTGGACCGACCGTCCTCGCGAAAGCGGGCGATCAGCGGAACCAGGGTGTGGTTGAGCTCGTTGAGCCGCTGCTGGCTCGCGCTGATGCGATCCAGCAGGTCGAGCGAGTCGCGGCCAGCACCTGCGACGGCACCGAGTGCGTCGATGCCGGCCTCGGGGTTGCGAAGGAACGCGCGGATCCGGGCCGATGCGTCGCCGCGCGGCAGCATCGCGAGTGGTCGGCGCGATGACCGCGGCGCGATCCCGGCCGGGCCGTCGGACTCCGCGGGCGGTGCAGCCGGCAAGCTCGGCTTCCCAAGAAGCTCCATCTCAGTGGCTTCGCACCGCATCGCCCGGGCGTAGGGTGGCTTCGGGACGGCTGACGACGCGGGCATTCGCATGCAGCAGCAGGTTCTCGTCGTTCGGTCGGCGCATCTGGAGCCGATACAAGCGGGCTCGCTGCTCGGGCGTCATCGCGCGCCAATCGTTCGGGGCGATGGCGCCGGAATGCGGCCACTGCACCTCGTTCACCGCCACGAATTCGCCGTCGGTGGTCCCGACCCGGACGGAGACGGGCGAGGCGATCCCGTCGGCGACGACCCAGACGATCGACCCCGCCTCGCCGGGCCGTCGCACGACGGCGCTTTCGGGCACCCGGACGCCCGTACCGGCGCGACCGCCCAGGCTCTCGCGCACGCGCAGCGTGAGCCGGTCGGTCGCCGGAGCGCGACCGAAGGCCTGGTCGAAGTAGGTCCTCAGCCAGCGATCGGTCGGCTCGTCGGTCTCCACCAGGGCTTGATCGCCCCGTGTGCCGGTCACCTTGGCGGCCACTTCGATCGGAGGCGAGAAGCCGCTCGGCGCCTCGAATCGCAGCGTTGCAGGATCGCCTGCACGGATGCGGCCGACCATCTCGGAAGGCAGCTGCAGGCGCATCGGCATCGGCATCGGCTGGAACTCGATCCCCTCGGGCGATACGGTGATGAGGAGCGGGTCCTTCGGCAGGAGCTCGGCCGGCGGCAGCAGGTCATGGTCGATGTACCCGCCGGGTCCGCGGCCGTTGCCCGCTGCGCGCCAGCTCCTCAGCACGTTACCCATCCGCTCGTGCAGAGCCTTACGGCGTGGCGTGTCGGCGCCGTGGGATTCCACGGTCAGCGGCGCCACTCCCGTGCTTTGCGGGAACACCAGGCGCGACACGTAGCCGCCGCTCGCCAGTTCCAGGTTCGCGTAATGCAGGCCACCGATGTTCGATCCGACGGTCAGCTTCCAGGTGAGCGAGGTGGCGCCCGGGCTGATCGGCACGCGTTCGGCGATCCAGGCCTGCGTTTCCTCGGCCATGAACGAGCTCGGGTAGGCCGGCCTGGACGGCCACCGCAGGCGACTCACCGGATCGGGCAGCCAGCGGACCGGCACGTTGCTCGGCGGTGCGGTCGCGGGCGCGACCGTCTCGAGCGTGCAGGCATCGCTGCGGCAGTCGGACGACGCGCTCAGGTCCCCGGCGACGGCGAGCGCGGGCAGCACCTGACCCCCGCCGAACGACGGGAAGTCGATCGACTGGACCAGCGGGCGACCGAAGGTCAGGGCGCCGATTCCGACGACGGTAAGCAGCAGGGCTCGCACCGGGCCTTCCTGCAGCAGCCGGCTGAGCCCAGCGGAGGTGATGTCGGACGAGGAGGCGGTGAAGCGATCGAGCATGGCGTTCCGGTGAACGGCCCGTCACGGTAGGGCGAACGTTCGGTGCGTGCTGCGATCGGGCGAGCAGCGGACGGCGGCGGGGCCCAGGCGGCGGTCGGTCGGGGTCCGGCGGTCACGGGGAACTCCACCAGGAGAGGACCCCGATGAACGCGCCGCTGCGCCCGCGATGCGATCCCTGCGCGAACGCCGCGAGGCGCTGGTCGGCGCGCTGCCGCGGCGAGCGACCGACAGCGGCTCGGTGCCGGTGCCCGCGCTCGGTCCATGGGCCGGGTTCTCGCTGAAGGCCGACGGTCGCGAAACGTCGACGACGGTGGTCTTCGTTCGGATGCTCGGTAACCTGTTGAGGGACGCGGCGCTCGGACTCCGGATCGTGCCGATCGTCGCCGACGAGGCACGCACCTTCGGGACGGCCCACCTGCTCCGTCAGGTCGGCATCGGGTCCTCGGTCGGGCAGCGCTACGAGCCTGAGGACATCGGCTCGATGCTCCACTGCCGCGAGCCCGCCGACGGGCGGATCCTCGAGGAGGGGATCACCGAGGCCGGGTTCAGGTCAACGCGGCGGGGCAGGTGCAGCTGGAGCTGTAGACGCCGTGACGAGACGGCACGACGCATCGGGTGATGAGCGAGCTTGCGTTCATGCAGCGGCTGGCGGCGCCGGTGCCGCGGCCGCGGCTGCACCTGATCCGGTACCACGGGGTGCTGACGCCCCACGCGAAGCTGCGGGCGCGGGGGGTGCCGCAGGGGCCGCCCGCACAGCAGCCAGCGGCCACCGAGGCAGCGGTTGCCGCCGAGAGCGAAGTCGAGACGCTTCAGGCCCGGCCCCACCGCATCAGCTGGGCGCGGCGGCTCAAGCCGGTCTTCGGCATCGACGTGCAGCGCTGCCGCAGAACCGAGGCACGTCAGGACAGCAGGCAACTTGCCTCAGCGCTTGGCTGTTGGAACTCGGCAGATCCCGCCCGGCACCGGCGGGGCCGGGCACACCAGTCTGGCGGCGATCACGGTTCTGTCATGCCCCATGATCCGAGACGACACGGTCAGCCAAGGTAACTGGCGAACGCGCTCGGCCATGGCTTCGCCCTCTGCCTTGGTGGCGCTGACCTCCAGGGTCACCTCGCGTTCGCGAAGCAGTTTCAGTTGGGTCAGCTTGACCTGCGGCCCCAGCAGCGGGAGCAGTTCCGCTCGGATCTGCGCCTCGGTGTAGGCCGAGCCGTTTCCCGGCAAACAGACACTGGCCTCGCCCGGCGCGGAGCAGCTCAGAGTGAACACCACACCGAAGGCCACCTGGCTGCCCCGTGGTGGGTTGAAGTCGAGCTCGGCATAACGCGTGTTGGGAGACTTGCCGATCCAGCCGAGCTCGGCGTGACGCACATCAGGCGAACGTGCAAGGGCTTTCACCAGCGCGTGCACCGCCGCTTCGTCGGGTGCGGAGCCTCTCAGCCTCCCCCGCCCGATCGCCGGTGCGGTTGACTGATTCACCGCGACGCCGGGCAGCGCTCCACCTTCCTTCCACAGATCCACTGCGGTCAATCGCACGCCGTCCGGCAAGTAGGACACGAAGGCATCAGCGGCTCGCTGGCCCGGTGACACCGGCACCGGACGCGCAGGCGGGTGGCTCACGGGATCCGTTGGCGGGAGCACCGGAGGCGGGCCGGCACGCCCAAGCACTTCGTCGCGCAGGGAATGGGCCTCGCGACGAATGCTGGGCGTCAACGGCATCGCGTTCACCTTGCGGACCGGCGTCTCCAGCTCATCCAGCGGGCCGTCGATCCAGATCGGATAGCGATGCGCCGGCCCGTTGGCCTCCTGCAAGTAGCCCGCCTTCGTCTTTCCCGGCTCGATGCGGATGGAAACGCGCGCATCGGTAGCGAGGGGGCTCACGCCGATGTTGCGGGCGTTCATCTCATGGAAGAACATCGCAGTGGCCGAGTTTGAATGACCCAGCGTCAGCCACTGCACGTGACCGGTGCCCCCGATTGACGCAGAGGCGTTGGAACTGATCGCCAGCCGCCCCAACCGCACATCCTGGAACCATACGTGCTGCGGCGCGCCGGGATTGAGGTGGAGTGCCATTGCGGGCATGTCCACCCGGTCGAACAGCACGGCCGTGTCGTTGCCGCGCAGCATGAAATTGTCGGCTGAAGCCACCTGCAATGTGAGGCAAACGGTACCTCGGGGCAGCGCACTGCCCGCCGCGCGGACGGTCAGCGTCACATGGCGCTCGGGGTACAGGCGGACTCCACGTTGTCGTTCCAGATTCCGTTGATGCCCCGTATTCACGGGGTCTTCCGTCACCTGCACGCCATCGCGCGGGCCGAGCAGGCGGTTCTCCGGGCCCGACACCACCCGCACCGTGCAGCCGTTCGCGACGATGCTCACAGTCGCCAGATTGCCCAGCCGCCCCGAGGCCGGGTCCCACACCCGGTCAAGCGACTCGCGCCGCAGGATGGACTGCTCGATCAAGGTACTCGGCGTATCGGGCAAGGGAGCGGCGGTCACTGCACCCGACAGAGCCCACCACAGAGCCAACGACTTGCCTCCCGTGTACAGGGGCGATATCCGGGGCATGTCGCGTTGCCCCGCCTTCAGGCGGGGGGCTGAGGGCTCGCGTGCCCGGGCCTCGGGCGCGGCCCTCACCGGACGCTCGCGGCGCGGCCGGACTCGGGGCAAGCGAACGTCGGTCTCAAGGACAGACTCCCTTCTCGGACGGCCTACAGCGTGGGCGCGAGGACGTGGCCTCTACCGCTCCCTGCGCATGCGGCAGGGTGGCAAGCCTGTCTGAAGCCTTTCGCGCCCCGCCGACCGGCGGCCACACCCGGCCGACATCCGGATCGCCGCCCCGAGGACCGGCGAGCGACGCGGGGCACGCGTTCGCCGCAGACTGAGAAGCGTTCGCCATCCGGGGCACGCGATGGATGACGACGTCGTGATGGTCACGCTTCAGCTGGAAGTGAGGCGGCCCCCGGCGCGCTGCGTCACGAAGCGCGTGGCAGGAAAGCGCTTCGTGTCCGAGACAAGGTGGTCCCGCATGGCGCCGACCGAAAGCGCCGCGGTCGTTGACCGGGTCAGGGCGCTGCAGTGGCGCACCACCGATGCTCGACCGGCCGGCTCCGCCAGTCGCACGGCTGCGCGGCGCTCGCGCTGTGCGTGCGGGTGGGCGCGGCCGACTGCCTCCTGGACGCGCCGCTGCACGAGCCGCGTTTCGTGCGGCCCAGCCGCGTCGAGCGACTGGTCTGCGACGGCGAGCACGCCGAGGCCGACCGACAGCGTGCCGAGATCGGCGGCCACACGATGCGGCAGCGCGGGGAAGACGTGCGCGCGCAGATCGCGCTGCGTGCCGGCGACACGCAGCGGCTCGACACCCTGGGTCGCCCGCTGCTGAAGGACGCGGACGACGTGTCTACGCCGGCAAGAACGACCCGGGCAGCGCGTACGTGCACTTCGAATCGATCGGCGACCTGCGCATCGAGGTGCTGGCGACGATCGATCGCCGGCTCAATGGCACGCCGACCTCAGCAGCCGGCATCGCCGGCTCGGCCGAGCGGTCCGGACGCTCGGCGCGATGGCTGAGCGCCGGCACCACGGCCGTATCGGCGATCGGACTGCTCGCAGCCGGGCTCGTGCCGCCCGCAGTGCCGCCCGGCGATCGCGGCGATCGCGGCGATCCGAGCGATCCTCGGCCGTGCGAACGCGGCCGCGCGAACGCGGCCCGCCGCGCCCGCCGCGCCGCACGCGTACCATCGGGCCTGCGGGCGTCGCGCCGCGGCCGTCGCCGCGCGCGGCTCCGAGCGCCTTCGCCGACCCGCCCCGCCCAGGAGAACCGATGGACATCACGACCGGACGCCCGGTCACGCTCGCGCCCTCGGGCATGGTCGCCTGCCCGCATGCGCTCGCCTCGGCCGCGGGGGTCGACGTGCTGCGTGCCGGGGGCTCGGCGGTCGACGCGGCGATCGCGACCAGCGCGGTGCTGTCGGTCACGTATCCGCACATGACCGGCGTCGGCGGCGACGCCTTCTGGCTGATCCACGACGCGAGGACGCGACGGGTGCGGTTCCTCGACGGCGGCGGTCGTGCGGCGTCGGCCGCCACGATCGCGGCGGTCCGCGGGCGCGGCCTGGACTCGATTCCGCTGCGCGGGATCGTGCCCGCCACCCTCACCGTGCCGGGGTCGGTCGGGAGCTGGGGCGAGGCGCATCGCGCCTGCGGGCGGCTGCCGCTGACCCGCTGTCTGGAGGCGGCCATCGGTTACGCGCAGGACGGCTTTCCGGTGACCGCGCGGGTGGCCGGGTTCATCGAGCGCACCCGGGACGAGCTGGCCGCCCACGCTGACGCCGCCGCGCTGCTGCTGCCCGGCGGCGAGCCGCCGCGTGCCGGCAGCCTGCTGCGCAACCCCGGGCTCGCACGCACGCTGACCGCGATCGCGAACGAGGGCGCCGACGGCTTCTATCGCGGCGAGGTCGGCCGGCGACTGGCCGCGTTCTGCGCGCGGCACGGCGGCTTCTTCACGGCCGAGGACCTCGCTGCGCAGCATGCGTTCTGGGGCGAGCCGCTGACCGGCCGCTACCGCGACGTGACGATCCACGAGACCCCCGCGCCGACCCAGGGGTTCGCGGTGCTGCAGATGCTCGCGCTGCTCGAGCCGTTCGAGCTGCACCGCCGCGACCGGCTCGGGCCGGACGTCGCGCACCTGATGGTCCAGGCCAAGCAGCTCGCCTACCACGACCGCGACCGGTTCCTTGCCGATCCGCGCTTCGTCGACGTACCGATCGACGCGCTGCTGTCGCCCGCGCACCTGGCGCGCCGCCGCGCGCTGATCGACCCCGCGCGCGCGCTGCCCTGGGACGCGGTGCCGTCGTACGGCAGCCTGGCCGGCGACACCGTGTACGTCGCGGCGGTCGACGCCGAGGGCAACGCCGCGTCGCTGATCCAGAGCCTGTACGGCGTGTTCGGCTCGGCCGTGGTGGCCGGCGACACCGGCGTCGTGCTGCAGAACCGCAGCGCGTACTTCTCGCTCGATCCGGCCCACCCGAACGCGCTGCAGCCGCGCAAGACCCCGTTGCACACGCTGATCGCCTCGATGGCCTTCCGCGACGACCGGCTGTGGGCGGTGCTCGGCTGCATGGGCGCCGATGGCCAGCCGCAGATCCACCTGCACGCGTACCTGAACCTGATCGACCACGGCCTGGACGTGCAGGCCGCGATCGAGGCGCCGCGCTGGCTGTCGGGGCGCTTCGCGATCGGCGAGGACCGCGACACGCTGCACATCGAGTCGCGCTATCCGGCCGCGACCCTGGCCGAGCTCGAACGTCGCGGCCACCGGCTCGACCGCTGGGGGCCCTTCGCCGAGCTCGCCGGACACGCGCACGGCGTGGTGATCGATCCCGCGAGCGGCGTGCGCGCGGGCGGCTCGGATCCGCGCAGCGACGGCGCGGCGATCGGGTACTGACCGAGGCGCGGCCCGCGCGCGATCGCGGCGGGCCGCCCGCCTCAGACGTAGTCCTTGTACTTGTCGAGCAGCCGCACCGGCTTGCGCAGTGCATCGCGGCGGAACGGGTCGCCGAGCTCGCGGTTGCACATCACCTCGATCACGCAGGTGCGGCGCTGGTTCATCTGCAGGTCCACCGCGCGCGCGAGCGCCGGGGCCACGTCCTCGAGCGCGTCCACGCGGATCGCCTCGGCGCCCATCGATCGCGCGATCGCGCAGAAGTCCTGGTCGGTGAGCTCGCCGGCGACGAAGCGCCGACCGTAGAAGTCGACCTGGTTCTTCTTCTCGGCGCCCCACTGGCGGTTGTGGAACACCACGCCGGTCACCGGAATGTCGTGACGCACGCAGGTCATGATCTCGACCATGCTCATCGCCCACGCGCCGTCGCCCGCGTAGGCGATCGCCGGGCGTTCGGGGCACGCGACCTTCGCACCGATCATCGTCGGCAGCGAGTAGCCGCAGTTGCCGAAGCTCATCGGCGCGAAGAAGCTGCGCGGCCGCTCGAATCGCAGGTACGAGTGGGCCACCGAGTTGATGTTGCCGATGTCGGTGGACACCATCGCGTCGGGCGGCATCGCCCGCTCGAGCTCGCGCAGCACCTGGCGTGGGCTCAGCCAGCGGCCGCCCTCCTGGCGCGCCTCCTCGATCATGTCCAGGCTGTACGGATCGCGCTCGTGGGTCCACTCCGACAGTTCGCGCTCCCAGGCCGCCTTCTCGGCGGCGACCCGCGCGGCGCGCTCGACGCGGGTCGCGTCGCAGGCGAGCGTGCGATCGGCGAGCCGGGCGGTCAGCGCGAGCGCCGAGGCCTTCGCGTCGCCGCAGATGCCGACGTGGATCTTCTTCACCAGCCCGAGCATCGTGTGGTCCGCATCGACCTGGATGATCTTCGCGGTCTTCGGCCAGTAGTCCATGCCGTGCTGCGGCAGCGTGCCGAAGGGCCCCAGCCGCGTGCCCAGCGCGAGCACCACGTCGGCCTGCGAGATCAGCGTCATGCCGGCCTTGGAGCCCTGGTACCCGAGGGGTCCGCACCACAGCGGATGGCTCGCCGGGAAGCTGTCGTTGTGCTGGTAGCTGTTGACCACCGGCGCGCCCAGCCGTTCGGCGAGCGCCTTGCAGGCGTCGACCCCGTCGGCCATCACCACGCCGCCGCCGGCGACGATCACCGGGAACTTCGCCACCGCCAGCAACTCGGCCGCGTCGTCCAGGCTCTGCTCGCCGCCCGGGCCGCGTTCGATGCGCCGCGGCTGCGGGATCTCGCACTCGATCTCGCCGTAGAAGTAGTCGCGCGGAATGTTGAGCTGGGTCGGCCCCATCTCGGCCATCGCGCGGTCGAAGCAGCGCGCGGTGAACTCCGCCATCCGGGCCGGGTGCGTGACATGGCCCTGGTACTTGACGAACTCCTGGAACATCGGCAGCTGGTTGGCCTCCTGGAAGCCGCCCAGCCCGATGCCCATCGTGCCCGCCTGCGGGGTGATCAGCACCACCGGCGAGTGCGCCCAGTAGGCCGCGGCGATCGCGGTCACGCAGTTGCTGATGCCCGGTCCGTTCTGACCGATCACCACGCCGTGGCGGCCGCTCGCCCGCGCGTAGCCGTCGGCCATGTGGGCGGCGCCCTGCTCGTGCACGACCGGGATCAGCGTGATGCCGGCCGGCGCGAAGATGTCCATCGCGTCCATGAACGCGCTGCCCATGATCCCGAACATCGTGTCCACGCCGTTGGCCACCAGCGTCTCCACGAAGGCCTCGGACGGGGTCATGCGCTGCACGCCGGCGACGGCGGTGCGGGCGGACGGGCGGGACAGGTCGTTCATCGTCGGATCTCCCTCTGTAACGGCCGGCGGACGACGCGCCACATCGGCTTCGGCATGCGCGGTTCCGGAAACCCGCGGCCCGGCGCAGACTAGGCGAGCCCCTGAACCCAGTCAACCGGGGTTCCGGAAAACGGCACGCGACGTGCCGGATTGCGGAACCTCGCTATCATCGGCCGATGGGACCGGTCTGCAGCGTCGATCGCGCCGAGGTCCGCGCGCAGGCGTTCCCGCGGGCCGCGCGCGCCTCGGCCGGGGTCCGCGTCCCGATTGCCGGGCGGCCCGCTGCCGCGGAGTGCGTGCGATGACCCTGCCCCTGCCCGCGATGCCCGCTTCGGAGCGGCCCGAGCGGCTGCTCGGCGTGCGCGAGACCTTCGGCATCGACGCCGACCTGCTCGTGCCCGCGTTCGCCGAGCGCAGCGAGCACGTGCCGGAGGTCGACCCTGCCTACCGCTTCAACCCCGACGTCACGCTCGCGCTGCTCGCCGGCTTCCGGTCCGACCGCCGCGTGCTGGTGCAGGGCCTGCACGGCACCGGCAAGTCCAGCCATGTCGAGCAGGTGGCTGCTCGGCTCAACTGGCCGTGCGTGCGGGTGAACCTGGACGGCCACGTGAGCCGGCTCGACCTGGTCGGACGCGACGCCGTGGTGCTGCGCGACGGCCGCCAGGTCACCGAGTTCCAGGAGGGGATCGTGCCCTGGGCGCTGCAGCGGCCGGTCGCGCTGGTCTTCGACGAGTACGACGCCGGTCGGCCGGACGTGATGTTCGTGATCCAGCGCGTGCTCGAGCGCGACGGGCGCTTCACGCTGCTCGACCAGAACCGCGTGCTGTCGCCGCACCCGTCGTTCAGGCTGTTCGCCACCGCCAACACGGTCGGACTGGGCAACCTCAACGGTCTGTACCACGGCGCGCAGCGGCTCAACCACGCGCAGATCGACCGTTGGAACATCGTCGCGGCGCTCGACTTCCTGCCGGCCGACGAGGAGATCGCGATCGTGCGGGCGCGCGTGCCTCAGCTCGCCGACGACGCGGGCCGGGCGCTCGCGGCCGCGATGGTCGCGGTCGCCGACCTCACGCGCAAGGGGTTCGCGGCCGGCGACCTGTCCACGCTGATGTCGCCGCGCACCGTGATCACCTGGGCGGAGAACGTCGAGATCTTCCGCGATCCCGCACTGGCGTTCCGGCTGGCGTTCCTGAACAAGTGCGACCCGGCCGAGCGGCCGGTGGTCGCCGAGTATTTCCAGCGGGTCTTCGACCGCGAGCTCGCCGAGAGCCACGCGCTCGGTGACTCGCCGCCGGCCGCAGCCGCGCCGCGCCGATGACCGACGCGCAGCGTCGGGCACGCCGGCAGCAGCGCGTCGAGGAATTGTGCGCGGCCGCGCTGCGGGCGCTGGCGGGCGAGACCGACCTGCACTTCCGCGGCCGGAGGCTGCACCGCGGCGAGCGCCGGCTGCCGGTGTTCGCGCCGCACCTGTCGCCCTCGCCGGACGATGACGACTTCGGCTCGCTGCGCGGCGCGGCCGATGGGATCGCGCTGCGGCTCACTCGCTCGGACGCGGCGCTGCACGCCCGATGCGCGCCCGAATCGGCGATCGAGCGCTGGGTGTTCGACGCGCTCGAGCAGTTCCGCGTCGAATCGCTCGCGCCCGCGACGCTGCCCGGCGTGGTGCGCAACCTGCGGCATCGGCACGTGCGCTGGGCGCTCGCCTGCGAGCGCGACGGCCTGACCGAGACCGACGCGGGCCTGCTGCTCTACACGGTCGCGCAGGTCTGCCGCGCGCAGATCCTGGCCGAGCCGGTGCTCGAGGAGACCGACGGGCTGATCGAGGCCACGCGCGGCGCGCTGATGCCCCGCATCGGCCACGCGCTCGCCGGGCTGCGGCGCACCCGCACCGACCAGGCGGCGTTCGCCGCGCGCGCGCTGGCGATCGCCCGTGCGGTGGGCGACCTGGTGCGCGACGCGGTCGCCGACGCCGGCGAGCGGACTGTCGCCGAGGGCGACGCCCCCGCGGAGCGACGTGCGCGTCGTGCGCTCGCCGCCTGGCTCGACCCGGACCCGCCCGAAACCGCGGACGGTGCGGACGGCCTCGCCGCGCCCGGATCGCGTCCCCCGCCCGCGGACGCGCCGGCCTATCGGGTGTTCACCCGCGCGTTCGACCGCGAGCTGCGGGCCGCCGCGCAGGTGCGCCCCGCCGAGCTCATCGAGCTGCGCGCGCGGCTCGATGCGCGGATCGCCGCGCAGTGCGTGAACCTGCCCCGGCTCGCGCGGGCGCTGGAGGCGCTGCTCGCCACGCCCGAGCGCGACGGCTGGGAGAGCGGTCTGGAGTCCGGGGTGATCGACGGTCGGCGGCTCGCGCGGCTGATCGCCTCGCCGGCCGAGCGCCGGCTGTTCCGAGCCGAGCGTGCCGAGCCGCACGCCGACTGGGTCGTCGGCGTGCTGGTCGACTGTTCAGGATCGATGAAGCCGCACGCCGAGTCGGTCGCGATGATCGTCGACCTGCTCGCGCGCGCCTTCGAGATGGCCGGCGTCGCGACCGAGGTGCTGGGCTTCACCACCGGCGCCTGGCACGGCGGGCGCGCGCTGCGCGCGTGGCAGCAGGCCGGCCGCCCCGCGGCGCCGGGGCGGCTGAACGAGGTCCGGCACCTGGTGTTCAAGGACGCGGACACGCCGTGGCGGCGCGCGCGTCCCGCGATCGCGGCGCTGCTGCGCGGCGACCTGTTCCGCGAGGGCGTCGACGGCGAGGCGGTCGACTGGGCGTGCGCGCGGCTCACCGACCGGCCGCAGTCGCGCAAGTTGCTGCTCGTGGTCTCCGACGGCTGTCCGCGCGACACCGCGACCGTGCTCGCCAACGGCGAGCTGCTGCTGGACGCGCATCTGCGCGAGGTGGTGCTGCGGCGCGAACGCGAGGGCATCGCGATCCGCGCGATCGGCGTCGGACTCGACCTGTCCGCGTACTACGGGTTCAGCCAGGTGCTGGACCTGTCCGAGCCGCCGGGCAACCGCGTGTTCGCGGAGATCCTGCGGCTGATCGAGGGCCGGCGGGCGCGCTGATGCGTCCGGTCGTCCGCCGGGTCCGTGCGCGCAGACCGCCGCCGACCCTGGGGTCGACCCCAGGTTGAGGTGGCGGTTGCGGCATGGTTCGATCCGGCCGGTTCGCGCGGGCGTCCGGCCCGCCGCCGTCGCGCCCGTCCGCTGTCCGGGCGCGGCCGATCGGAGTCGATGTTCATGCCGGCTGCTGACCCTGTTCACCGCCCCGACCGTTCGATGCCGCGCGCTGCGGGCCGGGCATGGTGACCCGAACCGACGGCATCGGGCCGCGCCTCGGGGGGGTGCCGCCCCGCGTGGTCGAGGCGGGGTGGCCGGAGACGGACGGGTCGAGCCCGCCGGCCGGTCGCTACGACGCCTGGCGCACCGCGCCGCTCGGCGAGACCGATCCGCAGGTCGCGGGCTGGGTGCACGCGCTGCCCCGTGTCGGCAAGGCACTGGAGCGGGTCGCCCTCGAGGCGATCGGAGCCGCGCTGATCGCCTGGAAGGGGCTCGACGCGGGCCGCAGCGAGCAGCGCGATCAGGTGCTGCAGGCGTTGGGACGCTGGCTGCAGAGCGCGATGCCGTGGCTGCCGCGCGGCGATCAGGTCGGCGAGCGGCTGCGCCAGCAGGTGCCGGGGCTGATGCGACAGAGCGGCGGCGATCCCAGGGCGGCGGCGCAGCAGCTGTATCGCGGGCTGGAGCGCGGCGAGGTGGGCGGCGAGGTGGGCGGCGCTCGCGGCCCGGCGTCGCGCGATCGGCCCGCGTCGCCGGGCGCGCCACCGCAGTCGGGCCCTCGCCGGCCTCCTACGGGACGGTCGCCGCCACCCGGTCAGGATCCGCGGCCCGGAGGACCCGCCTGGGATGCCGGCGCGGGCGCGTCGCCCGAGCGTTCCGAGCTCGATCGTCTGCGCCGGGAGCTGGCGTCGCTGCACGCGCAGTGGCAGCGCGCGCCCCGCGCGTTCACCGACGCCCAGATCCGAGCGGGCGGCCAGCACGTGCCCGATGCGCTCCTGCGACGCCTCGACGCGGTCGCGGCTCGGCCGGGGGTCGCCGATGCGCACCCGCGGGCGCTGGGCGAGGTGCGTGGGCTCGCGCGTCGGCTGGACGAGGCCGCGCTGCGCTACACGGTCCACCGGGTGATCGCCGGCCACGAGCGCGTCTCGCCCGCCGCACTGCAGGCGCTGCGCGGGCTGGCCCAGGACCGGCTGCGCGGTGGCGATTGGCCGGGCGGCGGTGACGCGGCCCTGCTGCGTGGACTGGCGGCCACCCGCGCGCGCGGCGCCGAGGTGACGCACACCCGCGGCCCTGGCTCGACCCATGGCACGGCCGCGGGCGAGGGCGAGCGTCGGGCGCGCGAACGGCACGAGGCCCAGCTCGAACAGGCCCGGCAGGAGCGCCTGCGCGCCCGGCGGCACGAGCTGCCCGGCGTCGATCGAGAGCGCGCCCATGCGGATACCGCGGCTCGACACGGCGTGTCCGAGCACGTGCTGCGGCAGTCGCTGCAGCCCGCCCAGGCCCGGTGGCCGTTCGGCATCGGCTCGGGCCCGGCGGGCGGGCCGTCGGACGGTCCCCGGGGTCAGGCCGGGCAGTCGGGGGGGACGGGCGAGGGCGCCTTCCAGCCGCAGCCCATCCAGGGGCGTCAGCAGTCGTCCGACGCGGATCGCCGGCCTCCTGCCGAGGAAGCGCGCCAGCGGTTCGAGCGATTCACGCAGAGTTTCCCCGCGGGTGCGTCGCATCTCGTGCCCCGGGTCGCCGACGGTGGCTTCGACATTCGGCCCGATGCCCTCAACCCCTCGTCCCGCGAGGCTTACAACCGGCTCGCGGACCGACTCGGTGCGCCGCGCCTGAATGCGCTCGCCAACGCGATGGTGCTCGGGTACCAGGGCCGGATCGGATTGGCTGCGCTCGGTCGGGCCTGGCAGGACGCGACCGCCGACGAGGCCGCGCGGCCGGCGCTCACCGGAGGCATGCTGGCGGACCTGGGCAAGGTGGTCTTCGACGAGCCTTCGTTCGGCACGCTGCAGGACCTTGCGGCCCTCACCGGCATCGAGACCGGGACCTACCGTGGCCTGCTCCATCCGGACGAGGATTTCGAGTGGGTCGCACCGTTCTTCGAAGCGGTCGTGGACGGGATCTTCCACTTTCGCGGGCTGACGACTTCGCAGCCCGATGCCGCGCAGATCCTGGCATCCCCTTGGTTCCTGGACCACCTGCGCGCGATCCAGATGCGGCTCGACCAGACCCCGGTCGTCCCCGGGTCGGGCTGGCCACCTTGGCCCGATTCGCGCGATCCGGACTTCCAGGCCACGATCGCTTCGCGCCAGGCGATCTGGCTCGCCTGGTGGTCCGCCGGGCTGGACGACGCCCGACTGCAGGCGCTGCCGGGCCTGGTGTCGCCGACCTGGGCGCAGGCTGTGGCCGCCGTGCCGGAGCTGGCACGACTCGATCTGGCCCGAACCTTCGACGGTATCGACCGTGCGCTGCGCTCGGCGCTGCCGCAGGTCCTCGAGCCGTACGACCCCGAGATGAACGCCCTGTACGTCGGCCAACGGGCGAGCCAGCTCGCGCGCGCCACCTTCGCGGATGAGGGACTGAGAGACAGACTGTTCCAGCACCTGCGCACGGCGTTCGACGATCCGAGGGCGGTCACCGCCTATGGCAGGACACCCGACTTCACCGAGTACGCCGCCGGGTTGGCGACCGAGGGCGCGCTTGAGGACGCGGGGCTGACCCGGTCCTGGGTGCGCGCGCTGATGCACGAGGCACTGCTGGGCCAGGCCAGTGTGCTGCGACGCGGGCCGGCGCCGGGCGAGACGCGTCCGCTGCTCGCGGCGCTCGAGCGTCTGGCGATCGGCGAGGGCGAACCCGAGCGCCGGCTGCGGCAGTCGGTCCAGCAGCAGATGCGGCTGGTCCAGTCGCATCACGAACAGGTGCTCCAGGCCGTGGCTCGCTTCCTGGCGGATTGGGGATTCGTGCCCACCGACCCGTCCCCGAGCGCAGCCGGTTCGCTGCGCGATGCGGTGCTGCGGCAATTGAACAGCGCCCGGATCACCGCCCGCCTCGAACCCGCGATGCCGGGCGGGAGCGGGCCGACGTTCGTGATCGAGCGCGAGCCCGGGCCGATCGGTCGGGATGGCAACCCCGCGGACGGACTGATGCTGTCGTTGGCGAGGCGGGAGGTGATGGAGCGGGTGATCGGGGCGCTGACCCGGGCCGGTTTCCCCACCGACTGGCGGTTCGCGACCGATGGGCGCTGACGGGGCCGGGTACGGCGGTCGTGTCTCGTCCGGACGCGGCGCGGCGGTGCCGCGCCCGCGGGCGACCGAGTCGGTCGGACCGGGCGGATCGGCCGCAGGGCTGCCGCAGCCCGGCGCGCGAACGACCGCCCGCACCCACCGCGCGACGCCGCCGGCGTCACCGGCGTCACCGGCGCCCGATGCGCGTGTGGCGGCTTCGTCCGGCCCGGCCGCCCGCACCGGGCCAGCCCCGGACGCGTCGCGGCCGACCTTGCAGCGCGGAACGCCGCAGGAGGTCGCGGTGCGCTGGCTGCGCGAGCGTCGCGACGCGCTGCGCGCCGCGGTGACCCAGCCGGCCGGAGCGATCGGAGGCATCCCGTTCATGATGCCGGCCGGCGACCCGCCGACGCTCTCGCCCGGCGACGCCCGATCGCGCTACCGCGGCCGCGGCGTGACCGCACCGCCCGAGCCCTCCCTGCCACCCGGGGGGGCCGGACCGTCGGGACTGCCCGGGTCCTCCGCGTCGGCCCCAGGCGCACCCGGGCCGCAGCCGATCACGGCGCGGCTCGGGATGGAAGGGCTCGTGCCGCCGCCGACAGGCTCCGGAACCGTCCAGCGGTCCGGCCTCCAGCTGTCGCTGATGCTCGGGGGCCACCAGCTGGCCGTGCGGATCTGGAAGCAGACCGGCGACGCGGTGCCGCCGGAATTGCCACTGCCTCCCGCGCGGGTCGAGGTCTTCGACCGGCGCGGTCCGATCGACTCGGTGGCGCGGCTGCTCGCCGATCGCCTGCCGCCCGGCTTCGCGTGGCGGGTGATGCACGTCCCGCCCCTGCCGGTCGGGCTCGCCAAGGCGGTGGGGGTCGAGCAGTTGTCGTCGATCGCGGTGCGGGTCGACGACGCCGTGGCCTCGGGGGCAGTCCTGTACGACCCGCAGACCGGGCGGCTGCGCCTCAACCTGCGCGAGACCCCCGAGGGCCCGTCGCTGGTCGCACCGCTGGACGTGGACGTGGTCGAGGCACGCGGCGTCGCTCCGACCGAGGTCACCGGACTGCCGCCGCTGCCGCTGCACCCGATCCTGAGCGGCGAAGTGCTGAAGTCGTGGCACCTGCGTCTGTCCGGCCCGATCGATGCCCAGCTGGCGGGCGCGATCACCCGCGGCCTGAACCAGCGCCCGCTCGGCCGGGAATTCTGGTGGCTGCCTGGCGCCGACGCCGGGGTGGTGGCGAAAGGGCGGATCCGCTTCGCCCATCCGGGGACGTTCCCGATCGGTGGGGTCTTCCGTTTGCCCAAGGACTGGCCGGGGCTGGCGTCCGGGCTGATGCCCGGCCACGGTTCGCCCGACCAACCGCGCAAACCCGAGGGCACGGCGCCTGCGCCGCCCGGCCCGATCCGTCAGCGTGCCATGCCGGTCTTGATGGGGGCGAAGCCCGAGAACGCGACGCGTCCGCCGCCCGACGAGGTGCTTCCGTCGCGCTGGGGCGGCCTCAGGTTCGGCTTCGAGGGGGTCGTGCGGTTCGGTGTCCAGGCCTTTCGCCAGGAGGTCAAGCCGGGCCCGGCACCGAGGGCGGAGCAGCCGTACACGTGGCCTGCGGGGGTCGAGCGTCGGCCCCCGACCGCGGACCCGGCGCGGCTGAACGCCTGGCCCCCCGGGGCGTTGAGCGCACCCGAGGCCCACGCCCGGCCGCTGCCGACGCGGGTGTTCCTGCCTGCGATCGACGCCGAGGTATCGAGCCGGATCCGGCCGCTGCAGCCCGATCCCGCGACGACCGACGACGACGCGCTCGCCCGCGTCGAAGCGCGCGCCGAATTCACACTCGCCTTCCCGGGGCCGGACGCTCCGACGCTGCGGATCAGCGGCTCGGTGCTGAACGCGCTGCACGGCTACCCGGTCCACGCCTCCGACCTGCCGGCGCTCGGGCGCTTCCTGCGCAGCCTGGACCCGACCGCCGTTCAGCGCGGCGATGCGCCGCGCCGCGACGTCGCCCCCGTGCTGTCGTTCAACGCCGCCGTGGTGTACGAGGCCATGCAGGCGTTCGAACCCGGCCAGCCGATGCCGCCGCCGATCGTCCGTCGACTCTGGCAGGCGATCGAGACCTACGCGCGGTCGCTGCCGTCGGGCGCCGGGCAGTTCAACCTGCCGGGGCGCTGAGCGGCGACCGGCGAGCGACCGACCGGATCCACCGCGTCCGAGTCAGCCCAGCAGGCTCGCGAGCCCGTGGCCGGCGCGCCAGGCGGCCCAGACGATCGCGGTCACGTACGCCGCGCCCGCCACGCTCGCCACGTGGCCGAGCAGGATCAGCGCGCCGTCACGCTCGACCATGCCGAGCGCGAGCAGCGCGATGCCCAGGGCGGGGATGGTGTTGCTGAACGGGATCATCGGCAGCGGCAGCAGCAGCGAGGCGGCAGCCACGATCAGCATCATCCCGTTGAACCGGTTGACCGTCGGCCCGTGGGTCAGCACCAACCAGCGCGGCCGGATCAGCCGCTCGAAGCGGCGCGCCCACTGCGCGCCGCGGGTCAGCACCGGCATCACGTGCTGGGCCTGAAGCGGGTGGTCGAGCAGGCGCGCGGGCAGCCAGGGCAGGCGGTTGGCCATCACCCCGAATCCGATCAGGCCGATCAGCAGGCCGAACACCGTGCTGGTCCCGGGGATGGAAACCGGGAACAGGAAGGGGATCGACAGGAACACGCAGACGATCAGAAGGCCCTGTTCGCCGATCAGCGCCATCAGGCCGCGGACCGTGACCGTATGATCTCGGATCTCGGCCGCGGTCCGCTCGAACGTGGCGGACAGGCTGGCCGTCGGGTTGTGAAGCTGGGCGGTGGTCAAGGCGGTCGTCCGGTGAGCCGGCGTATCGCGGCGACCCCGCACCTTAGCCGCGAATCCCGGCGATGTCTGTGACGGGCTGCCGGGGTGCGCTCCGGTCGCGCCGGGCGGCGGGCTCGGTCGCTGGTGCCCGGGAGCCGTCCGGGTTCGACGATGCTGCCCGGCTCGTCGCGGGGCAGGTGCCCCGACACGGAGGTGTGCGATGCGTGCAACGGCGGTACCGGGCGGCATGACCGCGCTGTGGGTGATGGCCGCTTGGGGGGCGGCCTGGCTGCTGTCGAGCTCGGTCGGTCGCGTCGAGGCGATCGAGACCACGGTGTTCTGGCTGCCCACCGGGGTGGCGCTCGGCGTGGCGGTCGCGGTCGCCGGCTGGCGGCTGCCCTGGGTGCTCGGCGGGGCCGCCGCCGCTGCCGCGATCGCCGCGCTCGTCGAGGGTCGTCCGGTCGCCACTGCGCTCGGGTTCGCGGCCATCGAAGCCGCCGCGGTCGGGGTCGCCGCGTGGATCGGCCGCACCGGGCGCGACGCCGTCGACCCGCGGATCGCGTGGGCGGCGCAGACCGGCGCGGCGGCGGCGGTCGCGTTGGTCGGCGCGACCGCCGCGCTGCCGCTGTGGAGCGCGATCGCGCCGGCCAACTCGCTCGCGGCCGAATGGCGGGCGTGGGCGGTGAGCGGGTTCGTCGGCGCGCTGCTCACGGTGCCGCCGATCGTCGCGTTGTCGGGATTTCGTGCGAAGCGCTCCGGCGGTATGGGCACCCGCCCGTTCGTTGCCGGCGCGGCTGCCTTCGCCGCGTTCGTCGGATGCGCCGCCGCGATCTTCCAGGGCGACGTGTCCGACCGCTTCGGCGGTGCGGTGGGGCCGACGCTCGCCTACCTGCCGCTCGCGCCGCTGATCGCCTCGGCCGTGCTCTGGGGTGCGCGGGGCGGCCCGCTCGCGATCGCCGCCGGCGCGCTGCTGGTGATCGGCTGGACCGGGGCCGGCCGCGGTCCGTTCGCCGAGGTCGAGGGGTTCGCCGGCGAGGCGATGCTCGAGGTCCAGGGATACGTCGCGGTGGCAGCTCTGCTCGCCGGGTGGATGCTGGCTCAGCAGGCCGCGGTCGCAGCCGCGCTCGCCCGGGCGACGGACTGGCAACTCCGCTACCGGCAGGTCCTGGAGGGCACCGGCACGATCGCGGTCACGATCGACGCGGTCTGCGGCGCGTGCCGATGGGGCGAGGGCGCAGCTTCGCAGCCCGGCGGCGCGCCGGCGGACGTGGCTGCGTGGATCGCTCGGGCCGAGCCGGCCGACCAGCCGCTGATGCGGGCCGAGTGGGCGGCGCTCACCGGGGGCCGCCAGCCGGCCGCGCTGTGGCGCTGGCCGCATGCGCAGGCCCGGCTGGCCGCGGTGCGTGGCCCGGACGGCGAGGTCGAGCTGGTCACCGGCCTGGTGCAGCGCGTCGCGCACGGAGGTTGAGGTGGCCGACCCCGCGGTGCTCCTGGTGCACGGGCTCGGCGGCACGCAGTACGACCTCGGCTCGATGCACAAGCGACTGAAGAACGCCGGCTTCGTCACGCACTCGCTCACGCTGCCCGGTCACGGGACCACGCCGCAGGATCTGGTCGGCGTGCGTGCCGAGCAGTGGGTCGACGCGGTGAGCGCCCGCTACGCCGAGGTGGCGGCGCAGCACGAGGAGCTGCACCTGATGGGCATGTGCATGGGGGCGCTGCTCGCCGCCGAGGTCGCCAAGCGTACCGGTCACGGTCCGCGCGGCCGGCTGGTGCTGCTCGCCCCGCCGATCTTCATCGACGGCTGGTCGACGCCCTGGTACCGGTTCCTGCGCCCGCTGCTGTACCGCGTGCCCGGCCTGCCCGCGCGGATGCGCATCGAGGAGGAGGATCCGTTCGGGATCAAGAACGATCAGCTGCGTGCGATCGTCAAGGCCAAGTTCGAGCGCGGCGAGAACTTCCACTACCGCTGGGTGCCGCTCGCCTGCGTGCGCGAGGTCGACCGCCTGCGCGGCTGGGTGATGCGCGGGCTCGAGCGCATGGCCTGCGAGACGCTGATCGTGCACGCGCGCGAGGACGAACTCACCTCGCTGCGCTCGGCCGACTTCCTGGTCGAAGCGATCAACCGCGGCTCGCCGGGCCGCGCGCGGGTCGTGGTGCTGGAGAACAGCTACCACATGGTTGCGATCGACAACGACCGCGAGGTGGTCGCCGGCAGCGTGCTCGGCTTCCTCGGTGCGCAGGCCGTCGCGGGCCTGGGCGGTGCGGTGGACGATCCGCGGATGACCGCCGACGAGCAGCGTGCGCTCGCGGCGCGCGCCTGCGAGGCGCTCGCCGCGGTCGGGCCGTCGGGACTGTGGCCGCTGGGCATCCCGGACTTCGCGTGGTTCATGCCGGGGGCGCATCGTGGGAGCGGCGTGGCGCGCGGCGCCAAGGGGGTGTCGCGACTGATGCGCTGGGCGGCGGATCTGCGGTTCACCGCGTTCGGCACCGTGGTGAGCAATGCCGGCGTGGTGATCGTGCCGACCACGCTCGCGCACGGCGATCTGAGGTCGCAGGGCACGCTCGTCCTGTGGCTGCGCGCCGGCCGGCTGCTCGAGGCGCGCTGGTTCCCGGACGAGCCGGCATGCGAGGACGCGCACTTCGGCGGTTCGCCCGAGCCCGACGGCCCGAGTCCGGCCGAGCGCGCGTTCGAGCAGGCCGCCCGCGACGTGAAGTCGCTGCCCGTGCCTCCCGACCAGGACGCGCTGCTCGAGCTGTACGCGCTGTACAAGCAGGCGAGCGTCGGGGACGTGCAGGGCGATCGGCCCGGGCTGATGGATCCGGTGGGCCGCGCGAAGTTCGACGCCTGGGCCGGGCGTCGCGGCACGACGCGCGAGGAGGCGAGCGCGCTGTACGTCGCTCAGGTCGCCCGCCTCAAGGAGCGGGCATCCGCCTGAGTCGGATCCGGCCCGTGCGCCGGGTCGTGGTTCGCGGGTCGCGGGTCGCGATAGGATCGGCTCGTCCGCCGAACCGGCGGGCGCGCCGCCCGCGATCGGGCGCGAGGATGCGCCGTGCCCGAGCCGCAGGATCCGTGGGATGTCGTGGTGGTCGGCGCCGGCAGCGCCGGCTGCGTGCTCGCCGCGCGCCTGAGCGAGGACCCGGCGTGCCGGGTACTGCTGCTGGAGGCCGGACCGCGCGACGTCGCGCTGATGAAGCCGTTCGGACTCAGCTACTACGTCGACCTGTCGCGCTTCGAGTGGGGCTACTGGTCGCAGCCGGACCCCACCCGAGATCAGCGCCGGGACCACTGGCGACGCGGTCGGGTGCTCGGCGGCAGCGGCAGCGTGAACGGCATGAACTACGTCCGCGGCTCCCGAGCCGACTACGACCGGTGGGCCGCGCTGGGCAACGCGGGCTGGTCGGCCGACGACGTGATGCCGCTGTTCCGCGACCTGGAGCGCTGCGAGCCCGGATACCGGACCCCGCCGGACCCGGCGATCCGCGGCCTGTCGGGTCCGCTGCCGGTGCGCGAGGTGCGCGACTGTCATCCGCTCACCGAGGCGTTCCTCGCGGCCGCGCAGGCGGCCGGGTTCCCGAGGACGCCGGACTTCAACGGCGCCGACCAGGAGGGTGTCGGCCTCGGCCAGTTCAACCAGCGGCGCGGACTGCGGATGAGCTCGGCCGACGCATTCCTCAAGCCCGCGCTGCGACGCCGGAACCTGCAGCTGGTCACCGGCGCGCTGGTGCATCGCGTGACGCTGGAGGGCGGCCGCGCGCGCGGCGTGGTCTACGCGCGCGGCGGTACGCTGCACTCGGTGCGCGCCGCGCGGGTGGTGCTGTGCGGCGGCGCGATCAACACGCCCCAGATCCTGATGCTGTCCGGGATCGGCGACGCGCATGCGCTGCGGGCGCTGGGCATCGACGTGGTGCTCGACCGGCCCGCGGTCGGCCGCAACCTGACCGAGCACCCGCTGATCCGGCCGACCTACCGGGTGAACCGCCCGACCTACAGCCCATCCGGCGGACTGCCGCAGAAGCTCGCCTTCCTCGCCAAGTTCCTGCGCTCCGGGCAGGGCCCGATCGCAACGGTCACCGAGGCGCTCGCGTTCCTGCGGACCGCGCCCGAGGTGCCGGCTCCGGACATCCAGCTGCACCTGTCGCTCGCCGGCGCGGTCTACTCGGACGAGGTCACGTTCTACAAGGGCCTGCGGATCCTGCCGACGCCGTCGTTCTCGGTGTTCCTGAACGCGAACCATCCGCACAGCCGCGGCTGCATCCGGCTGGCGAGCGCCGACCCGGGCGCCGCGCCGCTGATCCAGCCGGATCTGCTCGCCGACGAGCGCGACCTGCACACGCTGGTGCGTGGCATCGGCGTGCTCAGGCGCATCGTCGCGACCCGGCCGCTCGCCGACTGGGTGGTCGAGGAGGTCGAGCCGGGCGCGGCGCTGGTCTCGCCCGAGGCGCTGGCCGACTACGTGCGCGCTCGCTCGGGGCTGTCGTACCACCCCTGCGGCACCTGCCGGATGGGCGTCGACGCACTGGCGGTGGTCACGCCCGGACTCGCGGTGCGCGGCGTCGGAGACCTGTGGATCGCGGACGGGTCGGTCATGCCGACGCCGATCAGCGGCAACATCAATGCGGCCTGCATGATGATCGGCGAGAAGCTCGCGCGGCAGTTCGCGCGCGCCTGAACGCGCGCCGCGCACCCTTCCGAGGCTCGGCCCGGATCACCCCCGAATCGCACCGGTCAGGCGTGCGACAGCAGCTCGGGGGTCGCCGCCCGCAGCCCCTCGCCGAGCCGCCGCAGCAGCTCGTCGACCTCGGCCGCGGTGATGATCAGCGGCGGGGCCATCACGACCGCGTCGCCGAGTGGTCGGACGATCAGGTCCTGTTCGAGCACCCGACGCGCGAGCACCGTTCCGGCCGAACGCGACGCGTCGAACGGCGCCCGGGTGGCACGATCGCGCACCAGCTCCAGCGCCCCCATCAGGCCCACGCCGCGGGCCTCGCCGACGATCGGGCTGTCGGCCGCCAGCCGGCGCAATCCCCGCTGCAGTCGCTCGCCCATCTCGTGCGCGTGCGCGACCAGGCCGCGTTCCTCGACGATCCGCAGCGCTTCCAGCGCGACCGCGGCCGGCACCGGGTGGCCGGAGTACGTGAAGCCGTGACCGAACAGCCCGAGTCGGTCGCTCTGCACCAGCAGCCCCTCGAAGACCCGCTCGCAGACCATCACGGCCGAGATCGGCTGGTAGGCCGAGGACAGCGCTTTCGCGCAGGTGAGCAGGTCCGGCTGCAGGCCGACGGTCTGGCTGCCCCACATCCGGCCCGTGCGGCCGAACCCGCAGATCACCTCGTCGGCCACCAGCAGGACGTCGTACTTGCGCAGGACCGCCTGCACGCCCTCGGCGTAGCCCGCGGGCGGCACGATCACTCCGCCCACGCCCATCACCGGCTCGACGAAGCAGGCCGCGACCGTGTCCGGACCCTCGGCGAGGATCAGCGACTCGAGCTCGGCGACCCGCCGCGCCGCGAACTCGGCTTCGCTCTCGCCGTCGCGGCCTTCGCGGTAGTGATGCGGCGTGCCCACGTGCAGCATGCCGGGCAGCGGCAGATGGAAGTCGCGGTGCAGTTCGGGCAGTCCGGACAGGCTCGTGGTGGCCACCGTCGTGCCGTGATAGCCGGCGCGGTGCGCGATCAGCGTGCGCTTGCCCGGGCGGCCGATCGCGTGATGGTAGTGCCAGATCAGCTTGATCGCGGTGTCGTTCGCCTCGGAGCCCGAGTTCGCGAAGAAGACCCGGGCCATCGGCGACGGTGCGATCGCGAGCAGCCGCTCGGCCAATTCCACCACCGTGCGGTGGGTGCGGCCCCGGAAGGTGGGGTTGAACGGCAGCTCGAGCATCTGCCGGTAGGCCGCCTGCGCGAGCCGCGGCTCGCTGAAACCGAGCGACGCGCACCACAGTCCCGACAGGCCCTCCATGTAGCGGCGGCCGGTCTCGTCGATCACGTACACGCCGTCGCCGCGCTCGATCACGAGTGCCGGCTGCCGCTGGCTCAGCCGCAGGTCGGTGAAGGCGTGCAGGTGGCTCGCCGTGTCGCGGGCGCCGAGCGAGCCGGGCGGCGACGTCATCGGCGCAGTGCCTCGCGGGCGCGGCCGGGCCGACGCGACCGGAGCGGGACCATCGGCGGCCCGCGGCCCGAGCCCGGCCTCACGCCACCTCGAACAGCCCGGCCGCCCCCATCCCGCCGGCGATGCACATCGTCACCACCACGTACTTCACGCCGCGCCGCTTGCCTTCGATCAGCGCGTGTCCGACCAGCCGCGCGCCCGACATGCCGAACGGATGACCCACCGCGATGCCGCCGCCGTCGACGTTCAGCAGCTCGTCCGGGATGCCGAGCACGTCGCGGCAGTGGATCACCTGCACCGCGAACGCCTCGTTCAGCTCCCACAGGCCGACGTCCGACACCTTCAGGCCGGTGCGCTCGAGCAGCCGCGGCACCGCGAACACCGGGCCGATGCCCATCTCGTCGGGCTCGCAGCCGGCGGTCGCGAAGCCGCGGAAGATGCCCAGCGGCTGCAGGCCGCGCCGCTCGGCGAGCGTCGCGTCCATCACCACGCACGCGGACGCGCCGTCGGACAGCTGGCTCGCGTTGCCGGCGGTGATGCAGCCGCCCTCCATCACGGGCTTGAGCTGCGAGATGCCCTCGAACGAGGTGTCGCCGCGGATCCCCTCGTCGTGGGCCAGCGTGACCTCCTGCATCGTGGTCGCACCGGTCTCCTTGTTCGTGATCGACTTCATCGTGGTGAGCGGCACCACCTCGGCGTCCAGCCGCCCGGCGGCAAGCGCGGCAGCCACGCGCTGCTGGCTGCGCGCGCCGTACTCGTCCTGGCGCTCGCGCGAGATGCGGTAGCGTTTGGCGACCGTCTCCGCGGTCTGGATCATCGTGTCGTAGATCGACGGCTTGTGCTCGATGAGCCAGGGGTCGCGCGCGAAGTGCGTGTTGGTCTTCTCGTTCACGGTCAGGCTGATCGACTCCATGCCGCCGGCCACCACCACCGGCACGCGGTCGACGATCACGCGGTGCGCGGCCGCGGCGATCGCGTTCAGGCCCGAGCCGCACGCGCGGCTGATCACCGCGCCGGTGGAGCCCACCGGCAGGCCGGCCTTCAGCGCGCTCTGGCGCGCGACGTTGCCGCCGGTGGTGCCCTCGGGCCGGCCCACGCCGAGGATCACCTCCTCGACCTCGGCCGGATCGACCGTCGCGCGCGCCAGCGCGTGCGAGATCACGTGCGCGCCCAGCGTCGCGCCGTAGGTGGCGTTGAATGCGCCGCGGTGCGCCTTGCCGATCGGCGTGCGGGCGGTGGAGACGATCACTGCGTCGTTCATGCGGACTCCTCGTCGTTGAATCTGCGCCCCTCGGCGGCCCGCTGCAGCAGCAGCGGCGCCGGGGTCCACCAGTCGCCGTGGCGCGCGTGGAACCCGCGCACCCGCTCGGCCACCGAGGCCAGCCCGACCGTGTCGGCGTGGAACATCGGTCCGCCGCGCCACGCCGGATAGCCGTAGCCGTTCACGTACACGAGATCGATGTCCGAGGCGCGCAGCGCGATGCCCTCGGCGAGGATCTTCGCCCCCTCGTTGGCCAGCGCGAACATCGTCCGCTCGACGATCTCGTCGTCGGTGATCGTGCGCCGCTCGATGCCAGCCTCGGCCGCGCACTCGCCGATGATCCGGTCGACCCGCGGATCGGGGATCGGCGCGCGGCTGCCCGCCTCGTAGCGGTACCAGCCCGCGCCGGTCTTTTGGCCGAACCGGCCGAGTTCGCAGATCCGGTCGGCGACCTTGGAGTAGCGCAGGTGCGCGGGCCGCGTGGCCGCGGTCCGTTTGCGCCCGGCCCAGCCGATGTCCAGCCCGGCCAGGTCGCCGACCCGGAACGGGCCCATCGCCATGCCGAAGCGCTGCAGCGCGCCGTCGACCTGCTGCGGGCTCGCGCCGTCCTCCAGCAGGAAGCCGGCCTCGCGGCTGTACGCCGACAGCATCCGGTTGCCGACGAAGCCGTCGCAGTTGCCCACCAGCACCGGCAGCTTGCCCAGCATCCGGCCGAATGCCATCGACGTGGCGATCACGCCGGGCGCGGTCGCCGCGCCGCGCACGACCTCGAGCAGACGCATCACGTGGGCCGGAGAGAAGAAGTGCAGGCCGATCACGTCGGCGGGTCGCCGGGTCGCCTGCGCGATCTCATCGATCGACAGCCGCGACGTGTTGCTCGCCAGGATCGCGCCTGGCCGGCACGCCGCGTCGAGCCTCGCGAACACGTCGCGCTTGACCGTCATGTCCTCGAACACCGCCTCGATCACCAGGTCCGCGTCGCCGAGGTCGTCGTACGACAGTGTGGGCGTGATCCGGGCGAGCCGCGCGTCGCGTTCATCGGCAGCGAGCTTGCCCTTGGCGACCTGCGCGTCCCACAGTGTCTCGACCGTGGCGCGGCCGCGCTCGAGCGCCGCCGCACTCGCCTCGAGCTGCACCACGCGAAGCCCGGCGGCGGCCGCGCTCATCGCGATGCCGCCGCCCATGGTGCCCGCGCCGAGGATCGCCACCGTGCCGATCGGCATCCGCGGCGTGTCTTCGGGTATCCCCGGCACCCGTGCAGCCTCGCGCTCGGCGAAGAACAGGTGCCGCAGCGCCTTCGACTGCGTGCCGTTCACCAGCACCTGGAAGCGCTCGCGCTCGAACGCGAGGCCCTGCTCGAACGGCAGTCGGGTGGCCGCTTCGACGCACGCCAGGCACTCGAGCGGCGCCTGCGCGCCGCGCGCCTCGCGCGCCACGCGCTCCCGGGCGGCGGCGAAGATCGCAGCCGCGTCGTCGACCTGAACCGTCCGGTCGGCCGCCACCGGGTGGGGCCCACCCGAACGCGCCCGCTCACGCGCGAACGCGATCGCGGCAGCCCGCAGGTCGGCGTCGACGACCGCATCGATCAGCCCGCTCGCCCGCGCCTGCGCGGCACCCACCGGTTCGCCGCCCGCGATCATCTCGAGGGCGATCGGCACCCCGACCAGTCGGGGCAGCCGCTGCGTGCCGCCGCCCCCGGGCAGCAGTCCGCGCCGGACCTCGGGCAGCCCGAGCTGCGCCCCGGCGGACGCGATCCGGTAGTGGCAGGCGAGCGCCAGCTCCAGCCCGCCGCCCAGCGCCGAGCCGTGGATCGCCGCGACCACCGGCACGGGCGCGCGCTCGATTCGGGCGCGCAGCTCGTTGCTCGACGGTGGAGCGACCGAGGCCGGCGTGTTGAACTCGCGCAGATCGGCGCCGCCGCAGAACAGACGGCCCCCACCCGCGATCACCACGGCGACGAGCGTCCGGTCGGCGAGCGCGGCATCCAGGCTCGCCGCAAGCGCCTGGCGCAGCGCGTGCGACATCGCGTTGACCGGCGGGTGGTCGAGCTCGATCAGTGCGACGCCGTCGTGGCGGGTCAGGCGGGCACTCGCCATTCGGAGATCTCCTCGGGGGTCCGGCTCGAGCGACGCCGGCCGAGGCACCAGTGTGCACCGGTCTCGGCGGTCTCGCACGCGCGGGCAGCACGTCGCGAAACCGCGACCGCGGACCACCGGTCGTTCGCGGTGCGCGCGCGGCTCAACGCGGCGCGTCCGGCCGCGTCGCCGCCGACCCGGCCGGCCGTTGCGCTGACGGCTGCGCCGAGCGTTCGCGGATCGGTTGCTCGGACGGTTGCGCGGCCGACGCCGCGCTCGGCTCGCTTGGAGTCGCATCCGGCGACGGCGGCGCTTCGGGCGCCGGCAGCCGCGGTCCCCCGGCCGCGACGATCCGTTCGATCGCCGCGCATTCCCGCGCCGCGTTCTCGAGGTCGGCGATCAGGATCGCGTCGATCAACCGCTCGACCGGGCCGGGCAACGACCGGCCGACCCGCCGTACGATCGCGAACGGCTGCGGCGGGGTCGGGTGGTCGAGCCGCAACGGCACCAGCAGTCCGCTGGCGACTGCGTCCTCGATCATCGCCAGACCGACGAGCAGCAGGTGGTCGGTGCCGAGCGCCACGCGGACCATCATGTCCACCGATTCGCACGCGAAATCCGGCACCGTGCGTCGCCCCGGGCCCGCCTTCAGCAGCATGTCGACCATCACGGGCGGCATCCGCGTCGGGCCGATCAGCGGGCGTCGCGCCGCCTCGTCCATCGGCACGGCGGCGCGCTGCGCCCACGGGTGGCCGGCGCGCACGAACAGCCAGCCGCGCCGGGCGTGCAATGGCGTCGCGTGCATGCCGGCGAGCTCCTCGCCGACCGGTGCGCTGCCCACGCACAGATGCACGCGGCCGGTGCGCAGCCGCCCGAGCAGCTCGCTGCCGGAGTCGTTGATCACCTCGAGCGCCACGTCCGGGTTACCGGCCACGAAGCGTACGAGCGCGGGCTCGACCACGGCACGCGAGATGTAGGTACCGGCGCCGAGCATCAGCGCGCCCGACGCCGCGCCGCGCATCTGGGCGACCTCGCGTTCGAGCACGTCCGCGCCGGCGAGCACCGGGCGCGCGTGTTCGAGAAACAGCCG
>JBIKMO010000331.1:0-4862 GCA_044359175.1 Burkholderiaceae bacterium | reverse complement strand
GGCGTCTCAGGCCGCGGCCCGTCCGGCAGCGGCCGAGCCGACCCCGGCTCCGACGCCGCCGACACCCGCGGCGGCTGCGGTCGCACCCGCCGCGTCCGCTCGCGTGCCTCCGGTCTCGACCTCGGCCGGGGACGACACCGGGCATGTGGTGAAGCCGCATGCCTCGCCGTCGGTGCGCAAGTTCGCGCGCGAGCTCGGCGTACCGCTCGAGCGGGTGCGGGGCAGCGGACCCAAGCAGCGGATCACGCACGATGACGTGCGCGGGTTCGTGAAGGCGGCGGTCGCGCGCGATGCCCAGCCGCGCGAGGCTGCCGCCGCGCCCGCCGACGGTGGCGCGGCGCTCGGCCTGCTGCCCTGGCCCAAGGTGGACTTCGCCAAGTTCGGGCCGATCGAGTCGAAGCCTCTGCCGAGGATCCGGAAGATCTCCGCTGCGAATCTTCACCGCAACTGGGTGATGATCCCGCACGTGACGAACCACGAGGACGCGGACGTCACCGACCTGGAGGCCTTCCGGGTGCAGATGAACCGCGAGAACGAGAAGACCGGTCCGAAGCTGACGATGCTCGCGTTCCTGATCAAGGCCTGCGTGCACGCGCTCAGGAAGTACCCCGAGTTCAACAGCTCGCTCGATGGCGACGCGCTCGTGCTCAAGCGCTACTGGCACGTCGGCTTCGCCGCGGACACGCCCAACGGCCTGGTGGTGCCGGTGATTCGCGACGCCGACCGCAAGGGCGTGGGCGAGATCGCGCAGGAGACCGCGGACCTCGCTCGCAAGGCGCGCGACGGCAAGCTGTCGCCAGCCGAGATGCAGGGCGGGACCTTCTCGATCTCCAGCCTCGGGGGCATCGGCGGCACCGGCTTCACGCCGATCGTCAACGCACCCGAGGTGGCGATCCTGGGCGTGTCCCGCACGGCGACGCGCCCGGTGTGGGACGGCACCGCGTTCGTGCCGCGCCTGATCCTTCCGATGTCGCTGTCGTACGACCACCGGGTGATCGACGGTGCGGCGGCAGCGCGCTTCAACGCCCACGTGGCGCAGCTTCTGGGTGACTTCCGGCGGGTGATGCTGTGAGGCGTACCCGTACCGCGCGGCAGGACGGCTGACTCCGAGGCCTTGGGTTGACCACCCTCGTCGTCGTCAGGAAGAACGGGCGCATCGCGATCGGCGCCGATGCGCTGGTCACGTTCGGCGAGACCCGTCTGCCGGGCGGCTACGAGGCCAACGAGAAGATCCTGCGCGTTGGCGAGTCGTACGTCGGACTGGCCGGGAGTACCGCTCACTTCGAGGTGCTGCGCCGTGTCCTGTGCACGCCCGAGCCGCCGCGGCTGCACTCGCGGGCCGAGATCTTCGAGACCTTCCTGAAGGCGCATCAGGTGCTGAAGGAGCAGTACTTCCTCAACCCCAAGGAAGAGGATGACGACCCGTACGAGAGCTCCCAGATCACCGCGCTGATCGCGAACCCGAGCGGCATCTACGGCGTGTACTCGTACCGCGAGGTGTTCAGCTTCGAGCGGTTCTGGGCGATCGGCTCGGGCCGGAACTTCGCGCTGGGCGCGATGCATGCGGTCTACGCGCGGGTGCGCGACGCCCGCAACGTCGCGCGCATCGGGGTGGAGGCCGGCAGCGAGTTCGACAAGAGTTCCGGCGGCCCGAACCGCATCTACGATTTCGAGGCGACGCCGCGCTGAACGCCGCGGGCGCCTTCCACACCACAGAGACCTGCCATGGCAACGATCGAACTCAGAGTGCCCGACATCGGCGACTTCAAAGACGTCGAGGTGATCGAGCTGCTGGTGAAGCCCGGCGACGAGGTCCGAGCCGAGCAGAGCCTGCTCACCGTGGAGTCCGACAAGGCCTCGATGGAGATCCCCGCGAGCGCGGCCGGACGGGTGGTGGCGCTGAAGGTCGGGCTGGGCGACAAGGTGAGCGAGGGCAGCGTGATCGCCCTGGTCGAGCCGGTACTCGCCGATGCCGAACCGACGGCGACCGTGTCAGGCGGGCCATCGGTGGCCGCTGCGGCCGCCGCGACCAGCGCCGCGTCCGCGTCCGGCCACGCATCGCCGGCCCAGGCGACCATCCCAGCCCACGGCACCGGTGCTCCGGCTCGCCCGAGCGTACCGGCTGCGGCATCTGCGTTCGCCGGCGCGCCCGATGCAACCTGCGCGATGCTGGTGATCGGCGCCGGTCCCGGAGGCTATTCGGCGGCCTTCCGGGCGGCCGACCTGGGCATGGATACGGTGCTCTTGGAGCGCTATCCCACCCTCGGCGGCGTGTGCCTGAACGTCGGCTGCATCCCATCGAAGGCGCTGCTGCACACCGCAGCGGTGATCGACGAGGCGCGTGACATGGCGGCCCATGGGATCGTGTTCGGCGAGCCGAGCATCGATCTCGACGCATTGCGCGGCTGGAAGGACAAGGTGGTCGGCAAACTGACCGGCGGGCTCGCTGGCATGGCCAAGGCGCGCAAGGTGCGGGTGGTGCGGGGCTACGGGCGCTTTCTCGACCCGCATCATGTCGAGGTCGAGATCACCGAGGGCCCGGGGCAGGTGCGCAGCGGCGGGCGTCAGGTGATCCGCTTCGAGCAGGCGATCGTCGCGGCGGGCAGTCAGTCGATCCGACTGCCGTTCCTGCCCGATGATCCACGTGTGGTCGACTCGACCGGCGCGCTGCTGCTGCGCACCCGCCCGAAGCGGATGCTCGTGATCGGCGGCGGCATCATCGGCCTGGAGATGGGCACCGTGTATTCGACGCTCGGCGCCCGGCTGGAGGTGGTCGAGATGACCGACGGCCTGATGCCCGGCGCTGATCGCGACCTGGTGAAGGTCTGGCAAAAGCACAACGGTAAGCGCTTCGACCGCGTGATGCTGAAGACCCGGGCCGCGAAGGCAGAGGCGGCGGCCGACGGCATCCGCGTGTGGTTCGAGGGCGATCAGGCCCCCGCCGAGCCTCAGCTCTACGACCTGGTCCTGAGCGCGGTCGGCCGCAGCCCGAACGGCGCTCGAATCGGCGCGGATCGCGCCGGGATCGCGGTCACCGATCGGGGGTTCGTACCGGTGGATTCGCAGATGCGCACGAACCTGCCGCACGTGTTCGCGATCGGCGACATCGTCGGCCAGCCCATGCTCGCGCACAAGGCGGTCCACGAGGGTCACGTGGCCGCCGAGGCCGCCGCTGGGCTGAAGTCGCACTTCGACGCGAGGGTGATTCCGTCAGTGGCTTACACCGACCCGGAGATCGCCTGGGTGGGCGTGACCGAGGACGACGCTGCGGCCCGCGGCATGAAGCTGGGACGCGCGGTGTTCCCGTGGGCGGCGTCCGGCCGGGCGATCGCCAACGGCCGCGACGAGGGCTTCACCAAGCTGCTCTTCGACGAGGACACGCACCGGATCGTCGGGGCCGCGATCGTCGGCACGCACGCCGGCGACATGATCGGCGAGCTCGCGCTCGCGATCGAGATGGGTGCGGACGCGACCGACATCGGCCGAACGATCCACCCGCATCCGACGCTGGGCGAGTCGATCGGCATGGCCGCCGAGCTCTACGAGGGCGTCTGCACCGACCTGCCGCCGGTGCGCAAGCGCTGAGACGCGTTTCTTCGCTGGCTCCCGGTACTTCCGGCGCAGGTGAAGTAACGCGCTCCGGGCGCCTGTCCTCCGCGCTGCCCCGAACGATCGGGCGCGCGGAGGCCCAGCCCGGGCGCGCGCTCAGTTACGCCCCGTCCCCGGGGCCCCCCCAGGCGACGGGGTGCCCGAATCCGTGTCGGCGGGTTCGTCCGGGATCTCGATCCGGATATTCTCGATGTTGATCTTCTTGCCGGATGCCTCGGGGTCGATTGACAACGTCGGGAACGCAATCACCGCCACCAGCATCACGAGTTGGACGCACACGAAGGCGACCGAGCCCTTGTAGATGTCCACCGTCGACATCCCGGTGATCCGCTTGCGCGTGATCCGGTCGTCATAGTCCTGGGCTGGGGCCACGCTACGCAGGTAGAACAGCGCAAACCCGAAGGGCGGCGTGAGGAACGAGGTCTGCAGGTTCATCGCGACGATGATCCCGAACCACACGAGGTCGATGTCGAGCTTCACCGCCACCGGAGCGAGCAGCGGCAGAAGGATGAACGCGATCTCGAAGAAGTCCAGGAAGCAGCCCAGGATGAAGATCAGCACGTTGACCACGATCAGGAAGCCCATCGCTCCGCCGGGCAGCGCGTCGAACAGGTGCTCGACCCACTTCGGCCCGTCGATGCCCTGGAAGGTCAGGCTGAAGATGGTGGAACCGACCAGCACGAAGAGCACGAAGCAAGACAGCTTCGCAGTCGAGTTCAGCGCCTGCTTGAGCAAGTCCAGGTTGATGCGCCGGCGCAGGCCGGCCAGCAGCAGCGCACCGGCCGCCCCCATCGCACCGCCTTCGGTGGGGGTCGCGATGCCCAGGAAGATCGTCCCGAGCACCAGGAAGATCAGCAGCAGCGGCGGGATCAGCACGAAGGTGACCTGGCGGGCGAGCTTCGACAGCAGGTTCAGGCGCAGGATCTTGTCGACCAAGGCGAACAGGAACGCGAGCGCCACGGCCACCGTCAGCGACATCACCACCGCCTCGTCCTCGGGCGGCGACGCCGCAGCGCCGGTGAACGCGCTGACCAGCGCCGGGTAGTTGCGTTCCATCATTACGCCGACCACCAGGCAGATCCCCAGCAGCACGAACAGGGAAGCATGACCGCTGCGGCCGCTGTCCTCGCGGTAGGTGCGGGCTTCCATCGGCAGCGCCGGCACCCAATCGGGCTTGAGAAACGCGGCCGCGACGATCACCAGGCAGTACAGTCCAACCAGCATGAACCCGGGCAGGAACGCCGCCTGGTACA
>JBIKMO010000330.1:0-4880 GCA_044359175.1 Burkholderiaceae bacterium | reverse complement strand
GTGATCGCCAGCGCGCGCACCTTGCTGCCGCGCAGGTTGGGCAGCGCGAGCGGCGACTCGAGGAACATCGCGTCGATGTGCCCCCCGAGCAGGTCGGTCAGCCCGAGCGCCGAGCCGCGGTAGGGCACGTGCTTGAGTTCGACCTTCGCGGCGCGTGCGAACTGCTCGATCGCGAGGTGGTGGATCGTGCCGATGCCGGCCGACCCGACGGTGAGCTTGCCGGGCGCCGCTCGCGCAGCCTGGACGACGTCGGCGAGCGTGCGATGGGGACTGTCCGGTCGCACGACCACCAGCAGCGGCGTGCGCACGATCTGGGCGATCGGCGAAAGCGTGCGCTCGGGGATCACCGGCGGCGCCTTGTAGAGCGAGGAGGCGACCGCGAGCGTGTCGGCAGTGACCGCGATCAGCGTGTAGCCGTTGGCCGGCGCACGCGCCACCTCGCTCGCCGCGAGCAGCGTGCCCGCGCCCGGCTTGTTCTCGACGACGAATGGCTGCCCGAACGCGGTGGCGAGCTGGGTCGCGTACAGCCGCGCGATGATGTCCGCACCGCCGCCGGGCGGGAACGGCGCCACGATCTTCACCGGCTGGTTGGGGAACGGCGCGGACTGCGCGAGGCCCGCGCGCGGCAGCACCGCCGCGGCGGTCAGGGCGAGCGTGAAGCGGCGACGTGACATGGGGTCCTCCGGGCGGACGGGTTGCGACGGGTCAGAGCCGAGCGGCGAACGCGACGATCGCCTCGACGGTCTCGGCGAGCTTATCGGGCTGGCCGACGAGGTAATGGGTGGCGCCCTGCAGCCGGTGCCGGACGATCCGCCCCGGCGCAGCCTGCGCGAACGCCTCGTTCATCGACGGCACGACCGACGCGTCCGCGCTGTGCTCGATCGCGAGTACCGGCACCGTGGTGCGGGCAAGGTTGCTCGGGCCGTCGGCCGGCGACGAGGGCGCCCACTGGCTCAGGTATGCGGTGAGCGTCGTGTACCGTCCGATGTTGTTCGCGCCATAGTTGAGCTTGCGCGGGTCGCCCCAGATCGAGCCGGAGGGCCGGTCGTTGGGGTCGATCGACGGGTCGAGGTGGCGCGGGTCGGCACCGGTGCGGTAGATGACGAACGCCTGGTCGTCGACGCCGTGAGGCAGCGACCGGATCCAGGCCAGCCGCGCGCGCGCCCAGCGCTCCAGGCGCCGGTTTCGCTCGAGCTGCGCCGCGCGGTACGCGCAGAGCCAGTCGGCGCGGTACGGCGGGCCGTTCGCGGGATTGAACATGTCGAGCGCCGGATCGGCGGCGAACGGGTCGTGCTCGTCGATCACCGACGGATCGAGCCACTCCGAGAACAGCCGCGAGCGGCCCGGGTGCGCCGCGGTCAGCACCAGCCCCTGCACCGGCGGCAGGTCCTCCGGCGCCAGGTCGATCGGGTCGCCAGCGGCAGTGCGCGTGACCGTCAGCCGCTCGGCCTGGGCCTGGTAGAACGACACGAGCGCCGCACCCCCCGAGTTGCCGACCAGCACGATCCGCTCGAAGCCCTCGCGCTGCAGGTGGCGCACTCCGGCACCCAGGTCCTGGATCGCACGCTCCATCAGCAGCTGGGTATCGTTGCCCAGGTAGCGGGTGTTCAGACCAAGCGCCGAGATCCCCGCACGTGCCAGCGGCTCGAGCAGGTAGTGGCCCATGAAATTGCTGGTGGGATGGATGACGATCGCCGCGGTGCGAGCGCCGGGCGCGCGCACGATCGCCCCGTAGACCCGCGGCCACAGCTGCGCGATGCCGGACTGCGACTCCATCGCCCGCCCGGGGCGCACGTCGACCACGACCAGCTCGCGGTTCACGCGCTCACCATGCGCTTGTCGGACTGCCACCGCGCGAGCTCGTCGCGCGCGCCGGCCTCGAAGCCGGACAACGTCTCGGCACCCTTGGCGCGCCACGACAGCTCCAGCCGGATGCCGTTCGGGTCGGTGAAGTAGATCGAGTGCAGCCAGTGGTGGTCGACCGGGCCGATGACGGGCACGCCCGCCGCGCGCAGGCGATCGAGCGCGCGCAGCAACTCGTCGCGCGTGCCGACTTCGAGCGACAGGTGGTTGACCCACGCCGGCGTGGCCGGGTCCGGCGCGGTCGCCCGGCCGTCCGCAAGGTCGAAGAACGCGACGAACGAGCCGTCGTGCAGGCGAAAGAATACGTGCACGTAACGGCAGGCCTCGCCGGTCGAAGGCACGGTGTCGGCGCGGACCACGTGCGCGAGCGGCAGCCCGAGCAGGTCCTCGTAGAAGGCCCGGGTCTCCTCGGCGTCGCGGCACTTCCACGCGATGTGGTTCAGACCGGTCACGGTGAACCCGGCGGTGCTCATCGTCGTCCTCCTGGCGTGCGCCCCGCCGCTTGACGCTGACGCGACGCGAACCTAGGCTGTTCGCATATCGGACTTCGGCGTTCGATATCCGGCCTCGGGCCGATCGTGCCACAGTCCGGCCTGCACCGGGAAGCCCCCGCCGAGCACCCGCCCTGCGCCCGCCCTGCGCCCGCCGAGCATGACGCACTTCGTCTCGTACTTCGACTACCAGCGACACCCGCCAACCCGACCGGCGATCGCCGGGGGACGCGACCCGGTCCGGCACCGGGTGGCGATCGTCGGCGGCGGGCCGGTCGGCTTCGCGATGGCGCTCGGGCTGGCGCGGCACGGCGTCGCGTCGGTGGTGCTCGAGGCCGACGACACGGTGTGCACCGGCAGCCGGGCGGGATGCATCACCGACCGGACGCTGCAGACGTTCGCGCGGTTGGGCGTGGCCGAGCCGCACCTGCGCCAGGGGCTGGCCTGGAGCGAAGGCTGGAGCTACTGGCGCGACCGGCCGGTGCTGCACCTGCAGGTGCCGCAGGATCCGCTCGCCCGCTACCCGCGTCTGCTGAACATCCAGCAGTGCTACGTCGAGCAGTTCCTGCTCGACCGCATCGAGGCGCTGCGCGGACTGATCGAGGTGCGGTGGTGCAACCGCGTGAGCGGCGTGAAGGCGCGCGACGACGGTGTCGCGCTGCAGGTCGACCTGCCCGATGGCGGCTACGCGCTGGACGCCGACTGGGTGGTCGCCACCGACGGCGCGCACAGCAGCGTGCGCCGGGCGCTGGGGTTGCGTTTCGTCGGCACGCGGTACGACGGCACCTACGTGATCGTCGACATCCTGATGAAGAGCGACCTGCCGGCCGGCCGGCGCGCGTGGTTCGACCCGCCGTCGAACCCCGGGGCGACTCTGCTGCTGCACAAGCACCGCGATGATCTGTGGCGCTTCGACTACCAGCTGCGCGACGACGAGGATCCCGAGGAGGCGGTGCGTCCGGAGAACGTGCTCGAGCGGGTCCGCAGCCACCTCGCGTTCATGGGCGAGACCCAGCCCTGGGAGCCGGTGTGGATCAGCCTGTACCGTGCGAGCTGCCTCACGCTCGAGCGCTACCGCCACGGTCGCGTGCTGCTCGCGGGCGACGCGGCCCACCTGGTGCCGATCTTCGGGGTGCGCGGACTGAACTCCGGGATCGACGACACCGCGAACCTCGCGTGGAAGCTCGCGTGGGTCGCCGAGGGCCGGGTGCCGTCACGGCTGCTGGACAGCTACAGCGACGAGCGCGTGCACGCCACGCGCGAGAACATGCGTCACGCCTCGAAGAGCTGCGAGTTCATGGCGCCCCCCTCGCCCGCCTTCAGGCTGATGCGCGAGGCGGCGCTGTCGCTCGCGGTCGAGCACGAGTGGATCCGGCGGCTGGTCGATCCACGTCAGAGCGCCTCGGTCGGCTATCCGGACTCGCCGCTGAACGCCGACGACGAGGGTGCGCGCTTCGCGGGCGGACCGGCGCGCGGCTGCAACCTGGCCGACGCGCCGCTGGACGACGGCACCGCGCTCGCCGATGCGATCGGCACCGGCTTCACCGTGCTGCTGTTCGGCGACGCGCCCTTCGAGCCGTCCCCGACACCGGCGGGTGGCGTGCCGACCGTGCTGCGGGCGCGCGCGGACGGTCCGCTCGCGCAGCGGCACGACGCCCGCCCGGGCACCTGCTACGTTTACCGGCCCGACGGCCACGTGCTCGGCCGCTGGCGCACCGCGGATCCGATCGAGGTCGAGCGGGCGATCGCCGCATGCTGCGACGGAGGTCGCCCATGAGCCTGAGCGAACAGCAGCTCGACGATGTCTACACCGACCTGTGCTACCGGCTGACCGAAGCGGGTGAGGCCGCGACCGCGCCGGCGCTTGCTCGGCTCGTGCTGCTGCTGATGCATGAGGTCGGCGATCCCGACCGGATCCGGGCGGCCACCGAGGCGGCGCTCGCACCGTTTCCGCGGGGGGTCGCGGTCGAGCGCCCGGCATGACGCACCCGGGCGCAGCGCGTAACGACGCCCGCAGCCGCGGCTCAGGCGCGCCGGTACAGCGCCTTGCCGATCCGAGCGGCCGCCCTCACCAGGGGCGCGACCCGCGCCGACGCCTCGCCGCCGCGCGTGCTCGGGAACACCATCCCGAGCGAGGCCACCGCGACGCCGCCCACCCTCACCGGTACCGACACGCCCTGCACGCCCGCCGACAGCTCGTCGTGCGAGGTGGCGTAGCCGGTGCGGCGGACCTCGGCGAGCGCGGCCTGCAGCGCCGGCGGATCGGCACTGCGGGCGACCACGCGCTCGATCGCGTCCAACGGCAGGAACGCGAGCAGCGCCCGGCCGCTCGCCCCCTTGCCGAGCGGATGTCGGAAGCCCGGGCTGAGCTCGACCCGTACGAAGTGTTCGCCGCCGACTGCCTGATCGATCTGCACGGCCTCGTCGTCGTCGGCGATGGTCAGGATGGCGGTCTCGCCGTGCTCGGCCGCGAGCCGCTCGAGCACCGGCCGCGCGGCCGCGAGCAGCTCGGGCTCGACGCGCCGG
>JBIKMO010000460.1:0-4900 GCA_044359175.1 Burkholderiaceae bacterium | reverse complement strand
TTCACCGATAGCATCTAATTCATGCTCTTGTAGACGTTGATGTCCCTGCTGTAGAGCAAACTCTGCTTGCATCTTAGCGATAGAGACTTCAACATCTAACTTCTTTAGTTCATGCTCTCTTTCAAACTTCCTATCTAAGATCTTTAGGACCTCTGGAGCAAGACGGAAAGCACCACCAATAAGAGCACCAATGAGTTCAAACATTGATGAAACCTCCTAAAAGGTCTCCAACAATACTACTTTGTTTCATGGGTTGCTTCTTCTCAGGCTGTGAAGGAGGCTGTGTGAGGTTTCTAAGTTCATCCATTTGCTCTGGTGTTAAACCTTGCTGTGGTTGGTCCTGTGTAGCTGCTTCAGGAGCACCAAAGTCTGATGTTGTTACACGAGCATCATTGTATATCTTTGCTAACTTAGCAGCAGCAGCACCTGTCATACCTGTTTTACTAATCTCTTTCTCTAAGCCAACTAATTGATTAGCTGCTTTAGGGTTAGTAGCTATCTTAGCTAGTATCTTTGGTGTTAAAAGCACACCAGCACCGACAGCAGCACCAAGTAAAGGATCTTGATATAGTGCTGTTCCCGTCCCTAACACAGCAGCTACAGAGCTAGCAGCATCAGCTTGTTTTCCAGCAATAAATAAAGATAGACCTGATCCAGGTGTCTTTGCACTTAATTCAGCAGATTTACTTAATGCTCTTATGCTGTTCTGTGCTTCAGGGCTAAGTGCTTCCTCAAACGTCCTACGAAACTTAGCATCTTTTCTAAGCTTATCGTTGATACTAACAAACTCTTTAAGCGTATTCTCAGCACCTTGTTCGCCTAAAAAAGACTCAACATAGCCTCTATTCAATGATTGTTGAATAGCTTTACTATCTAAGGCAGGATCAATCGTTTTAGCTTGTGCTAAAGCATCTTTGATAGCACGTATCTCTGATTGGTTACCAGCTTTGTATATAGCTTCTCCAATACGTTCAGGCTCTTTAACAAGTATCTTAAGCACTGTTTCAGGAAACAACTTATCTAGCGATTCTTTGTAGAATTGCTGTGTGCTACGATAACGAGCAAGTAGTTCTGGATCCATTTGTTTAGCTGATGTATCCATAGCATCGTCAATGCTTTTAACTGCCTTGGACAGTTCAGCAACAACAGGACTATTTTTACCAACCTCTACTTTTAGATCACGAAGACGACTATTTAAGATAGATCTTAGTTGGTGTGCTTGAGCAAATGATACATCAGAAGATAAATTACTAATATCTTTTAAGACACGAGCAACGTCATCACCATACACAGCAGCAGGATTACCTGTTTCTGTTAACTTCTCAGCTCTTTTAAGTGTTTCAAAAGCCTTAGACTTTATAGGATTAAAGTCAACAAGTAAGTTGAAACCCCTAGCAGGTAACTCTTGTTCGTAGAAAGGAGAAACAGCCTCAGATAACCTTGTGTTAGCTGTCTGTATAATATCTCTTACACCTTGACCAGCCTGAATAGACGGAATAGCTTCATCAGACACAGTATCAAGGATCTTATCTCTTTCCTGACGTAAAGCATTTAAGTTAGTCTCTGCTAGTTGATCAAAGGTGCTTTGACCTGAGAAACCACTACGAGCAACTGATTCACGTACTTTAGCACCTGTAGTGCCTGTGATTTGATACTCTGTTAGGGAACCACCATACTTCTGTAAAAGCTCTTGAGCAACACGTTTAGCTTCTTGTGCAGAAGTATCCATTGGTGGTAATACACCAGCTTTTAACAATGCGTCTTTGGTAACACGGTAACCTTTTCCAAGCATGTTAAAGACCACGTTACCAGTAGCATCTAAAGCCATGTTCGTTACGGAGTTAGACAACATATCTGCTGCTGTCTTTGTCAGAGGCACTGGCATACCCATTGCAGACTTGACACCAGCTTCTAGAGCTGTTCCTGTCGCTGCTCCAAGACCAGAGCCAATAACACCTCTAACAGCTTGTTGCGCTAAAGCTCTACCTGTCATAGCCCCTTGTGGGGTTCGTGTTGTAGCTGCTCCGATAATGCCACCAGCTAACCCACCAACGTCAGGTAGTGCTTCTATGGCTAAATCAGTAAATGTCTTTCCTGGTTGTTTAGCACCCTCCATAACTGATGTAGGCTGTGTTGGTGCTGGTGTTCCTTGAGAACCTAATAAACTCTTAAGTTCATCAAGTTCTTGAGGTGAAAGTCCTGTTGCCATATTAGTATCCTAATTGTCTGCGCTGTTCAGGAGTAGCTCTTTCTAACAACTGGTTAATTCTCCTAGCTTTTTGCCTTGCTTCTGTACGAGCACCTGCAAAATCAAAGTCATTAAGATTTTTACCACTACGTTGATAATCAAAAGCTTGCTTGTATGCTTCTTTATCAGCAATAGCATCTTCACGCATACGACCAAGCATAGCCTGTAGTGTTTGCCTAGTCATACCACCAGTTCCAATAGCTTCTCTTAAGAACAGTAATTCTTTTTCTGACAAAGAACCAGGGAGTGTTCGTGCTTGTCCTTGAGCCAGTTTAGCTAACAACTGATTCAACTGCTCTGATTCTGTTGTTCCCGTAACTGTTACGCCAAGAGCGTTAGCAACTTGGCCTGCTTTAAGAGCAACACCACTACCAACACCAGTGAAAGCATTCCCTAATACTGAACTGATTGCGTTAACATTGTTAATTACTGAATCAGCATTAACAGCAGCATTCTCAAACTCATTTAGTCTTGCTACTTTTGTTTTGTTAATGTCTTTCTCTTGAGCTGCTGATGCAGTAGCACTAACATTAACTTGCGATGCTTTATCAATAGACTCGACTTTACCTGTTCGTAGGTTCTTTTGGACAACAATCTTCCTACCATCAGCTCCTGTTGTTTCATAGGGATCAGAATACTGTTCAGGATTAGATGGAACTAAATCTCTATAGTTACCAGATGCTCTAAACTTGTCTAAACTTTCTGGTGTAAACTTATCTGGATCAACTTTACCAAACGGTGTATCTAGTTTCTCTCTCTGAGCCTTTGCAGCCTCTGCTAAAGCCTTCTCAGTCTGTGCTCCTTTCAATCCAAGCTCTGCTTGAGTCTTAAGTGACGAAGCTTTAACATCTTCATACTTAGCCGCTGCTACGATAGCTTTGTCAATCATACCTCTGGACTGATAAGCATTAATCAATGCAGGGTACAGTTGTTCAGAGTCAGTGAAGTCAACACCACTATCCTTCAATTCTTTGAAGATAGCTTCTTGCTGTGCTGCTTCCTTCAGCCTAGGATCTTCAATACCGAACAAACCACCTAAAGCCCTACCAGCTTGTCTACCACCCTGTAGAGCTACCCTTGTTAGTTGTTGCTCAGGACTAAGTTGTGCTAATCTAGCTGTCGTTGCCTCATCTTCTTGAGCCAGCGCAGCCTGTGCTTGTGCTAGGCTTGGTCCAAACAAACTCATCTGTTGCTGTGCCATTATGTTTCCTTATGGAGCAATAAGACCTTTTGACAAGGCTTCTGCGTATGTCATATTCAACCCTGGTACGGTATCACTAGGGGCAAACATACTACTCAGTAGTGATCCGAACAGACTACTACCACCGCTAGACGTACCTCCTGTAGCACCACCGAACAAGGACTGTGTTAGTTGCTGATTAGCACCAGACCTAGCTGCTGTTGCTGCTAACTGTCTTGACAAAGCATCTTGTAGACCTTGACGCTGTAGTACACCAGCAGATTGAATACCTTGTGTCTGCAAGTTAGTTAACAGATTCTGTCTAGCAAGGTTAGAAGCAAACTGTTGTTGTGCTGCTTGCTGTGCTGTGGTTCCAAGCTGTACAGCAGGTTGTAGTGCAGCAGTGCCTTGAGACAGTAACGTACCACGTTCGCCTAATGCAGCCTGTCTAGACTGTAACTCACGTTGTAGTTGCTGCTGTGCTATGGCTTGTTCTTGTGCTAACAGTTCAGGTGAAGAACCACCATAAGCAGCACCACTTACACCCAATCTACCTTGAGCACGTAAGCGTTCCTCTGTTGCTAGTCGCTGACGAGCAATATCAGGAGCAGACAAAGCAGATAGCTTATTGTAATAATCTTGGGATAGTTGATCAACATTAGTTAAACCAGCTTGATTAAAAGATTGCTGTGCTGCTTGCATTGCAGCATTCTGAATAGCTTGTCCACCTTGTCCGAACAGATTAGTAGTAACACCGTAGGGAGTAAACTCACCTAGTTGCTGTCCAGTAGTTGTAGCTAACTGGTTATACTGCCCTTGAATGTTCGAAGCTAAGTTGTTGTACTGTTGCTGGCTTAGTTGACCAGAAGCTAACAAAGCATCAGCAGCCTCTTTAGCTTGTTGATAGTTTACACCAGCAGTGATCAGATTACCTACAGCATTAGAAGAATTACCACTAGTTAGGCCTGTCAGTAATGTTCCTACAACATCAGTAAACCCTTTAGTTAAGGAACTACCTAGATTAGAGAATAGTGATTCTATACCTGAGGGCACTGTAGGTACTGTTGGAACTGTAGGCACTGTGGGTACTACAGGAGGAACTACAGGGGGTGTTGTAGGAGGTACTACAGGAGGTACTGTAGGTGTAGTAGGTGTAGGAGGTACAGTTGGTGTTTCAGGCACTACAGGGGGTGTTGTAGGAGGTGTTTCAGGAACTACAGGAGGTGCTGTAGGTGTTGTAGGTATTACAGGTACTTCAGGTATTATAGGTGGTACTGTAAAACCAGCACCAGGAGCTAAAGCTCCAGCGTTAGCCTCTAAGAATGCTAAGTCAGCAGCAGTTCCCGCAGCAGGCTGAAGAGCAGCAGCGGGTGCAGTTAAGTCAAACAAACCAGGATTAGCTGCAGCAAGTGCTAACAAACCACCCATGATAACTTTACCATAGGTAGGCATCTTACTACGATCTACAATAC
>JBIKMO010000085.1:0-16474 GCA_044359175.1 Burkholderiaceae bacterium | reverse complement strand
ATCGGCGACGGTAACAGGTACGGCGAATCTTCGACGCGCGGCAGCGCCCGCAGCAGCTCGACGGCCGGCTCGCTCAGGAACACCGTATGCGGCTCGCCACCCTTCATCCGCTCGCCGGGGACGCGCCACAGGCCGGCATCCAGATCGAACTCGGACCAGTGCGCGTGCAGCACCTCGGTCGTCCTCGCGGCCGTCAGCACCGCCAGCTCCAGCGCCCGCGCCGCCAGCCCCTCGCGGGTCCGCAGCGTCGCCATCAACGCGGGAAGCTCCTGGTACGGCAGCGCCGCGAAGGCGCCCTTCTGCCGCTTGCCGACCAGCTCGCGCACCCGCCGCGCCGTCCCACCCATCGGGTTCGTCTTGATCAGCTCGCGCAGCAGCGCGTGCTCGAAGGTCGCGGCGAGCCGTTGCCCCACCCGGCTACCGGTCTCGGGAACCTTGCGCTGAATCGCGACGACCGCATCGACCAGCTCGCCGGCCTTAATCGCAGCGATCGGCTTCTTCCACACGTCGGCCGGGACGTGCTGCTCCAGGCTGTTGATCCACTGTTGCGCGTGCTTTCGGTTGCGGAACTTCGGCGAGATCAGCTCGTGGTATTCCCGCGCTACCCGCGCCAGCGTTGCCCGCTCGGCCTCGCGCTCGGCCTTGCGCGCCGAATCGGCCGCCCGTGCCTGCTGCTTCTTGCCGTGCCGCTCGTCGAGCGGGTCGATCCCGCGTGCTAGTAGCGCCCTCGCCTCGGCGGCGGCGGCGCGGGCGTCGGCCAGCGGCACCGTCTCCGCGCTTCCGATCACCATGTCGCGCTTGCGTCCGGCGGGAGACTGGTACCGGAACAGCCATTGCCGGCGCCCCGTCTTGCCGACCTCCAGGAACAGCTGATCACCGTCCGCGTACCGACCCGGCTCGCGGAGGTTACGAACCTGGACGGCCGTCAGGCGCCCGACGGACTTGCGCTTGATCGGACTAACCACCCCACCGGAAACCTGCCCCACCGTGTCCATCGCTACCCCACCAGTTACCCCACCGGAATCGGCTTGGCGTTGTACGCGATCGGATGGGGTTAGACAGGATTCCCGTGGAGACTGGCTTCTGTGGCCGGTTTCAGTTGCCTGCGGTGGACAAGAAAAAACCCCCTTGCGGGGGTCACTGGCGGAGGGAGGGGGATTCGAACCCCCGAAGGGCTGTTAACCCTTACACGCTTTCCAGGCGTGCGACTTAAACCGCTCATCCATCCCTCCGGGCGGCCGGATTGTACCGTACGCTCCGGCCGGGCCGCCCGGCGGGCGGCGGATGATCATTCGGATTGGAAGTCGATGCCGGCGTACACGTACTTGCCCGCGGCGTCCTTCTTGAAGGTCACCTTGGCGAGCGCATCGGGCGCGTTGCCGTTCTCCTGGTCGAAGGTCTTCTTCGCGTAAACCAGTACGTGCGTATCGGCATCGGGCGTCTCGACCCGCTCGGGCTTGCCCGCGGTGTCGATGGCCGCTTCCTCGGTCTTGTCGACGAACTTCGCGTTGAAGGCGGAGCGCGTAAAGCCGTAGTCGCGATTGCATCCGGACAGCGCGAGCGCGGCAACGACGGCGGCGGCGAGGATCGTGGTCTTCATCGTGTTCTCCCTGTCGAACCGGGTGGATCGTGCCGCGTCGGGCTGACACGGTCCTGACGAAGATCAAGTGGACACGCACACCGCACCCGAAACGAAACAGCCCGGGCCGAGGCCCGGGCTGCGAAGGTCGAGACGGCCGCCCCGCGGGGCGGCCGTCGCGTCGGCGGTCAGGCCGCCTTGAGGTTCGGATAGCGGACGCTCTCCACCAACTCCTGCGTCTCGCGCGACGGCGCGGGAGTCAGCAGACTCACGATGACGATCACCAGGAAGCCGACCGGCACGCCGAACACGCCGGCGGAGATCGGCTGGATGTCCCACCAGAGGTCCTGCGGCGCCGAGCGCGGCGTTCCGAAGAACACCTCGCGCAGCCATGGGTGGGTGGTGATCATGTACCAGAACGTGACGACGAAGCCGGCCACCATGCCGATCGAGGCAGCGATCCCGGTGGTGCGCTTCCAGAACACGCCGAGCACCAGCGCCGGGAAGAAGCCGGCCGCCGCGAGCGAGAAGGCCGCGGACACCAGGAACAGGATGTCCGCAATCTTCAGCGACGCCACGTACGCGGCCAGCACCGCCACCACCAGCAGCAGGATCTTCGACAGCAGCACCCGGCGGGCCGTCGGCGCGTTCGGATCGATCATCTTGTAGTAGAGATCGTGCGACAGCGCGTTGGCGATCGTCAGCAGCAGGCCGTCGGCGGTGGACAGCGCCGCCGCGAGGCCGCCCGCCGCCACCAGGCCCGACACCACGTATGGCAGTCCGGCGATCTCGGGAGTGGCCAGCACCACGATGTCGCCGCCGATCGTGATCTCCGCGAGCTGCACGATCCCGTCACGGTTGACGTCCGTGATCGACAGCAGCGACGGATCGACCTTGGTCCAGGCCTGTACCCACGCCGGCAGACTGCTGAACGCCGTACCCACCACGTCGTTGTACATCACGTACTTGACGAGTACCGCGAGCGCCGGAGCCGTGAAGTACAACAAGAAGATGAAGAACAGCGACCAGGTCACCGAGCTGCGGGCCTCCTTCACCGACGGCGTGGTGTAGTACCGCATCAGGATGTGCGGCAGCGCGGCCGTGCCGACCATCAGGCAGAACACCAGCGCGAGGAAGTTGCGACGTGAAACGTCCCGCGCCTTGTCGTCCTTGCCGGCGAACGCCTCGCCGTGACGGGCGGGCGGATTCGCGCGTGCGGCAGCACCCCGCTCGCGGGTCCACTGCGCCCGCGCGGCGGCCTCGTCCTTCGGCCAGCGCGCCAGCGCATCCTCGGCGGCCTTGATCTTCGCGGCATCCTCGTTGCCAGCCTTCAGATCGGCCACGTTCTTCTCCAGACGGGCCTTCCCTTCGGCGAATGCCTTGCCCGGATCCTTGAGCGCCTCGGTCGCGGCCGCCGCCCGGTCGCGGAAGATCTGACGGACCTCCTTCTCCTTCGGATCGTCGATCAGCTTCTGCTCGAGCGCGGTGACCTTCTCCAGTTGCTTGCCGTAGACCAGCTGGGGCACGGGCACGCCGGTCTGCTTGACCGACAGCCAGATCACCGGGATCAGGTACGCAATGATGAGGATGATGTACTGCGCGACCTGGGTCCAGGTGACCGCACGCATCCCGCCGAGGAACGAGCACACCAGGATGCCCGCGAGACCGAGGTACACGCCGACCGCGAAGTCGACGCCGGTCAGCCGCGTGGTGATCAGACCCACGCCGTAGATCTGCGCGACCACGTAGGTGAACGACACCATGATGGCGATCAGGATCCCGATGAAGCGCGGGATGTGGCCGCCGTAGCGCGCACCCAGGAAGTCCGGGATGGTGAACTGACCGAACTTGCGCAGGTACGGCGCAAGCAGCAGCGCCACCAGCACGTAGCCACCGGTCCAGCCCATGATGAAGGCCAAGCCGTTGTAGCCGGACAGGTAGAGCGTCCCGGCCATGCCGATGAACGACGCGGCCGACATCCAGTCGGAGCCGGTGGCCATCCCGTTGAACATCGCCGGCACGCGGCGGCCGGCCACGTAGTACTCGGCGGCGTCGTTGGTGCGGCTCAGCACGCCGATGCCGGCGTAGAGCAGGATGGTGGCGGCGAGGAACACGTAACCCATCGTCGCGCGCGGCAGCCCCATCTGCTCGAGGATCGCGAGCGCGACCACGAACAGCAGGAACCCGCCGGTGTACATCCCGTAGACCTTCTTCAACTGCTGATTGAAGGCCTTTTGCGAACCCGTCACGGCACTCATACCTCTTCCTCCTCTTGCACGCCGTACTCAATGTCGAGGTTGTTCATGTAGCGCGCGTAGAACCAGATGATCAGCATGTAGACCACCAGCGCGCCCTGAGCCCCGACCCAGAAACTGAACGGCCAGCCGAAGAAGCTGAAGCTCAGTTCGCGGGCGAAGTACCCGATGACGAAAGTGACGACGAACCAGACGATCAGCAGCACGGCCGTGATGTTCAGGTTGCGCCGCCAGTATTCCTGCAGCTTGGCTGCGACTTGCATGGACTCCTCCTGGATGTGCGAACGACGTTGCGGGGGATCGGTGTGGCGTCTGAGTGGGCGGCGGCCTCCGTGGACGTTGACGCTTGGGGTGCGGTTCAGGTGACCGGCTCGACCTTCACGCCGGTCTCCCGTTCGAGCTGGCGAGCGACCTGCGGCTCGAACCCTCTCAGCCGGCGGATGGTCTGCGCGACCTCATCCGGGCGCTTCAGCCGGTGGTACACGTGGGCGAGCTGGTAGAAGCCGTACGGGCTCATCGGCTGCAGCTCGGTGTTGCGCTTGAGCGGCGCGATCGCCTCCTCGAGCCGCCCGGTCTTGATCAGCGACAGCGCCTTGCCGTAGTGGGCGACGTCGATCTTGGGATCGAGTTCGAGCGCTCGCTCGAACGACGCGACCGCCTCCTCGTGGCGCTGCTCCTCCTGCTGGAGATAGCCGAGGTTGTACCAGACGTAGGGCTGCTTCGAATCCAGCGCCAGGGCCCGCTCGAACAGCGCGATCGCCTCACGGCGCCCGCCCTGCCGGGCCTTGAGGTGCGCGAGGCTGGACATCACCCGCGGGTCGTTTGGACGCGCGGCGAACACCCGCTCCCAGTAGTCGACCGCCATCGCGTCGCGCTTGAGGAGGGTGGACCACAGCGCCATGCGCTTCCAGAACCAGACCTCGAGGCCGGAGGCGCTCACCGCGATGCCCCCACCAGCCCGGGCAGGTAGACGGCGAGGGCCACGCACAGCCAGAACAGCAGCAGGAACGTGACCACCGGCACGTGCCGGTCGTCGACCTTCGTGGGGGTGATCCGCCGGACCACCCGGGTGACCGGGGACACGAGGAACCGAAGAAACCGGTAGACCGCGTTCTCCTCGTGCCGCCCGAAGCTGAGCACGCGCACCAGCAACTGCCCGATCAGCAGCAGCATGACGAACGCAGCCAGCGTGTAGACGATGTTCAGCAGCTGGATCACGGCGCAACCCGTGGCTCGTTGCGCCCCGCACCCGCTGCGTCCGAGGCGTGGGCGTTCGCCCCGCAGCCTCGCACATCGCCCCGTCGTCTCCCGATCATCGGATCTCCTGCCACACGGCCCGAGGCCGGCCACTCACTCGTTCCCGCCGCGCGCCGACCCGCTGCAGCGGCGCGCCGCCACCTCTCTGCACCACTACAGCGCCCGCTTCAGCTGTTCCAGAATGGCCGGATTCTCGAGCGTCGAGGTGTCTTGCGTGATCTCGTCGCCCTTGGCGATCGAGCGCAGCAGCCGACGCATGATCTTTCCGGACCGCGTCTTCGGCAGGTTGTCGCCGAACCGCAGGTCCTTGGGCTTGGCGATCGGGCCGATTTCCTTGCCGACCCAGTCGCGCAGTTCCTTCGCGATGCGGGCGGCCGCCGCCGCATCGGCCGGACGGGCCCCCTTCAGCACCACGAACGCGACGATCGCCTCGCCGGTGAGCTCGTCCGGACGGCCGACGACCGCGGACTCGGCGACCAGCGGATTGGCGACCAGCGCGGATTCGATCTCCATCGTGCCCATCCGGTGCCCGGACACGTTGAGCACGTCGTCGATCCGGCCGGTGATCGTGAAGTACCCGGTGTCGCGGTTGCGGACCGCACCATCGCCGGCCAGGTAATAGCCGCGCAGCTCCGGCGGGAAGTAGCTCTTGCGAAACCGCTCGGGGTCACCCCAGATCGTACGGATCATCGACGGCCACGGCTTCTTCACGACCAGGATTCCGCCGGTGCCGTCCGGCAGGTCGACCCCGGTCTCGTCGACGATCGCCGCCGCGATGCCCGGCAGCGGCAACGTGCACGAGCCCGGCACCAGCGGCGTCGCGCCCGGCAGCGGGGTGATCATGTGGCCGCCGGTTTCGGTCTGCCAGAACGTGTCCACGATCGGGCAGCGCCCGCCGCCGACGTTCGTGTGGTACCAGATCCAGGCCTCGGGGTTGATCGGCTCGCCCACCGAGCCGAGCAGCCTCAGACTCGACAGATCGAACGTGCGGGGGTGCGCGTTCGGGTCGGCCTCGGAGGCCTTGATCAGCGAGCGGATCGCAGTCGGCGCAGTGTAGAAGATCGACACCCGATGCCGACGGACCATGTCCCAGAAGCGGCCGGCGTTCGGATAGGTGGGTACCCCCTCGAACACCACCTCGGTCGCACCGACCGCGAGCGGACCGTAGGCGACGTAGGTGTGCCCGGTGACCCAGCCGACGTCGGCGGTGCACCAGAACACGTCGGTCGGCTTGATGTCGAAGGTCCAGCGCATCGTCAGCATCGCGTGCAGCAGGTAGCCGCCCGAAGAGTGCTGCACGCCCTTGGGTTTGCCGGTCGATCCGGACGTGTAGAGGATGAACAGCGGATGCTCCGCGCCGACCCAGACCGGCTCGCAGGTGTCGGGCTGCCCGGCCTCGACCTCGTGCATCCAGCGATAGTGCGGCCTGACGACGATGTCGCCACCGGTGCGGCGGTAGACCACGACATGACGGACCGCATCGCAGCCGCCCATCGCGAACGCCTCCTCCACCGCGGGCATCAGCGGCATCGCCTTGCCGCCGCGATACTGCCCGTCGGCCGCGATCACCAGCGTCGCGCCCGCGTCGACGATCCGCTCCTGCAGCGACTTGGCCGAGAAGCCGCCGAACACCACCGAGTGCGTGATGCCCAGCCGGGCACATGCCTGCATCGCAACGATCGCCTCGACCGACATCGGCATGTAGACGATCGCGCGCTCGCCCTTGCCATGGCCCAGCGCCTTCAGCCCGTTGGCGAAGCGGCAGACCCGCGCATGCAGTTCCTTGTAGGTGATGCGGGACACCGTACCGTCGTCGGCTTCGAACACGATCGCGACCTTGTCCTCGACCGGCGTGCCGAGGTGACGGTCCAGGCAGTTGTAGGACACGTTGAGTTCGCCGTCCTCGAACCACTTGAAGAACGGCGCCGCGGCCTCGTCGAGCGTGCGCGTGAACGGCGTGTGCCACAGCACCTGCTCTCGCGCGAGCCGGGCCCAGAACCCGGCGTGGTCACGCTCGGCCTCCTCGCACAGCGCGTGGTACTGGTCCATGCCCGCGACGGTCGCCTGACGAACGAACGACTCGGGCGGCGGAAACACCCGCGTTTCGACGAGCACGGATTCGATCTTCCCGGACATGCGTTGTCTCCCCGACATGCGGTCGGTTTAACCGTGTCAACGGCGACGCTACGGACGGTCCCTTACTGATCCCTTACATCCTTTGGGGCCGCTCGGACCCGCGGCGATGTTCGGTGCGGTGCAACATCGCTAGAATCCGGGCTGCGTCCGGGGTCTTCCCCGGCCCCGGCGTCGCGCCGACCCCTTCCCATCGCCCATGACCCCCGACCAGAGACAGACCGGCCTGCTCGGCAGCCTCATCTTCGCCAGCCGCTGGCTCCAGGTGCCGCTGTACCTCGGCCTGATCGTCGCGCAGGGCGTCTACGTGGTGCTCTTCCTCGAGGAGCTCTGGCACCTGATCGGCATCCTGTGGGATCCGAACGTGCTCACCCAGACGGTCGAGCGGCTCGGCATCGCCGAGCGGAACAAGGAGACGGTGATCATGATCATCGTCCTGTCGCTGATCGACGTGGTGATGATCTCGAACCTGCTGATCATGGTGATCGTGGGCGGCTACGAGACCTTCGTGTCGCGACTGCGCCTGGAGCACCACCCGGATCAGCCGGAGTGGCTGTCGCACGTCAACGCGAACGTGCTCAAGGTCAAGCTGGCCACTGCGATCATCGGGATCTCGTCGATCCACCTGCTCAAGGTGTTCATCTCCGCCGGCACCCTGCCCGAGCAGACGATCTTCTGGCAGACGACGATCCACGTCGTCTTCCTGGTGTCGGCGGTGGCGATCGCGTTCATCGACCGCATGATGACCAGCCCGCTGCGTCCGCCCAAGCCGGCCGACGGGGGTCATTGACCTGCCACGTGCCCTGCGAACCTGGAGCCTCACGATGCCCGTCACCATCCAGAAGACCGACTTCGTCGATTCGATCGCAGCCGCGCTGCAGTTCATCAGCTACTACCATCCGGTGGATTACATCCGGCACCTGGCACGCGCCTACGAGCGCGAGCAGAGCCCGGCCGCCCGGGATGCGATCGCCCAGATCCTCACCAACTCGCGCATGTGCGCCGAGGGGCGGCGTCCGATCTGCCAGGACACGGGCATCGTCAACGTGTTCCTGAAGATCGGCATGGACGTGCGCTGGGCGGGCTTCGACGGCTCGATCGAGGATGCGGTGAACGAGGGCGTGCGCCGCGGCTACAACGATCCGGACAACCGGCTGCGCGCGTCGATCGTCGCCGACCCGCACTTCGAGCGACGCAACACGAAGGACAACACGCCCGCGGTCGTCCACATGACGGTGGTGCCGGGCGCCACGGTCGAGGTCACGGTCGCGGCCAAGGGCGGTGGCTCGGAGAACAAGAGCAAGTTCGTGATGCTGAATCCGTCGGACTCGCTGGTCGATTGGGTGATGAAGACCGTGCCCACGATGGGGGCGGGCTGGTGCCCGCCGGGCATGCTCGGGATCGGCCTCGGGGGCACCGCCGAGAAGGCGATGCTGTTGGCCAAGGAGGCGCTGATGGAGCCGATCGACATGTCGGATCTGCTCGCGCGCGGGCCGTCGAGCCGGGTCGAGGCGCTGCGCATCGAGCTGTACGAGAAGGTCAATGCGCTCGGCATCGGTGCCCAGGGCCTGGGCGGACTGACCACGGTGCTCGACGTGAAGATCGCGATGGCGCCCACGCACGCCGCGTCCAAGCCGGTGGCGATGATCCCGAACTGTGCAGCCACCCGCCACGCGCACTTCGTGCTCGACGGCAGCGGTCCGACCTACTGCGAGCCCCCGTCGCTGTCCGAGTGGCCGGACGTCAACTGGGCGCCCGACACCAAGACCTCCCGGCGCGTCGATCTCGACGCGCTGACGCCCGAGGAGGTCGCGTCCTGGACCCCGGGACAGACGCTGCTGCTGAGCGGACGGATGCTCACCGGGCGGGACGCCGCGCACAAGCGCATCGTCGACATGCTCGCGCGCGGCGAACCGCTGCCGGTGGACTTCCGCAACCGCGTGATCTACTACGTCGGCCCGGTGGATCCGGTGCGCGACGAGGTGGTGGGTCCGGCCGGGCCCACCACGGCGACGCGGATGGACTCCTTCACCGAGGCGATGCTCGCGCAGACCGGCCTGATCGCGATGATCGGCAAGGCCGAGCGCGGGCCGGTCGCGATCGAGGCGATCCGCCGGCACCGGCGGGCCTACCTGATGGCGGTCGGCGGAGCGGCCTACCTGGTGTCGAAGGCGATCCGGAGCGCGCGGGTGCTGGGCTTCGAGGATCTGGGCATGGAGGCGATCTACGAATTCGAGGTCCGCGACATGCCGGTCACGGTCGCGGTCGATTCGAACGGCACCTCCGTGCACCAGACCGGGCCCCGCGAGTGGCAGGCGAGGATCGGCAGGATCCCGGTCGCGACCGTTTGACGCCCGCAGCCGCGGGCGGCGCCGCGGCCCGCGGGGCCCCGCAGAGCGCCGGTGCGCGCGCGCGCGTGACGCATCGTGCATCGGTGTGTTTGACACCGGCGGGACACCGGGCCGCGGATGTCCGTGAGCCCGACCGATCAAGTCGTTGATACGCAACGCTTACTTTCGCGCTGGCACACCGCGTGCTAAACATGAGCGTCCACCGAACGTCGGCGCGCTGGGGCCGCACGTTCGGCCCCGGCCCCGTGCGCTGACGCACGACGTCCGGTTCAGGCTTCGCGCTCGGGGCGCCCTCAACGAGGTGTCCCGTTCAGGGGAACGCCCTCGCGGCGTTCCCTTTTTCTTTGTGCCGGTCGCGGCGGCCCTCAGCCGAGCGCGGCCACCGCGGCGCGGGCGATCTGCGCGTCCTCGTTCGACTTGACGCCCGAGACGCCGACCGCGCCGACGACCTGCGCGCCCACGGTCACCGGCACGCCGCCTTCCAGCATGCCGGCGAGGATCGGCGCGGACAGGAACGATACGCGCCCTTCGTTGATCATGCGCTCGTAGACCGCGCTGTCGCGACGCCCGAGTGCCGCGGTGCGGGCCTTCTCCGGGGCGATGTAGACCGAGACCGGCGCCACGCCGTCCAGGCGCTTGAGGGCGAGCAGATGCCCGCCGTCGTCGCAGATCGCAATGGTCACGGCCCAGCCGTGGCGGCTGGCCTCCGCCTCGGCGGCCGCCATCATCCGGGCGACGTCGGCGGCTTCGAGCATGGGTCGGTTCTGCATGGGGATCTCCGTTCGGTGGATCGGTTCGGATCGGTGTGTCAGGCGGTGGGCGCCGTTTCGGCACGGACGGCCGCCGCGTGCCCGCGCTCGGGATCCAGGCCGCGAAGCAGCCACAGTCCGAGCACGAAGAACAGGCCGGTCGACAGGATCGCGGTCCGGTGGTCGCCGTCGGTGACCCAGGTAACCACGCCGTAGAGCAGCGGTCCGACCACCGCGGACAGGCGCGTCGCCAGCGCCCACAGTCCGAAGAACTCGGCGAGGTGGCTCGCTGGGGTCAGGTAACCGACCAGCGCGCGGCCGCACGACTGGCTCGAACCCATGCACAGGCCTGCCAAGCCGGCCGCGACCCAGAAGCTCTCGACCGATCGTGAGAAGGCGGCGACCAGCACCATCAGGATCCAGCCGACCAGCGTGAGCGCGAGCGCGCGCTTGTGGCCCACCTGGTCCTGCAGGTAGCCGAACCCGAACGCACCGAGCGCGGACGCGATGTTGACCAGGAAGATCAGCATCATCGTCTGCTGCTGAGTGAACCCCATCGCCTGCTCGGCGTAGATCGCCGCGAGCGCGATCACCACCGCGATCCCGGCCTGGTAGGCGGCGCCGCACAGCAGCAGCTGCCAGAAGTCGCGATACTCCCGCGCCTTGCTGAGCGTGGCGCCGACCCGGCGCAGCGCCCCGGCCGCGCTCGCCTCGCCGGGCGCCGCGGTGCCCGGCGTGCTGCGCTCGCGCAGCACGAGGAACGTGGGCAGCGCCGCGATCGCGAACACCACCGCCACGATCAGCATCGTCGTCGGGACGAACTGTTCGGCGGTGCGGCCCTGCGACTGGGAGGAGATCACCCACGCGAGCGACAGCCCCAGGGTCAGCATGCCGCCGAAGTACCCGAAGCTCCACGCCCAGCCGGAGACCTTGCCGAGCGCGCGCGGGCGGGCGAGCTCGGGCAGGAACGCGCCGGCGATCGCCTCGCCCATCGAGAAGAAGTAGTTCGACACCGCCACCAGCAGCATCGCCGCGGCCACGTCGCCGCGTCCGATCCAGGCGAGCGCCGCGGTCGAGACGACGCACAGCACGGTGGCGACGGCCACCAGCGGCTTCTTGGCGCCGCGCAGATCGGCGAACGCCCCGAGCGCCGGCATGGTCAGCATCACCGCCAGGTTCGACGCCGCCAGCGCGACCGTCCACGCGAGCGTCGCCCAGTCCGCCCCCGAGGCGACCACGCCCACGAAGTAGGCGTTGAACACCGCGGTCAGCACAACGGTCGTGTAGCCGGAGTTCGCGAAGTCGTACATCGACCATGCGAAGACCTCCCGCATCTTCACGTCGGGGTTCAAGGCGGAGCGGTCGAACAGGGCCATGGCGTTCACCTGACGGTCGACGGGGACGGGGGCACCAGGGCCCGCCCGGGCAGGTGGTACGACCAGCCGCCGAGGACCTCGTAGGCGACGATGAAGGTCGCCTCCAGGCCGTCGGCCGAGGCCATCCACTTGCGCCAGGATCGGGTGGGCTCGGCGGCCCGGAAGGTGTGAGGCGCCGCAACGACGCGCAGCCCGGCCGCCTCCAGCGCCGCGCGCGCGCGGCCCATGTTGTACGCGTGGGTGGACAGCACGACCGAGTCGATGCCGTCGCGGGCGAGCAGCGCCGCTGCGTTGCGACCGATCTCGCCGTGACCCGTGGGCACCCGTTCGTCCAGCCAGCGCACCTCGACACCGAAGTCCTCGGCCAGCACGCGCCGGATGATCGCCGCCTCGGACGACTGCATGCCCTGCGTCAGCCCCCCGTGAGCGAGCACGGGCAGGCCGGTGAGCCGGGCGGTCCGCGCAGCGCCCACCGTGCGCTCGAGCGAGCGCGTGAGCAGGCGCTCGGCGAACGGCTCGAGCACGCCGTCGCGGCGCGCCCCGGCACCGATGACGACCACCGCCTTCGGCGGCCGCGGCCCGCTACGCGCCGCCTCCCACGCTGCGGCGTCCAGCGGTCTGAGGCCGGCCTCGAGATGGCGGAATCCGGCGTCGGCCACCGCGAACGTCGACGCGAACCAACACGCGAGCAGCGCGGCGATCGCGATCGCCCGACCGGACCGGGGCAGGCGGGCGGAGAGCAGCACCGCGGCCGCGGCAATCAGCAGCAGGCCCGCCGGCGGCAGCAGCACGCTCTTGATCACGGTCTTCAGCTCGATCAGATCCATCCGGCGGCTCGTCTGCGGGGCGCGTCCCGGGCGCCGAGTGTACGTGTTCGGGCTTGCACGCGTGCCGGCGACTCACCCGGGGTACGGGTCGCCGCGGAACGCAGGCCGGGCGGGTGCGATCACCGCGAGCGCACCCGCCGCGGTACGAGGCCCCGACTCAGCGCATCAGGATCAGGGCGTACCAGAGCCGACCGACGAGTTCGTGCAGCGCGACGCAGCTGCCGACCAGACCCTCGATGTGCGGCAGCCACGCGCGCGGGCCGGATCGTGTCGGGCCGCTGTCCCAGTCGTGCGGCGCGGGAAGCACCGCGATGCCGACCGACTCGAAGGCCCGCCGGGTGCGCGTAAGGTGGGTCGCATGCGTGACCAGCACCACCGAGTCGATGCCGTCGGCGCGCAGCAGCCGGGCGGACAGTGCCGCGTTCTCCGCGGTGTCCCGCGATCGATCCTCGACCCAGCGCACGCGCACGCCCAGGTCCTCCTCGAGAACCCGGCGCATCAACCCGGCTTCGGTCGCGCGATGCGTCAGCGGCTGTCCGCCGCTCACCAGCACCGGCAGCCCGGTCGTTCGGGCGATCCGGGCGGCGGCGAACACGCGCTGCACCGAGCGGGCCTGCAACCGCTCTGCGGCGGGGTCGACCGCGTGCTCGGCGACCAGCCCCGCTCCCACGACCACCACCGCGCGCGGCGGTCGTGGGCCCTCACGCGCCGCAGCCCAGGCCTTCGGGGACAGTGGCTGCACCCCACCTTCGGCTGCGCGCGCGAGCGCGTCGGCGACCACCGGCATCGACAGCACCCACAGGGCGGCGACCCCAGCCCCGAGCGCGGCGGTCGCAGCCCGCGGGTGGCGCCGCAGCATCAGCAGCCCGATCGCCGCGAGCAGCAGCGGCCCGGCCGGGGGCAGCAACAGCGTGCGCAGCAGCACCTTGAGCTCGAATCCGTCCAAGCGATGTCCCCGCGGGCGGCCGGAGTGTACGCTCAGCCGGTCGCCCCGCGCAGCCCCTAGAATGCCCCCGATGCACCCACTGCGCGACGACCTGCATCCGTTCGCCCGGCTCGATCCGGCCGTGATCCTCGACGGGTTGGAGGCGGCCGGCTGGCGCGGCGACGGGCGTTTGCTCGCGCTGAACAGCTACGAGAACCGGGTCTACCAGGCGTGGCTCGAGGACGGCAGCGCAGTCGTCGCCAAGTTCTACCGACCGGGGCGCTGGACCGATACCCAGATCCTCGAGGAGCACGCGTTCACCGCCGAACTGGCCGCAGGCGAGATTCCGGTGGTCGCCCCGCTGCAGCGCATCGACACGACGCTGTTCGAGCACCGCGGCTACCGGTTCGCGGTCTACCCCCGGCGAGGCGGGCGTGCGCCCGAGCTGGACGCGCCGCGGACCCGCGAGTGGATCGGACGGTTCATCGGGCGGATCCACGCAGTGGGCGAGACTGCGCCGTTCGTCGAACGCCCGGTGCTCGATCCGTCGACGTTCGGGCGCGAGCCGCGCGACTGGCTCGCCGCGCACGCAGCGATCCCCGAGTCGCTTCGCCCGGCGTGGCGTGCGGTGATCGATCGCTGCCTGGAGACGGTCGAGGACGCGTTCGCGCAAGCAGCCCCGGTCACGACGCTGCGGCTGCACGGCGACTGCCACGTCGGCAACCTGCTGTGGACGGACGAGGGGCCGCACTTCGTGGACTTCGACGACGCGCGCACCGGCCCGGCGGTGCAGGACCTGTGGATGCTGCTGTCGGGCGACCCCGCTGACCAGACCGCGCAGCTCGAGGACGTGCTGCGCGGCTATCGGGACTTCATGCGGTTCGACCCGCGAGAACTCGCGCTGATCGAGCCGCTGCGCACGCTGCGCCTGGTGCACTACAGCGCATGGATCGCCCGGCGCTGGGACGACCCGGCGTTTCCACCGGCCTTCCCCTGGTTCGGCAGCGAGCGCTACTGGCAGGACCGGATCCTGGAGCTGCGCGAGCAGCTCGGCGCGATGGCCGAGCCGCCGCTCACGGTGCGCTGAACGCGCCGCAAACGGGTCGAGTCCCGATCAGCCGCGCGCGGCCTGCCTCAGCGCCTCGAGCGCCGACGGATCCTCGATCGTCGTGAGGTCGCCTGGGTCGCGGCCCTCGCAGACCGCCTGGATCGAGCGGCGAAGCACCTTGCCGGATCGGGTCTTCGGCAGCCCCTGGACGAAGTGGACCCGGGCTGGCCGTGCGACCGCACCGAGCTGACGATCGACCACCGCCATCAGCGCGCCCTCCAGCGCGAGCCGCGACGGCGCCTCGGCAACCGTCGCCGGATCCCTCAGCACGGCGAACGCGACCGCGACCTGGCCCTTGAGGGCGTCGGCGACGCCCACGACCGCGCATTCGGCCACCGCCGCGTGGCTGCAGATCGACTCCTCGATCTCGCGCGTGCCCAGGCGATGTCCCGCCACGTTGATCACGTCGTCGGTGCGGCCGAGGATGAAGTAGTAGCCGTCCCGGTCCCGAACGCCCCAGTCGAAGGTCGAGTACACCTCCCGGCCGGGCACCGACCTAAAATAGGTGTCGACGAAGCGCCGGTCGTCGCCCCACACGGTCTGCATGCAGCCCGGCGGCAGCGGCGGCACGATCGCGACCACACCCTTCTCGTTCGGCCCGACCTCCTCGCCGGTGTGCTCGTGCAGCAGCCGGACGTCGTAGCCGTACATCGGCACGCCGGGACTGCCCAGACGCGTCGGTGTGGGCTCGATGCCGTGTGCGACGGTCAGGATCGGCCAGCCGGTCTCGGTCTGCCAGTAGTTGTCCACCACCGGGCGGCCGAGGCCGTCGGCGATCCATCGCGAGGTCGGCTCGTCCAGTGGTTCGCCCGCCAGGAACAGCGCGCGCAGGCTGGACAGGTCGTACCGGCTCAGCCAGGACGCGTCCTGCTTCTTCAGCACCCGGATCGCCGTGGGCGCCGAGAACATCACGGTGACCCGGAAGCGCTCGACCAGCCGCCACAGGATGCCCGGGTCCGGGCGCAGGGGCGTGCCCTCGTACATGATCGTGGCCATGCCGCCGATCAGCGGGCCGTAGACGATGTAGGAATGCCCGACCACCCAGCCGATGTCGCTGGTCGAGAAGAAGGCCTCGCCCGGGTTGCCGCAGTAGATGTGCCGCATCGATGCGGCCAACGCGACCGCGTAGCCGCCCACGTCCCGCTGCACGCCCTTCGGGCGGCCGGTGGTGCCGGACGTGTACAGGATGTAGCTCACCTCGTTCGACTCGAGCCAGGCGACCGGCACCTGCGCATCGGCATGAGTTGCGCGCAGCGCCGCGTAGTCCTCGTCCCGACCCGCGACCCGATCGAACGGTACGAGGCCGCGGTCCACCATCAGCACCTTCGCGGGCCGATGCGCCGACAGACGGATCGCCTCGTCGAGCAGGGGCTTGTACGGCACGACCTTGCCGCCGCGCGCACCGGCGTCCGCGCCGATGATCAGCTTCGGGGTCGCATCCTCGATCCGGCTCGCGAGGCTCACCGAGGCGAAGCCGCCGAAGACCACCGAATGGATCGCGCCGATCCTCGCGCAGGCGAGCATCGCGAACGCCGCCTCCGGGATCATCGGCAGGTAGATCAGCACCCGGTCGCCGCGGCCGACCCCGAGCGAGGTCATCATGGCCGCCATCCGCTGCACCTCCCGATGCAGTTCGGCGAAGGTGAATACCCGTTCCTGATCGACCTCGGTCGACACCCAGATCAGTGCCGGGGCGTCGGCCTGCGTCAGCAACCAGCGGTCCACCGCGTTATGGCACAGGTTGGTCGTCCCTCCGACGAACCAGCGGGCGAACGGCGGCTTCGAGTCGTCCAGCACGCGATCGAACGGACGATGCCAGTCGATCCGTCGGGCCTCCTCCGCCCAGAAACCGCTTCGATCGTCGATCGAGCGGCGGTAGAAGCTGTGGTAGTCCATCGCGTCCCCTGCACCGGC
>JBIKMO010000329.1:0-4943 GCA_044359175.1 Burkholderiaceae bacterium | reverse complement strand
CGGTCACGCTCCGAAGCCCGGCACCGTGCTTCCGGTCGACGACCCGGTCGAATGGCGGACCGTACCCGGGGACCGCCGCGGCCGGCTCGCAGCGCTCGCGTCGCCGCTGCCCGTGTTCGCCGCGATCCACGCGACCGCCGGCTACCGCGCGGCGCTGCGAGCCGAGCTCGAAGCGCCCTGGGACGCGGTCGTGCTCGATCAGCTCGGATCGGGCTGGGCGCTCGAGGTCTGCCGGGCCGCCCGCGAAGGTCCGGGTCGCAGAGTGCCGATCGTGCACATCGCGCACAACGACGAGACCGCGATCTGGCGGGCGCTGGCCACGCACGCCGAGGGCGGGCTGGCCGGCCGGCTCACGGTGCGGCTGAACGCGGGCCGAGTCGCCCGACTCGAGCGGGCCGTGCTCGCGCGGGCCGACCTGGTCACCGCGATCACCTCCGAGGATGCGAGCGCGTTTGCCGCCCGGATGCCCGGCCTGCGCACGCTCGTGCTGACCCCGGGGTTCCAGGGGCCGCCCGCCGAGCCGCGCACAATCGACCGGTCGACCCCGCGCCGCGTCCTGCTGATGGGCTCGTACGGCTGGGTCGTGAAGCAGGAGAACCTGAGACGCTTCCTCGCTGCGGCCGACCCGGTCTTCGCGGCCGCCGGCATCGGGCTGGACGTCGTGGGCCGGATGCCCGATCCCCTGCACGCCACGCTGGCCCCCGGGCTGCGAGCGACCACGTTGCACGGCTTCGTGCAGGATGTCGCGCCGCTGCTGAGGCGGGCGCGGATCGCAGTCGTCCCCGAGCTGATCGGCGGCGGGTTCAAGCTCAAGCTGCTCGACTACGTGTTCGGGCGGATCCCGGTGGCCACGCTCGCGGCGGCCGCCGCCGGCCTGGACCCGAATCTGCGCGCCCGGATGCTGTGCTCGCGCGACCTGGAGTCCCTGGTGTCCGGCGTGGTCGAGACGATCGATCGAGTCGAACGGTTGGATCAGATGCAGCGCGAGGCCTTCGAACTCGCGCAGTCCGGGTTCCGATGGGGCGACCGTGGCGCGGCGCTCAGAGGGGCGATCGAGGCGTCGGGCCGGGGCTGATCCGCGCCGAGCGTGCTGGCTCCCAGGTCTGGTACCGCTCGCCCCGCATCGACTGAGCGACTCCGACCAGGTTCGCGATCAGGGCGCCCAGCAGCGCGGCGAGCCCGGCGAAGGGACGCAGACCGCGCCGGTGACCGAGGAACCACACCGCGACGCCGCCCACCGCGGCGGCCGCCGGCAGCCACGGGTGTCCGGCCGATGCGGCAGCGGCGCCGACGCACAGCGCCCCCGCCCCGAGGGTCGCGCCGGACAGCCAGCGCAGCGGCTTGTGCGACACGTATTGGTAGCGGGTGAACGCGCCGGTGCGCCGCAGGCTCGGCCAGAGCAGACGGTGCACGTTCCACGCCTGGCAGGCGATCCGCACCTTGCGGCGGAACTCGTCGTCCGCGCAGGATGCGCTTCGTCGCCAGACGCGCACGTCGGGCGCGAGCACCACCCGCCGGCCCTGGCACAGCACCGACAGCGACACGTACATGTCGTCGATGATGTCGTCCGGTGGCGCCCGATGCAGCTCACGCCGGATCGCGAACAGCGGCCCGTGGGCACCCATCACCGAGCCGCAGCCGCTCTCGAGGCGGCGGATCGCGTCGTCCAGCCGCCAGTACAGCGAACCGACCCGCGCGACCGCCGAGTCGGCCGCGTTCCTCACGTGTACCGAACCTGCCACGCAGCCCACCGTCGGGTCCGCGAACCACGGGCTCAGACGATCGAGGATATCGGGCTCGACCAGCACCGACGCGTCGGTGAACACGAGGATGTCGCCCCGTGCCCGTTGGACCAGCGCGTTCATCCCATGGGTCTTGCCGCGCCGCTGCAGCCCCACCACCAGCTCGATGCGCTCGCCGTAGGCGAGCAGGAGCTCGGTCGTGCCGTCGGTGGGTGCGTCCGCGTACACCAGCAGCTGCAGGCCGGGCGTCGTCCCGCGCAGCGCCAGCAGCCGGTCGATCTGCTCGCCGATCCGTGCCGCCTCGTTGTACGCACACACGCAGACCGAGAAGCTCGGGGTCGAACCGGCCGGGACGGCCGCCGAGATCGGTCGCGGTTGGCGCCGCGCCCGCAGCACGGCCAGCGACAGCGGGTACCCGACGTACGGATGCAGACCGAGCAGCAGCAGCGCCACGCCGAGCGAACCGAGCGCCCAGGTGAGGCTCATCGCGCAGACCCGTGGGGCGCCTGCGAGTCGGGCCACGCGAGCAGGGTGAGCGCGATGCCGTGCGACGCCGCCGTGTACAGCCCGCTCATGAAGAACATGACGATCACCGCGACGCGCAACGCCAGCGGTGCGCGAGACCTGAACACGGCCCACAGCAGGAAGGCGAACGCCGCGGCCGCACCCAACACGCCGTACTCGAACACGATCTTGGAATACGCCATCTCCGCGGCCGGATAGTAGGCGATCGTGACGTGGGGCAGGTAGCTGCCGGCGCCGACGCCGAACAGCGTGCGCCACGGATCGCGCCAGAGAAACTCCTCGAACATCAGGAACGGGCTCACGAACCGCTCGAAGCCCGATGACCTCATCGAGGTGAATTCGGTGGCTCGTTCCAGATAGATGTCCAGGCGAAGCGCCTCGTGAAACGCGAGCGACGCTCCGACCGCGAGCGCGGCCAGCACCATCAGCGACCAGCGCCGCTGCGCGATCACCAGCACCGGCAGAGCCACCGCGAGCACCAGCAGCCCGGTTCCCGAATACGACAGGTAGAGGGCGGCGCCGAACGCCGCCAGTCGCGACGCGCGCCGCAGCACCGGCTGCGCGCGGGTGTCGCTGAGCTGCGCGACGATCGCCACCGCCATCAGCTGGCTGAGGAACGACGGTTCGAGCAGGAACACGCCGTTCGCCTTCTGGATCGTCGTACCCGCGTCGAGTGGGATCTGGTTGTTGTAGCCCTGGATCAGCAGCGATCGGGGCAGCAGGTTGTCGACCGGGAACGCCAGGTCGCGTCCGACGACGAACTGAATCAGGAACTGGGCGACCGCGACGAGTGCGATGAAGCCGCACAAGCCCAGGAAGAGGTCGAGCGCCCGATGCGGCGACGGCGCGCCCCGCACGGCCGACATGACGTAGCAGCCGAAGATCGCCGACATCAGCAGCAGCGACGGCAGCGAGAAGGGCTCGCCGCGAACCACCTGGACCGCACCGAGCACGCCCACCAGCCCGAGGCACGCCGCGCAGCGCACCGGATCGACACGCAGCCGCCCCGACACCCAGCCGAGCACGACCGCCCCGAGGATCAGCGGCCAGGACATGCCGAGGTCGGACGGGCCGACCGGCGTGGCCCACTTCGCCAGAATCGTCGTGGCCACCAGCGGCGTGAGCACCAGCGCGAGCGCGAGCCGGTCGGGGCGCGCCGCCGATCGCGCCCGAATCGCTCGGGTCAGCGCGGCGGCCGACGGGCGGGTCGCGACCGCAGCATCCATCGCGTCAGAACGCGCGGCTGTCCGAGAACACCACGCCGATGGTGCGAGCCATGATCCTGAGGTCCATGCCGAGCGACCAATTGCGCAGGTAGTGCAGGTCGAACTCGATGCGCCGGCTCATCGAATCCAGGTCGTCGCCGCCGCGCAGCCCGTGGATCTGTGCCCACCCGGTGATGCCCGGACGCACCTTGTGGCGAAGCATGTAGCCAGGGATCTGACCGCGGTAGCGGTCGTTGACCGCCCGTACGTGCGGTCGCGGCCCGACCACGCTCATGCGGCCCTGAAGCACGTTGATGAACTGCGGCAGCTCGTCGAGCGAGGTCTTGCGGATGAGGGCACCCACGCGCGTCACCCGCGCGTCGTTGCGCTGCACCTGGACGTACGACCCGCCGCCGTCCTCGGTGACGGTCATCGATCGGAACTTGTAGACGACGATCTCCTCACCGTCGAGCCCGTAGCGCCGCTGACGAAAGAGCACCGGACCCTTGGAGTCCAGACGGATCGCGATCGCGATCGCGGCCATCAGCGGTGCGGCAAGGGCGAGCGCGAGCGAGGCGATCATCATGTCGAGCAGCCGTTTGGTCAGTCCGGGGATGCCGACGAAGGGGCTGTCGTATACCGCGACCACGGGAAAGCCGCACTTCGAGTCGAAGTGCGCCTGGACCGGCTCGAACCGGGAGACATCCGTAATGAACCAGACCGAGGCGGTGGTGTCGCGCAGGTCGCTCAGCATCGAGACGATCCGAGGTTGCGCCGACATCGGCAGCGCGATGTAGATCTCGTCGATGTGGTAGTGGCGGCAGAACTCGCCGACTTCCTTGAGCCGGCCTTCGATCGCCGGGCTCTCGGCCCCGCCGAGCCTGCTGCGGTCGCGGTCGTCGAAGAACGCGACGATGTCGGTGTGCGCGAACGCGTCATCCTCGAGCGAGCGGGCGAAGGTGCGCCCGAGCTCGTCGCTGCCGACCACGACCGCACGGCGCCGGTCGCGCAGCGTGAGCAGCCGCCGCAGAACGTACGGCGAGATCATGTGCACAGCGACCTGCGCGATCGGGGTCAGCACGGCCCAGGCGGCGAGGGCCACCGGGTCGAACAGCCAGCCGAGGCCGGTGAGCATGTGCAGACCGAACAGCCAGCCGATCGTGGCGAGCCACGACAGCCCGACCTTGGTCGCGAGGTGTCGCGGCGAGTAGCGGAAGGGCAGGCGGCTCGGATACTGCAGCAAGAACGCCAGCGCGCACAGTACGACGTCGGCCGGCGTCACACCGCCGGAGAACGCGACCGCGCTGCCGAGCAGCACCGCGACTGCCACCGTCGGCTCGACGACCGCACGAGCACCGGCGATCAGGTTGGAGCGGCTGCCTTGGAAGGCGAACGAAGCAGCGAGCGTGCGGTCCATGTCGCTCGGACGTTAGCCGAAGCCCGAGTCCAGATCCCGGCATTACTGCACGAA
>JBIKMO010000084.1:0-16574 GCA_044359175.1 Burkholderiaceae bacterium | reverse complement strand
GTGCGCGACGGAGCGCTGAGCGTCGGCTACGTCCGTCAGCCGATCAAGACTGCGCGGATCAAGACCGGGGTGCCGTTCACCGACGCGGAGCGCGCCGCGCTGGATGCGTTCGACCGGGCCGCGGCGCGCGTCGAGAACACGTTCGCGGCGATGCTCGAGCCGGGTGACGTCCAGTTCTGCAACAACCACCTGGTGCTCCACTCGCGCACTGCCTACGAGGACTGGCCCGAGCCGGGCCGCGAGCGGCACATGCTCCGGCTGTGGCTCAAGGTCGACGGCATCCGGCCGCTCGACGACGGGCTGATCGACCTGGATCCGGCCACCGGCTGGAGCCGGCGCGAGGGTATCCTGCCGCGTGGCATGACGATGACCGACGGCCGGCTGGTGCCGGTCTGACCGTGGAGATCGCCGTGGCACCGTTCCGTACTTGCGGCCGTGCATTGCGCCGCCGCCTGGGCGCCGCCGCGCTCGTCGCGGTCGCCGTCGTCGGCGTGTCGGCGCATGCCCAGGAGGTCGCCTGGCCAGCCAAGCCGATCCGTCTGATCGTGCCGTTCCCGACCGGCGGGGGCAGCGACAACATCGCCCGACTGGTGTCCAAGGCGATGACCGAGCAGCTCGGCCAGCCGGTCCTCGTCGAGAACCGTCCGGGGGCCGCCGCCACGCTCGGAGCGCAGTTCGTCGCGAAGGCGCCGCCCGATGGCTACACGCTGCTGCTCGGCAACGCTGCGGTGATCACGCTGACCCCCCAGCTGCGGGCTGCCGGCTTCGACCCGGTGGCGAGCTTCGTGCCGGTGGCCACGCTGTCGGGGTCGTACGCGGTGGTCGCGGTCCGGAAGGACCTGCCGGCCGCCGATTTCAAGGCCTTCGTCGAGCTCGCCCGCCGCGAGCCGGGGCGTCTGACCTGTGGCACCTCCGGCGCCGGCGGCGCGACCCACCTGGGCTGCGCGATCCTCGCCGACCGGCTCGGGATCGATCTGAGGCCGGTCCACTACAAGGGATCGGGGCCGGCTGCCAACGACCTGGTCGCCGGGGTGATCGACCTGATCATCGATCCGGCCGCGATGCCGCACGTACGCTCGGGGCGGGTGCGCGCGATCGCCGCCCGGGGGCGCGACGACGGGCCGCACCCCGAGCTGCCCGGGGTGCCGAGCCTGCAGCAGGTCGGCGCGCCGAGCGGCACCGAGACCTGGTTCGGCGTGCTCGCGCCCGCCGGGACGCCGGCGTCGATCGTCGAGCGCGTGGCTGCGGCGATCGAGCGGCTGACCCGCGCCTCCGACTTCGAGGCGACGATGCTGTCGTTGAGCATGTACCCGCTGTATCTCGGGCCGAAGGCGTTCGCCGAACGGATCCCGCGCGACCTGGCGGTGTACCGTGACATCATCCGCAAGACCGGCATCCAGGCGTCCGACTGAGCGACGACCGAGCCGAACGCCATGCCCGAACTCCCGAAGTCCGTGAGCGTCGCAGCGCGGTCAGTCGAGGTAACGGGCGAGGTATGCCTCGCGCAGCGCGGTCGCATCCTCCAAGATCGCCTCGCCGCGGCGCTCGTCCAGGCACGCCAGGTCGAGCAGCGCCACCGAAGCGGTGACCGTGACCCGTGCGATCCGCTCGGACGCCGCGCGCGTCAGCCTGGGTTCGCGTCGGCGCAGTGCCCGAGCGAGCGCGCGGGCGATCTCCTCGTTCTGTTGCTGGTCCCACTGCCACAGCTCGGGCGAGGTCTGCAGTGCACGGCGCGTCGAGCGGCCGCCCGGTCTCGCCAGACGCATCCGATAGGCGATGTGCACGACGCGTGCGAGCGGCGCGCGCCAGTCGGCGCTGGTGGCGATCTCGTCGTAGATGCCCACGACCGCGGCCGCCCGCTCCTCGTGGATGTCGAGCACCAGCGCGCGCAGCACCGCGTGCTTGTCGGGGAAGTGGCGGTACAGGGTCGCGGTGCTGACGCCGGCACGGCGGGCGACCGCGGTGGTGTTCAGGCCGTCCACCCCGGCTTCGTCGAGCAGTTCGCCGGCGGCGCGCAGGATCGCAGGCACCGGGTCGCGCGGCGCCGTCCGCGAATCGGCCGGTGCCGGCTCGGTGCCGCGTCGTCCGCGCGATCGGGTCGCAGGGCGGGTGGGCGGCGTGTCGGCGCGGGTACGAGCGGCCGGGCGGCGGGTCATGTCGCCATGCTAATCGAACCCGCCGGGACGGACTGCACCGCTGCGTCGCCGCTCTTGGCACGCGTCCGTACGTTCGGAGGCGCTGAGTTGCGTTCAGGAACACGTTGTCCGTATTTTCGAACGGCCGGGCTGCCACCGGCCATGCTGGCCCACAGGGAGACGTCACCATGATCCGTGCCGCCCGTTTCGCCGTCGCCGCCTCGCTCGCGCTGGCCGCCCCCTGGGCTGCAGCGCAGGGCCGAACGCTCGTCTACTGCGCCGCGTCCGATCCCGAGGGCTTCGACATGGCGCGCTGGGTCGCGACGCAGACGATCGACGCGGTCGGCATGGCGATCTACAGCCGGCTGGTCGAGTTCGAGGCGGGCACGCTCAAGCTGCTGCCGGGGCTCGCCGAGCGCTGGGAGATCAGTGGCGACGGCAGGACGTACACGTTCCACCTCAGGCGCGGGGTGAAGTTCCACACGACCGAGTGGTTCAAGCCGACACGCGACCTGAACGCGGACGACGTCGTGCTGTCGCTCGACCGCTACCGCGACCGCGAGAGCGCGTTCAACAAGGCCTACGGCGTCAACAGCTATCCTTACAACAACACCTGGGCGGCGAACCTCGAGTCGGTCGTCAAGGTCGACCCGCTCACCGTGCGGATCGTGCTCAAGCAGCCGGACTCCACGCTGCTCGCGAACCTGGCGATGGTGACCTCGCACGTGATTTCGGCCGAGTATGCGCAGGCGCTGCAGCAGGCCGGTCGGCTGGCCGACCTGGACGTGCGCCCAGTGGGCACCGGCCCCTGGGTCATGCGTCGCCACGACAAGGACGTGGCGGTCCGCTACGACGCCCATCCCCAGCACTGGGGCGGCCGCGCGAAGACCGACCGCCTGGTGATCCAGACGGTCAAGGACAGCGCGGTCCGGGCGCAGAAGCTGCGGGCCGGTGAATGCCACATCTCGTCGGACCCCAAGCCGCAGGAAGTCGAGGCGCTGCGCGCCGATCGCAACATCGTGCTCAACGAGACCGCCGGCCTGAACATCGGCTACGTCGGCTTCAACGTGCAGCGGCCGCCGCTCGACAACCGCGACGTTCGCCGTGCGCTGGTGCTCGCCTCGAACCGCCAGGCGATCGTCGACGCGGTCTATCAGGGTACCGGCGTGCTCGCCTCGCAGCTCGTGCCCCCGGGCATGCTCGGCCACGACCCGTCGGTCAAGCCGCTGCCGTACGACCCGGAAGAGGCCCGGCGGCTGCTCGCGGCGGCCGGGCTGGCCGGCGGCTTCGAGGTCGAAGTGTGGGTCCCGCCGATCACCCGCCAGTACAATCCGGACATGCGCAAGTCGGCCGAGATCCTGCAGGTCGACTGGGCGAAAGTCGGCGTGCGGGCCAGGATCGTGTCCTACGAGTGGGGCGACTTCCTCAGGCGGCTGCGTGCCGGCGAGCACTCGATTGCGCTGATCGGCTGGGCGGCCGACATGGCGGATCCGGACAACTTCTTCGTGCCTCTGGTGACCTGCTCGCGTCCGACCGCCTCGCGCTGGTGCACCGCCGGCGTCGACAAGCTGCTGCAGACCGCCCGCGGCACCACGGACCCCGCACAGCGGCAGAAGGCCTATCAGCAGGTGGTCGCGATCGTGCACGCGGAACAGCCTTATCTGGCGATCGCGCACGGCAAGCGCTGGCAGCCGGTCCGTCGCGAGGTGTCCGGCTTCCGGATCGACCCGCTGACCCGCACGATCCTGCACGAGGTGACACTGAAGTGAGCGCTGCGCGCCCGGCGGGCTCGGCGGCGGCCGGGCGATGATCCGGTTCGCGCTGCGTCGCCTGGTCTCGGTGGTGCCGACGGTGCTCGGCATCACGCTGCTCGCGTTCGCGCTGGCGCGGCTGCTGCCCGGCGATCCGGTCGAGGTGATGCTCGGCGAGCGGATCGCCGACCGTCAGACCTACGAGCAGCAGCTCTCGCGCCTGGGGCTGGACCAGCCGCTGCCGGTGCAATACCTGCACTACCTCGCCCGGCTGGCTCGGGGCGACCTCGGGCTGTCGATGGTCAACCGTCAGCCGGTGATCGACGAGTTCCTGAAGCTGTTTCCGGCCACCATCGAGCTCACGGTCTGCGCGCTCGCGGTGTCGGTGATCGGGGGGATCGTGCTCGGCACGATCGCCGCGGTGCGGCGCGGCTCTTGGGTCGACCAGGGGCTGATGGGCGTGTCGATCGCCGGGCACTCGATGCCGATCTACTGGTGGGGCCTGCTGGTCATCATGGTCTTCTCGGTCTGGATGCGCGACGCCTTTCCGGCGCTCGCGCTGCCGGTGTCGGGTCGTCTGGACATCGCCTTCGACGTCCCGCCGGTTACCGGCTTCATGCTGATCGATTCGCTGCTCTCCGACCAGCCCGGCGCGTTCGGTTCGGCGCTGCGGCATCTGGTCCTCCCCAGCGTGGTGCTCGGCACGTACGCGCTCGCGATGGTGGCGAGGATGACCCGCTCGTCGCTGCTGGAGACGCTCGGTCAGGACTTCGTCCGCGCCGCGCGCGCCCGAGCGCTGCCGCCTTGGCGCGTGGTCGGGCTGCATGCGATGCGCAGCGCGCTGATCCCGGTGGTGACCGTGATCGGCTTGCAGGTGGGCGGGCTGCTCGGCGGGGCGGTGCTGACCGAGACCATCTTCTCGTGGCCTGGCGTCGGCCGGTGGCTGGTCGACGCGATCTACCGGCGCGACTACACCGCGCTGCAGGGCGGCCTGCTGCTGATCGCGATGGTGGTGATCGCGGTCAACCTGCTGGTCGATCTGCTGTACGGCGCGATCGACCCGCGCATCCGCCATCCGCGGGTCTGACCGCATGGCGGCCACGCTCAGCCAGGCGGCGGCCGTGCTGCGCGACCGGCCCGCCGCGGTCGCCGGGTTCGCCGTGTGCGCGCTGCTGATCGCGGTCGCGCTCACCGCGCCGTGGATCGCGCCGCACGACCCGGTCGAGCAGTTTCGTGACGCGTTGCTTGCGCCGCCGGTGTGGGCCGGTGGATCGTGGCGGTTCCCCCTCGGCACCGACGACCTGGGACGCGACGTCGCCTCGAGGCTGATCTGGGGTGCGCGGGTGTCGCTCGCGGTCGGGCTCGCGTCGATCGTGCTCGCCCTGGTGCCGGGGGTCGTGCTCGGCCTGGTCGCCGCGTTCCACCCGGGCTGGCCGGCGCAGGTGATCGGTCGCACGGTCGACGTGCTGGTGGCGATCCCGGGTCTGCTGCTGGCGATCGCGGTGGTCGCGGTGCTGGGTCCCGGTCTGGCGAACACCGTGATCGCGATCGCGCTGGTGATGATGCCGCCGTTCGTGCGGCTGGTGCGAGCCTCGGCGATCGCCGAGCAGTCCAAGGAGTACGTGGTCGCCTCGCGCCTGGCCGGCGCGGGCCGGCTGCGCCTGATGTTCGTCACCGTGCTGCCCAACTGCGCGGCGCCGGTGATCGTGCAGGCGACGCTCGGGTTCTCCAGCGCGGTGCTCGAGGCGGCTGCGCTCGGCTTCCTGGGCCTGGGCGCTCAGCCGCCCACGCCGGAATGGGGCACGATGCTGTCGAGCTCGCGCGACTTCATCGAGACGGCCTCGTGGCTGGTCACGCTGCCCGGCCTCGCGATCCTGGTCACGGTGGTCGCGATCAACCTGCTGGGCGACGGACTGCGCGATGCGTTGGATCCCAGGCTGAGGGACCATGCCTGAATCCGGAGCAGCGTTGCTCGCGGTCCGCGGCCTGCGGGTTTCCTTCGGGCGTGGCGAAGCGCCGTTGCGCGCGGTCGACGGGCTGGATCTGGACGTGGGTCGCGGCGAAGTGGTCGGCCTCGTGGGCGAGTCCGGCTCGGGCAAGAGCGCGGCGATGCTCGCGGTGATGGGGCTGATCGACCCGCCGGGGCGGGTCGAGGCCGCGCGGCTCGAATTCGGCGGCATCGACCTGAAGACGCTGTCGCCGCGGGCGCGGCGGGGTCGCGTCGGCCGCCGGATCTCGATGATCTTCCAGGATCCCGTCGCCAGCCTGGACCCGTGCTGGACGGTTGGCGACCAGCTGCTCGAGGTGCTCGCCGCGCAGCGGCCAGCCCCGCGCGCGGCGCTGCGCGAACGCGCGCTCGGGCTGATGCGGGCGGTCGAGATTCCGGACCCCGAGGCGCGGCTGCGCGCGTGGCCGCACCAGCTGTCCGGCGGCATGTGCCAGCGCGTGATGATCGCGATGGCATTGGCGGGCGAGCCGGAACTGCTGATCGCCGACGAGCCGACCACCGCGCTGGACGTGACGATCCAGGCGCAGATCGTCGAGCTGCTGCGCAAGCTGCGCCAGGAGCGCGGCATGGCGATGGTGCTGATCAGCCACGACCTTGCGCTGGTCTCCGGCATCGCCGATCGGGTGATCGTGATGTACGCGGGCCAGGCGATGGAACAGGGCACGCCAGCCCGTCTGTTCGACGCGCCACGGCATCCGTACACGCGGGCGCTGATGGCTGCGCTGCCCCAGGCCAATCGCGGCCGCGCGCGGCTGTCTGCGCTGCCCGGCACGGTGCCCGGGCGCCACGACCGACCGTCCGGCTGCCTGCTCGCGCCACGCTGCGCGCAGGCGCAGCCGTCATGCGCCGCGTCACGACCGCCGCTGCGCGTGCTCGCCGACGGCAGCGCAGTCGCGTGCCGGCTGGTGGGCGATCCGCCGGGTGAGGCGCCGTGACCGATCCGCTCGCCATGCAGCGCGAGGCTGGCGCCGGCGCGGGTTCGGCCGGCCCGCCCGCGGTCGAGGCAGACGCGCTGGTCAAGCACTATCCCGTGCGCTCCGGCTGGCTGCGAGCGTCGCGCACGGTGCATGCGCTCGACGGGGTGGGTTTCGTGCTGCCCGCTGCGCGCACGCTCGCGGTGGTCGGGGAGTCGGGCTGCGGCAAGACCACGTTGGCGCGCCTGGTCGCGGGCATCGAGCGTCCCACCTCGGGGACGCTGCGGATCACCGGCGAGTCGCCGTACGCGGATCCGGCCGCCGCGCACCGGCTCCGGCGCCGGGTCCAGATGGTGTTCCAGAACCCGTTCGGTTCGCTGAACCCGCGCAAGACGGTCGCTGCAATCCTCGAGGAGCCGCTCGCGATCGATGGCGCGCTCGGGCGCGCCGGGCGTCGCGCCCGGGTGAGCGAGCTGCTCGTGCGGGTCGGCCTGTCGCCAGAGCAGTCGGCGCGACATCCGCACATGTTCTCCGGCGGCCAACGGCAGCGGATAGCGATCGCGCGCGCGATGGCGCTCGAGCCCGCGGTGATCGTCGCCGACGAGCCGGTGTCGGCGCTGGACGTGTCGATCCAGGCGCAGATCCTCAACCTGTTCATGGATCTGCAGGACCGCTTCGGCACTGCGTACCTGTTCGTGTCGCACGACCTCGCGGTCGTCGAGCACGTGTCGCATGAGGTGATCGTGATGTACCTCGGCCGGGCGGTCGAGGTGGCGCCCACCGCCACCCTGTTCGCCGCGCCCGCCCACCCGTACACGAAGGCGCTGCTGTCCACGCGCCCGCAGCTCGGTCAGGCCGCGCGCCGAACGGTGGTGCCGATCCGCGGCGAATTGCCCTCGCCACTGGATCCGCCCACCGGGTGTGCGTTCCACCCGCGATGCCCGGAGGCGCGCGAGCGCTGCCGCTCGGAGCGACCCGAACTGCGCGCCACCGGCGACCGGCGGGTCGCCTGCCATGTCGCTTGACCCGACCCGACCATCAGGAAAAAAGTGTTTTTTGACATTGATCCGGCGTGACGACAGAATCGCCTGAGAACGACCCTGGGGGAGAGCGATGTCAGCACGACCGGCCACGACGGCAGACGCCGTCGACCGCAGCGCACTCATCGCGCGACGCACGCGCTACCTCAGCCCGTCGCTGCGCACCTTCCCGATGTATCCGGACGATCCGCTGGTGCTGGTGCGCGGCCAAGGGCAGTACGTCTTCGACGAGACCGGCCGGCGCTACCTGGACGGTACCGCGCAGAACGTGTGCATCAGCCTGGGTTTCGCGCATCCGGTGACCCTGGCGAGGGCCGGCGAGCAGATGGCCCGCATGCAGCACTGCACGACGCTCTTCTTTCACGACGAGCCCGCCCGTTACGCGCAGGAGCTGGTCGCGCGCATGCCCGCCGGGCACGACTGGGTCGTGCACCTGGTCAACAGCGGCGCGGAGGCGATCGACCTCGCCTATGCGATGGCGCGAGCGCACACCGGGCACTTCGAGATGGTCTCGCTGCGCAATGCGTACCACGGGCTGCACTTCGGCGCCTCGGGCAGCGCCGCGTTCGCGCCGTGCCGCACGCCGGGTGCGGCGATGCAAGGGTTCGTCCACGTGATGCACCCGGACCAGTACAAGGGCGCGTTCGGGCCGGGCGCCGGGATCGCGCCCTACCTGGACGAACTCGAGCGAACGATCTTCTCCTCCACCTGCGGTCGGATCGCCGGGATGATCGTCGAGCCGATCCAGGGGTTCGGCGGAGTGGTGCCGATGCCGTCCGGCTATCTGCGGCGGGCGTTCGAGATCACGCGTGCCGCCGGCGGCCTGTGCATCAGCGACGAGGTGCAGACCGGGTTCGGTCGCATGGGCTCGCATTTCTGGGGGTTCGACGCGCACGAGGCAACGCCTGACCTCGTCGTGATCGGCAAGGGCATGGGCAACGGCTTTCCGATCGCGGGCGTGATCGCCCGTCGGGACATCGCCGAGTCGTTCGCGCAGGTGCGGTTTTTCAACACCTTCGGCGGCAACCCGGTGTCGGTCGCCGCCGCCCGGTCGGTGCTCGAGGTGATCGACGCCGAGCGCCTGCAGGCGAACGCGCAGGCCCGCGGCGAGCAGCTGCTCGCCGGCCTGGCCACGTTGCAGGCCCGACACGCGCTGATCGGGGACGTGCGCGGCTGCGGACTGATCCTCGGCATCGAGCTGGTCGAGGACCGCGGCACGCGACGCCCCGCCGCGGCGGCGGGTGACCGCATCCAGAAGCGGCTGCGGGCCGCCGGCTTCATCAACGTGAAGGGCAGCGCGACCCGCAACACCTTCCGCATCAACCCGCCGCTGTGCGTGACCGCAGGCGACTGCGACGCGTGGCTGGACGCCTTCGACCGTGCGCTCGCGGCCGAACGCGGCGCAGCGGGGCTGGTGTGAGCGCGGCGGCCGCGCGGGTCGGCCCCACCGGGTTGCGGGAGCGGCTGGGCGACGGTACGGAGCTCGCGCTGCTCGACGTGCGCGACGGCGGGCCATTCGCCCGCGCCCATCTGCTAACGGCGACCAGCCTGCCGCTCGCGCAGATCGAGGTGCGCGCGCCGCTGCTGATGCCGCGCCGCGGCGTACGTGCGGTCGTGATGGACGGCGACGGTGCCGCCGGGGGCGAGGCCGAACGCGCGGCCGGGCTGCTCGCCCGGCACGGCTGGGGCGACGTGACGGTGCTCGAGGGCGGCGTGCAGGGGTGGGCCCGCGCCGGATTCGAGCTGTTCTCAGGCACCAACGTACCCTCGAAGGCGTTCGGCGAGCATGTCGAGCACGCCTGCGACGTGCCGCGCATCGAGCCCGCGCAGCTGCAGCGCTGGCGTGCCGAGGGCCGCGACGTCGTCGTGTTCGACTCGCGGCCGCTGGAGGAGTACCGGCAGGTCAGCATTCCCGGTGCGACCGACTGCCCGGGCGCGGAGCTGGTGATGCGGGTACCGGGCTGGGTGCACTCGCCGGACACCGTCGTGGTCGTCAACTGCGCCGGACGCACGCGCTCGATCATCGGGGCGCAGAGCCTGCGCGACGCCGGCCTGCCGAATCCCGTGTACGCGCTGAAGAACGGCACGATGGGTTGGCACCTCGCCGGTCTCGCGACCGACCGCGGTCGCGACAACCTCGCCGAAGAACCCACCGGTGAGGGGCTTGCACGCGCCAAGGCGATGGCCGCCGAGGTCGCGCGGCGCCGCGGGGTGAGCTTCGTCGACCGTGCGACGCTCGCGCGGATGCGCGCCGAGCCCGGACGCACCACCTACGTGTTCGACGTGCGGCTGCCCGAGGCCTTCGCCGCCGGGCACCTGCCGGGCAGTCTCAACGCGCCCGGCGGTCAGCTGGTGCAGGCGACCGACACGTTCGCAGCGGTCCGCCACGCGCGCATCGTGCTCGTGGACCGGCACGCGGTGCAGGCCGTGATGACCGCGCAGTGGCTGGGGCGGATGGGCTGGCGCGACGTGCACGTGCTGCGCGACGGGCTGGACGGTGCGCTCGAGACCGGCGGGGTGCGGATCCCCCCGCTCGGCGAGGCGGCGCTGACCGCGCCCCCGATCACCGCGACCGCGCTCGCCGCGGCCATGGATGCGGGAGAGGTCGCGGTCGTCGACGTGGGCGACAGCTACGGCTACCGGTCAGGTCGGATCCCCGGCGCGCGGTACGCGATGCGATCGCGGCTCGCCGAGGCGCTCGCACGCCTGCCCGCGGACCGTCGGCTGGTGTTCTGCTGCGCCGACGGTCGGTTCGCGCCGCACGCGGCGCAGGACGCGATCGCGTTCGGTCGGACCGACGCGCAGTGGCTCGAGGGTGGGCGCGCCGCCTGGCGTGCGCTGGTCGGCGCGCTCGAGGCCTGCGCCGGCGACCATGATCCGCTGCTGCTCACCGACACCGACGACATGTGGTACCCCCCGTACGCGCGCTCGAGCGACGTCGAGGCGGCGATGCGCCAGTACCTCACCTGGGAGGTCGACCTGCTCGCGCAGCTCGAACGCGAGCCGTACCTGCAGTTCACGGACGCACCCGCCCGGGATTGACGGCGCCGGATGCGCGACGCACACTGCGGTCAAAACGAGAAAAACAAATTTCTCGCAGTGTCCCGGAACGCACCGCTGTTCCTGAGGAGATCGTCGATGAGAATCCCATCCGCCGCCCTGGTCGGTGCAGTCGTGCTCGCCGGGTTCGTCGGGTCGTCCGACGCGCAGACCGTTCGCGCCGTGATGCACTCGGATCTGAAGGTCGTCGATCCAACCGTCAGCACCGCCTATATCGTTCGGAACCACGGCTACATGGTCTGGGATCAGCTGGTGGCGCGCGACGAGCGCGGCCAGGTGCGTCCGCAGATGGCCGAGAAGTGGGAGGTGAGCGCCGACGGCAGGGTCTACACCTTCACGCTGCGCGACGGCCTGGAGTGGCACGACGGCAAGCCGGTCACCTCGGAGGACTGCATCGCGTCGATCCGCCGCTTCCTGCAGCGCGACTCGACCGGCCTGCGGATGGCCCCCTTCGTGAAGGGCTACGAGGCGGTCAGCCCGAAGGTGTTCCGGATCGTGCTGAACGAGCCCTACGGGCTGGTGCTCGATACGCTGTCCAAGCCCAGCCTGGCGCCGCTCTTCATCATGCCGAGGGCGGTCGCCGAGACCCCGCCGGGTGAGCCGATCAAGCCGGAGCAGGTGATCGGCTCGGGGCCGTTCGTCTTCAAGCGCGACGAGTGGAAGCCGGGTGAGAAGGTGGTGTACGTGCGCAACCCGAGGTACCGACCGCGCACCGAGCCGCCGTCGGGTTTCGCCGGCGGCAAGGTGGTGCAGGTGGAGCGCGTGGAGTGGCTGGCGATCTCCGATGGCCAGACCGCGCTCGCGGCGCTGGCCAACGGCGAGGTGGACCTGGTCGAGATGCTGCCGCAGGACCTCGCCGGCATCGCGGCGAAGGACCGGCGCGTGGTGGTCGAGCCCGGCTACCAGCAGACCTACTTCTTTCGTCCCAACTGGGTGCATCCGCCGTTCGACAACCCGAAGGTCCGCCAGGCGGCGATGATCGCGCTGAACCAGGAGCAGATGCTGCGCGGCATGGTCGGCGATCCAAAGTTCTGGCGGGTCTGCCGGTCGGCGTTCGCCTGCAGCTCGCCGGTGGCGACCGACGCCGGAATGGCCGACGCGATCCGCGGCGACGCCCGGCGTGCACAGGCGTTGCTGAAGGAGGCCGGCTACGACGGCACGCCGCTGGTGATCCCGCACCCGACCGACCTTGCGGTGCTGAACAACCTGGGGCCGCTGGCCAAGCAGCAGCTCGAGCGGGCCGGGTTCAAGGTGCAGCTTGCCCCGAGCGACTGGCAGTCGATGACGATGCGTCTTCGCAAGAGAGACAAGCCCTCCGAGGGAGGGTGGAGCGCCTACATGTCCGCGCTCGACCTCGCTGACGCGATGAATCCGATCGACCGCGGTCACTTCAACACGCACTGCAAGACCTCGATCCTCGGCTGGCCGTGCGACGACAAGATGGAGATGCTGCGGGATGCGTACTCGCGCACCGGCGATCCGGCCGCGCGCCGGGGGCTGGCGCGCGAGATCCACGAGCGCAACGCCGAGATCGTCGCGGTGATCCCGCTGGGCGAGTATTCGACGCTGCGCGCGCGCAGTCCCCGGCTGCAGACCACCTTCCCGCACCCGATTCCGCTGTTCTGGGGGCTTCGAAAGCAGTGAGCCGCGCTTCGGCGGCGGTATCGGGTAGGCTGGGCTGACGCGGTGGCCGCGTTCCTGCTGAGGCGCGTGCTGTCGGTCGTGCCCGTGCTGGCGATCGTCGCCGTGCTGGTGTTCCTGATGCTGCGACTGGTGCCCGGCGATCCAGCGGCGATCATCGCGGGCGAGACCGCCACCGCCGAGCAGATCGAGCAGACGCGCGAGCACCTCGGTCTTGACCGGCCGATCCCGGTGCAGTTCGCGATCTGGGTCGGGCACGTGCTGCGGGGCGACCTCGGCGACAGCTTCTTCTTCCGGATGCCGGTCACCGACCTGATCCTGCAGCGACTCGAGCCGACGATGATGCTCGGCCTCGCCGCGCTCGTGCTGTCGGTCGCGGTCGCGGTGCCGCTGGGGGTGCTCGCGGCGTTCAGGCAGGGCACCTGGATCGACCGCGCGGTGATGGCGGTCTCGGTGGCGGGCTTCTCGGTGCCGGTGTTCGTGCTCGGTTACTCGCTCGCGTACGTGTTCTCGATACAGCTCGGCTGGTTCCCGGTGCAAGGCTACGCGCGCATCGCCGACGGCTTCGGGCCCTTCGTCGAGCGGCTCGTGTTGCCCGCGCTGACGCTGTCCTTCGTCTATATCGCGCTGATCGCGCGCATTACGCGAACCTCGGTGCTCGAGGTGCTGAACGAGGACTACGTCCGCACCGCGCGGGCCAAGGGCCTGACCGAGCCCGAGGTGCTGGTCGGACATGCGCTGCGCAACGCCGCGGTGCCGATCCTGACGATCGTGGGCATCGGCCTGGGTCTGCTGATCGGTGGCGCGGTGGTTACCGAGAGCGTGTTCGCCATCCCGGGGCTCGGGCGGCTGACGGTCGAGGCGGTGCTGTCGCGCGACTTCCCGGTGATCCAGGCCCTGCTGCTGCTGTTCTCCGCCGGCTACGTGCTGGTCAACCTGTTGGTCGACATCGGCTACGCGCTGCTCGACCCACGGATCCGCTACTGAGTGCGGCCCGCGTGCACCCCGCCCGCAGCGATCCCGACCTCGACGCCGCTGCCGATGCGCCCGCCGCGACGGCGACGCCGCAGCCCGCGCCGCGGCGGGCGCTGTGGCGGCTCGCGCTGCGCAACCGCGCGGTGATCGCGGGCGGCGTGATCCTGCTGTCGATGGCCGCGGTGGCGCTGCTCGCACCCTGGCTCGGTACCATCGACCCGGCCGAGATCGATCCGTCGTCGCGCAACCTGGCGCCGGGCGCCGCGATGACCGTGGTGCTGCCGGACGGCGCCACGAGCGAGCGAACCGCGTTCTTCGGTACCGACAACCTCGGCCGCGACGTGTGGAGCCGCGTGCTGTACGGCACCCGCGTGTCGCTGGTCGTCGGCATCGCGGTGGCGGTGGCGTCGGTGGCGATCGGTCTCGCGATCGGACTGGCAGCCGGGTTCAGCCGGCGGCTCGACGGGCCGGTGATGCGGGTGATGGACGGGCTGATGGCGGTACCCGGGATCCTGCTCGCGATCGCGCTGGTGGCGATCTGGGGTGGCGGGCTGCTGACGGTGATCCTCGCGATCGTCGTGCCCGACGTGCCGCGCGTCGTGCGGCTGGTGAGGTCGGTCGTGCTGTCGGTGCGCGAGGAGCCGTACGTGGAAGCCGCGGTCGCCATCGGCGCGCCGCTGCCGAGGCTGCTCGTGCGTCACGTGCTGCCGAACACGGTCGCGCCGCTGATCGTCCAGGGCACGTTCCTGTGCGCGTCGGCGATGCTGTCGGAGGCGGCGCTGTCATTCCTCGGCGTCGGCATCCCGCCTGAGATCCCGAGCTGGGGGAACATCATCGCCGAGGGTCGATCACTGTTCCGCGTGCACCCGCACAACATCTTCTATCCGGGCGTGTGCCTCGCGCTGACCGTGCTCGCGGTCAACGTCCTCGGCGACGGGCTGCGCGACACGCTCGATCCGAAGATGAGCCGCAGGCTCTGACCGATGGCGCCCGCGCAGGTCACGCCTCACGGCGGCGCGCCGGTGCCGGCGCTGAGGATCGAGGGGCTCGACATCGCGCTGCCGCCGGGCGCCGACCGGCCGCACGCGGTCGCCGGCGTCGACCTCGAGGTCGCGCGCGGCGAGGTGGTCTGCCTGGTGGGCGAGAGCGGCTCGGGCAAGTCGGTGATCGCGCAGGCGGTGATGGGACTGCTGCCGCGCGGGCTCGCGGCGACCGCGGGCCGGATCCTGCTCGAAGGCTCCGACATGCTGACCGCGGGCGCGGCGCGGCTGCGCGCCGCGCGCTGCGTGCGGATGTCGATGATCTTTCAGGAGCCGATGACCGCGCTGAACCCAGTGCTCACCTGCGGCGACCAGATCGACGAGGTGCTGCGCAAGCACACGCGGCTCGATGCGGGCGAGCGGCGCGCCAAGGTGCTCGCGATGCTAGAGCAGGTGCACCTGCCCGATCCTCCCCGGATGGTCGCGTCGTATCCGCACCAGCTGTCCGGCGGCCAGCGGCAGCGGATCATGATCGCGATGGCACTGATCCTCGATCCGGCGCTGTTGGTCGCCGACGAGCCGACCACCGCGCTCGACGTGACCACGCAGGCGCAGATCCTGAAGCTGGTGCGCGAGCTGCAGCGGCGCCGCGGCACCGGCGTGCTGTTCATCACGCACGACTTCGGCGTGGTCGCGGAGATCTCGGACCGGGTCGCGGTGTTGCGCCTGGGCGAGCTGGTGGAGTCGGGGCCGACGCGGCAGGTGCTGTCGTCGCCACGGCACGCGTACACGCGGATGCTGATCGGCGCGGTGCCCTCGATCGTGCCGCCCGCGCGGCCGGCGGCGCCCGCGCGCGCGCCGGTGCTTCGCATCGAGCGGCTGTTCAAGACCTACGGCGGCGGCGGGCTCTTTCAGCGTCGCCGCGAGGTCAAGGCGGTCGACGACGTTTCGATCGAGATCGGCAGGGGCGAGACCGTCGGCATCGTCGGCGAATCGGGTTCGGGCAAGTCCACGGTCGCGCGCTGCGTCGCTCGGCTGATCGACGTCACCGACGGGCGGATCCGGCTGGGCGCGACCGACATCGCGCATCTGTCGCGCAGCGCGCTTCGCGAGCACCGTCGGCGCATCCAGATCGTCTTCCAGGACCCGTACAGGTCGCTCAATCCGCGCCGCACGGTGGGCGACTCGATCGTCGAGGGCCCGATGTACTTCGGTGTGTCGCACGCGCAGGCCCTCGAGCGCGCGCGGCGGCTGATGCCGCTGGTGCGGCTCGACCCGGTCGCGCTCGACCGGTACCCGCACGAGTTCTCTGGCGGCCAGCGACAGCGGATCTGCATCGCCCGCGCGCTCGCGATGGAGCCCGAGGTCCTGATCGCCGACGAGGCGGTGTCGGCACTGGACGTGTCGGTGCAGAAGCAGGTGCTCGAGCTGCTCGACGACATCCGCCGCCGGCTCGAGCTGGCGGTGCTGTTCATCACGCATGATTTGCGCGTGGCCGCGCAGCTGTGTGACCGCGTCGGCGTGATGAGCCAGGGACGGCTGGTCGAAGTCGGGCCGGCGGCGCAGGTGCTCGGTGCCCCGGAGCACGCCTACACGCGCGCGCTTCTCGCAGCCGCACCTGGGCGGGGGTGGGACTTCGCGCGCGGCGCCGAGGCCGAGACGCCCTGACCGTAGGCGGGCCGTGCGGCGCGGCCGCGCGGGTCGCGGCGTCCCGGCGCCGCGCCGAGGCTCCGAATCCGCAGGCCGGTCGCGCAGCCGTCCGGCGCCCCGCGGATGCTGTTCCGCCACGGCGGCAGCTGGATGCTCGGCAGCCCCGATGGCGATGACACGACGCGTCGGCGGCTCTCGGCGAAGGCCGGCTGCGTGGGGGTGTCGGTCGATTCCCGGCCCGCGCCGGAGCACCGGGTTCCGGCGGCGATCTCGCCGCGGTGATCGCTCGGCGTTGCCGGGACGATGCACGCCATCCGCCCGCGCTGCCCGCGGGCTGCGCGAGCCGGTCGAGCTCAGCCCTGCGACGTGCCAGGCCATGCCGCACGACCGTACACGGCAGTCGCGGTCTGCGTCGACACG
>JBIKMO010000083.1:0-16602 GCA_044359175.1 Burkholderiaceae bacterium | reverse complement strand
TCCCGGACGGCAACTACCTGTCGGCGCGCGCGTTCGTGCCGGTGGGTTGGCTGCCCGACCGCTGGCACGCGTTCCTGGACTTCACGCGCCGCATCGGCGACGGCACCGCGACCGGCAGCAGCTGGGTCGGCGCGGGCCTGAACATTCCGCTCGACTTCGTCGGCACCGGGGCGACGGTCGCCGCGCAGCGGCGCGCCGCCGAGCGGGCGCCGGTGCCGCTGTTCGGCGCCGCCGCCGCCGGGTCGCCGGCGGTCGTGGCGGGGGCACCCGAAGGCGGCGCAACGCCCCGCGCCGGGGCCGCGATCGTCACCGAGCCGTTGCCGCGGGCCGCGGGCGCGCGACCCGATGCGCCGGTCGAGCCGGCGACGCGGACGCTCCCGCCGCCGGTCGTGATGCCGGCGCGCGAGGGCCGTCCGCAGACCGCGCCGCCCGCCCCCCCGGCGGCGGGCACCGCCCGCATCGCGCTCGCCTCGGCGGGCGGGGCGGTCGCGGCGGCGGAGCCCGTCGCCTCCGCGTCCGATCCGGGCGGCCCGCCCGGGCGCGCGGACGCGACACGGCTCGCGCGTCTGGCGGCGGCGCTGTCGGACGCCGGCGTCGAGGACGTATCGGTCGGCGAGCGACCCCGCAGCGACGGCGGGACCACGGTCGTGGTGCGGGCCGACAACGCGGCGTTCCGCTGGAACGACCTGGATGCACTGGGCGTGGTGCTCGCGCGCACGGCGCGCGTGCTCGCTCCGGTCGACGCGGCGTTCCTGGTGGTGCTCGGCCGTCGCGGGATCCCCACGCTGCAGGTCGAGGGGACGGCCGAGTGCCTGGCCGCCTTCCTGCGCGCCGGGGCGGCGGATTGCCCACGCGGGGACACGCCGCGGATGCGCGGCTCGGGCGAGGCGGGTTTCGACTCGGCGATGACCGACGTCGTCTGGGCGCACACCGGCGTGAACCCGTCCTGGGGCAAGACCCGGGTGACCATCGGCCCGGGGCTGCGGTCGGCGGTGGCCACCGAGTACGGCGTGTTCGACTACTCGCTCGCCGCCGAGGTCTCGGTCGAGGTGCCGCTGTGGCGCGGCGCGTCGATCGAGGCGCGCCGCTCGTTCCCGATCTCGCACAGCGACGACTACGGCGACGGCCGCGTATTCGGTGCGGACCGGCACCGCACGGTGACCGATCGGATGCTGCTGCACCAGGCGGTGCCGCTGGGCGCGGGGGTCACCGCCCGTGCGGCGGTCGGGCGGATCTTCGACGACTGGCGCGGCGGCCTCGGCGAGGTGCGCTGGCAGCCGGGCGACGGCACGCACCGGGTCGGGCTGTCGGCCGGGCAGTTCCGCAACGACGGGTCACTGCGAGCGGGCTTCACCGCCGAGCCGACGCTGCTCAGCTACCGCTATCTGGTCGCGCCGCTCGACTGGCAGCTCGAGCTCACCGCAGGCCGGTTCTTCCTGAACGACACCGGCTGGATGGTCGTCAGCCGGCACTGGTTCGGCGACGTCTCGGTCGAGGCGTACGTGCGCAGCACCGCCCATCCGAACCAGCCCGAGCCGGTGCGGTTCGCCGGGTTGCAGATCGCGCTGCCGCTGACGCCGCGGCGCGAGATGGACACCCGCTGGCTGCGCATCCAGGGCTATGCGCGCTGGGCCTACGGGATCGAGACGGTGGTCGGACGTCAGCTGAACCTGCTCACCGGCGGTCACGGGGTGATTCCGCCGGTACCCAGCGAACTCGACACGATCCACAACCACGACCGCGCGGCGCCGGCGTACTCGCGGCGTCACTGGGCGCGCGTTCGCGAGGCGGCGCAGCGCTACGGCGGACCGGCGGACGAGGCGCGCTGAGCCGGCGGCCACGGCAGCTCCGCGGCGACTCACCGGATGACCCTGCCGCCGCGCAGCATCCGACGATCGACGCCCGTGCGACCCCGCTGCGCTGCGCCCTGTGCGCAGGCGACGCGTTCGACCCGGTCGACCTGCCGGGCACCGCGCAGCCCACCGGCCTGCTGGTCTGTCGCGGGTGCCGTCGGGTCCGCGCGCCGCCTGCGCGCCCGCCCGCCGCGTCGAATCGCACGCCGCTGCCGCCGGACCTGACCCGCGACCGGCCGGGCGGGCGGGTTCGCTGACCGCGGTGCGCACCGACACCCCGGCGTGCGGGGGGCGTGCACCGGTGCGGCGCGGCCCCGCCCGAGCGCGGTGCGCGCTGCGGTCTGCGCCGCGCGGGGCCGGCTCTCGCGGCCCCTGGGCCAGCCAGGGTGGCCCTGCAGCCGCACCACGGCGGCGCACGGGCACCTGGCACACCGTTTGCATCGCTTGTGCGCCTTCATGTATACATCATGGCGTCCAAGCTAGTGTCCTCGACTCCGTCTCCGCCATCGTCCGAACCGATCGTTTGTGCCGATCCGCTGGGCGACTGGCTTGCGGACGCCGCCCGGGCGCCCGATCCGATCGCGCGGGTCGGCGACGCGCTGCACGGTCTGAGGGCGCGGCACTGGGGCGACAATCCGGTCTGGATCGCCCGGGTCGACGCCGCCGGGCTCGACGCGCAGCTGGCGCGGTTGCGTGAACGACTGCAGGACGCCGGCGGGGATGCTTCGGCGCTGCCGCTGCTGGGCGTGCCCTTCGCGGTGAAGGACAACATCGACGCCGCGGGGTTCGGGACCACCGCCGGATGCCCGGCGTTCGCATACCGCCCCGAGCAGGATGCACCGGTGGTCGCCCGGCTGCGCGCCGCCGGGGCGATCGTCTTCGGCAAGTCCAATCTGGACCAGTTCGCCACCGGGCTCAACGGCACGCGCTCGCCGTACGGGGCGGTGGCGAGCGCCGCCGATCCATCCCTGATCGCCGGCGGTTCGAGCTCCGGGTCCGCGGTTGCGGTCGCCCGCGGCGAGGTGCTGTTCGCGCTGGGAACCGACACCGCCGGTTCGGGCCGGGTGCCCGCGGCACTGAACGGGCTGGTCGGCATCAAGCCCACCCGCGGGCTGCTGTCCTCGCGCGGGGTCGTGCCTGCGTGCCGCAGCCTGGACTGCGTGTCGATCTTCGCGGCGAGCGTGGCCTCGGCCGCGCGCGTGCTCGCGGTCGCCCGCGGGTTCGACGCCCAGGATCCGTACTCGCGCGATCCGTTTCGAGACGGCCTGTCCGACGTCGGTGCCGCCGCGCCGCTGCGCTTCGCGGTGCCGCGCGTGCCGGAGTTCTTCGGCGACGCTCTGCAGCAGGCGGCCTGGCGGGATGCGACCGATCGGCTGGCGAACGCGGGCATCGAGCTCGTGTCCTTCGACGACGCGCCGCTGCGCGAGGCGGCGGCGCTGCTGTACGACGGCCCGTGGGTCGCCGAGCGCGACGCCGCGGTCGGCGACTTCGTGCGCGCGCACCGCGACGCGGTGCATCCGGTGGTCGCCGCGATCGTCGATGACCGCCGTTGGAGCGCTCGCGACGCGTTCGAGGGTGCGTATCGCCTGGCCGCGCTTCGTCGGCTGCTCGAGCCGCTGTGGCGCGAGCATGCGGCGATGCTGCTGCCCGCGGTACCCACCGGTTGCACGATCGCCCGGATGCTCGCCGATCCGGTCGCGCTGAACGCGCGGCTGGGGACCTACACCAACTTCGCGAATCTGCTCGATCTGGCCGCGTTGAACCTGCCCGCCCGCCCGCGTGCGGACGGCGGGCCGTTCGGCGTGTCACTGGTCGGTGCGGCGTTCTCCGACGAGCGTCTGCTCGCGCTCGGCCGACGGCTCGCCCCGGTGCTCGCGGGCGCGTCCGTGCCCGCGCCCGACCGGCCCGAGCCGGTCGCGGCCGACGGGCACGCGGTGCCGATCGTGGTGGTCGGGGCCCACCTGTCCGGCCTGCCGCTCAACGGGCAGCTGACCGAGCGAGGCGCACGGCTGTTGCGCCGCACCCGCACCGCGCCGCGCTATCGGCTGTTCGCGCTGCCCGGCACCGCGCCGCCGCGGCCCGGGCTGGTGCGCGACCCTGCCGGCGGGCCGATCGACGTCGAGATTTGGTCGCTGCCGCGTGCCGGATGGGCCTCGTTCATCGAGGGCATCCCGCCGCCGCTGTGCATCGGCAGCGTCGAGACCGCCGAGGATGGCTGGGTTCGCGGATTCCTGTGCGAGCCGCACGCGCTGGCCGGGGCCGAGGAGGCCACGGCGCTGGGCGGGTGGCGCGCGTATCTCGCATCGAAGGGCTCTCAACCAGGAGGACGGTGATGGATCGTCGTGGATTCGTGCAGGGCTCGGCTGCGGCCGCCGGGCTGTCGTCATGGCCGATCGTCGGGCTCGCTCAGTCGGAGCGCCGGCGCGAACTGCTGGTGGTGGCCAACGAGTTCGGGCCGAACTCGCTGGACATCCACACCGTTGGGGCCAACCGGCCCGCCTACGGCGTGTCCTGGATCTGTTACGACCGGCTGATGACCTTCGGCCGCAAGACGCTGCCCAACGGTCAGGTGACCTACGACTTCGGCAAACTCGAACCCGAGCTCGCCGAGTCGTGGACGGTCGCACCCGACGGCTCGCACGTGATCTTCCGGCTACGCCGCAACGCGAAGTTCCACGACGGCACGCCGGTGACCGCGCGCGACGTCAAATGGTCGTTCGACCGCGCGGTGTCGGTCGGCGGCTTCCCGACCTTCCAGATGGCCGCGGGTTCGCTCGAGAAGCCCGATCAGTTCGTCGTGGTCGACGACCACACGTTCCGCGTGAACTTCCTGCGCCCGGACAAGATGACGATGGCCGACATCGCGGTGCCGGTGCCGTGCGTCTTCAACTCCGAACTGGTGAAGAAGCACGTGACGCGCGAAGACCCGTGGGGACTGAACTGGACGAGGAACAACGTCGCTGGCGGCGGGGCGTACCGGGTCGAGTCCTGGCGCCCCGGACAGGAGATCGTCTACGTCCGCTACGACGACTGGAAGAGCGGGCCGCTGCCCAAGATCCGCCGGGTCATCCAGCGCGACGTGCCGAACGCGGGTACGCGCCGTGCGCTGCTGCTGAAGGGCGACATCGACATGACCTACGACATGCCGCCGAAGGACTTCGGCGAGCTGGGCGGCGAATCCTCGCTGCGCGTGGTGTCGACCCCGATCGAGAACGCGATGTGGTACGTCGGGATGAACGTCACCAAGCCGCCGTTCGACAACGTCAAGGTCCGCCAGGCGGTGGCGCTGGCCGTGCCGTACGACCGGATGAACGAGGTGGCGATCTACGGCCGGGGGGTGAAGCTCTACGGCGGCAGCAACGAGCCCAAGACCACCGTGTGGCCGCAGCCCCATGGCTGGAAGACGGACCTCGCGCGAGCGCGGGCGCTGCTGAAGGAGGCTGGCGTCGAGAGCGGCTTCGAGACCGTGCTGTCCTTCGACCTGGGCTCGGCGACCACCAACGAGCCGATGGCGGTGCTGCTGCAGGAGTCGCTCGCGCAGATCGGCATCAAGGCCCAGATCAACAAGGTGCCGCCGGCGAACTGGCGGGGCGCGCTGCTGAAGAAGGACATGCCGCTGATGATCAACCGCTTCGGCGGCTGGCTGAACTATCCCGAGTACTTTTTCTTTTGGTGTTATCACGGCCAGAACGCGGTGTTCAACACGATGTCGTACCGCAACCCCAGGCTGGACCGGATGATCGACAACGCGCGGTTCCCCGAGAACCGGCTGGTCTACGAGTCGGAGGTCAAGTCGATGATCCGGCTGGTCAACGAGGACGTACCCCGGATCCCGCTGTTCCAGCCGCTGATGGACGTGGCGATGCGGCGCGACGTGCAGGGGTACCAGTACTGGTTCCACCTGCAGCCCGACTACCGGCAACTGTCCAAGGCCTGAGGGAACGGCGTGGATCCGGATCCGATCGACGCGTGGGTCGACGCGGGGGCGGTGCTGCTCGGCCTGCCGGTGGACGAGCACAACCGCGCCCGCGTGCTGACGAACCTGCGGCAGATCCGCTCGATCGCCGCCGCGCTCGAGGCGGTTCCGCTCGAGCCGGCGGTCGAGCCGCTGCCGGTGTTCGTCCGGTGAGCGCCACCGACACGGTGCGGGCCTGCCTCGCGCGCATCGAGCGGCACGACCCGCGGGTCAACGCGTTCACCGCGGTGCTCGCCGAGCGAGCGCTCGAGCGGGCGGGTGCGATCGATGCCTTGCAGGCGGCCGGGCGGGCGCCGCCCGGGCCGCTCTTGGGCGTGCCGTTCGCGGTGAAGAACCTGTTCGACGTCGCCGGCGAGATCACGCTGGCCGGCTCGCGCCTGGAACGCGAGCGGCCGCAGGCCCGCGTGGCCGCGACCGATGCGACCGCGGTCGCGCGGCTGGAGGCGGCCGGCGCGATCCTGGTCGGCCTGCTGAACATGGACGAGTACGCCTACGGGTTCTCGACCGAGAACAGTCACGTGGGCGCGACCCGCAACCCGCACGACCCGACGCGGATGGCCGGCGGGTCGTCCGGCGGCTCGGCCGCCGCGGTCGCGGCCGGCATGGTGCCGCTCGCCCTGGGCAGCGACACCAACGGCTCGATCCGCGTGCCTGCGTCGTTGTGTGGCACGTTCGGGCTGCGGCCGACGTTCGGGCGACTGTCGCGCGGCGGCAGCTTCCCGTTCGTCGCGTCGCTGGACACGATCGGACCGTTCGCGCGGTCGGTGCGCGAACTCGCGCGCGCCTACGACGCGCTGCAGGGCCCGGATCCGCGCGACCCGGGCTGCACCGGTCGGGCGCCCGAACCGGTGAGCGCGCTGCTGCGCGACGACCCGGATGCGGGCCTCGACCGGCTGCGGATCGCGCGGCTCGGCGGGTACTTCGACGCGATGGCCGGCGCGGCGTCGATCGAGGCGGTCGAGCGCGCATGCGCGGCTCTGCGTGAGCGGGTGCCGGTGGGCACGGCCCTGTGGCCGCACGCCGAGCTCGGCCGCGGCGCGGCGTTCGTGATCACCGCCGCCGAGGGTGCCGCGCTTCACCTGGACGACCTGCGCCGGCACTACGCGCTGATGGAGCCGCACTCGCGCGACCGGTTCCTCGCCGGCGCGCTGGTGCCGGCGTCATGGGTGCACACCGCGCAACGCGTGCGCCGGCAGTACGTCGCGGCGGTGGACGCGCTGTTCGGATCGCATGACGTGCTGATCGCCCCCGCGGTGCCGTGCGAGGCACCCGAGATCGGCGCCGACTGGATCGAGGTCGGCGGCCAGCGGCTGCCCTCCCGCCCGAGCCTGGGGCTGCTCACGCAGCCGGTGTCCTGCGCCGGGCTGCCGGTGGTCGCCGCACCGATCCGCGGCACGGGCCTGCCGATGGCGGTGCAGGTGATCGCCGCGCCGTGGCGCGAGCTCGACGCGCTGCGCGTCGCGCACGCGCTCGAGCGCCTCGGCGTGGCCGCCGCGCCGATCGCGGCGGGGTTCGAGTGACGGCGACGCGAGGAGGCCGACGATGATCGACGAGCGTGAGGTCAACCTGCCCGGCGTGCTCGCCGAGGTCGAGGCGGCGTTCGAGCGCTACGAGCGCGCGCTGGTCGCGAACGACGTCGCGGCGCTCGACGAGCTGTTCTGGAACCATCCGCTCACGCTGCGATTCGGCGTGAACGAGAACCTGTGGGGCTGGGACGAGATTGCGGCGTTCCGAGCGGCGCGCCCGGCTCAGGGGCTCGATCGACGCATCGTGAGGCGCACGATCCAGACCTTCGGTACCGATTTCGCGACGGCGAGCGTGACCTTCGCGCGCGACGCCCGGCCGAGCTGGGTCGGGCGTCAGCAGCAGACCTGGGTACGCATGCCGGCCGGCTGGCGGGTGGTCGCCGCCCACGTGAGCTTCATGGGGGTACCCGCGCCATGATGCGTCTGGCGCTGTGGCGCATCGTCGGCGCGCTGCCGAACCTGGTCGGGGTGGTGGTGATCACGTTCCTGCTGACGCGGGCGCTGCCGGGCGATCCGGCCGCGTTCTTCGCCGGTCAGGCCGCCTCCAACGAAGCGATCGAGCAGATCCGCGCCCAGCTCGGTCTGGATCGACCGCTGCCCGAGCAGTTCGTCACCTACGTCGTCGACCTGCTGATGGGCGACCTCGGGCAGTCGCTGACCACCGGCCAGCCGGTGGCGGCCGAGATCCTCTCGCGGCTTCCGGCCTCGGTGGAACTGACGCTGGTCGCGCTGGCGATCGCAATCGCGATCGCGCTGCCGCTGGGCGTACTCGCCGCGGTCCACCAGGGCGGTTGGATCGATCAGTTCGCGCGCGTGGTCACGACCGCGGGTGTGTCGCTTCCGGTGTTCTTCACCGGGCTGCTGCTCACCTGGCTGTTCTACTTCGTGCTCGGCTGGGCACCGTCGCCGATCGGCCGGCTCGACCCGGCGTTCTCACCGCCGCCCGCGGTCACCGGCGCCTACCTGATCGATGCGGCGCTCACCGGCGACCTCGAGCTGTGGGTCGCCTGCGCCAAGCAGATCGTGCTGCCCGCCGGCGCGATGGCGCTCGCGGTGCTCGCGCCGATCGCACGGATGACCCGCGCGTCGATGCTGTCGGTGCTGTCGTCCGACTTCGTGCGTACCGCGCGCGCGCTCGGGCTGCGCGGCGACACGGTGCTGGTTCGCTACGCGCTTCGCAACGCGCTGCTGCCGGTGGTGACCACGCTCGGCATGGTCTTCTCGTTCCTGCTCGGTTCGAACGTGCTGATCGAGAAGGTGTTCGCTTGGCCCGGCATCGGATCGTTCGCGATCGATTCGCTCACCGCGTCGGACTACGCGCCGGTGCAGGGGTTCGTTTTGACGATGGGGGTGCTGTACGTGCTGCTGAACCTGGCGATCGACCTGCTCTACCTGGTGATCGACCCGCGCGTGGTGCTGCAGCCTTGAGCGCCGTGCCCGCTTCCGGCGCGACGCCGCGCCGAGTCAGCCACCTGCGCTACGTGCTGACCGAGAACCCGGTCACGCTGGTGGCGGTCGTGATGTACTGCGTGCTGGTCCTGATGGCCGGCTTCGGTCCGATGATCGCGCCGTACGATCCGCTGGCGACCGCCCCCGAGCGGGCATTGCAGCCGCCGTCGGCCGCGCACTGGTTCGGTACCGACGCGCTGGGGCGCGACATCCTGTCGCGCTGCATCGTCGCCGCCCGGCTCGACCTGGGGCTCGCGGTGTCCGCGGTCGCGCTGTCGTTCGCGATCGGCGCACCGCTCGGGGCGGCCGCGGGTTTCTTCGGCGGGTGGGCCGACCGCGTGGTCTCGCGGCTGGCCGACACGATCATGGCGTTCCCGCTGTTCGTGCTCGCGATGGGCATCGTTGCGGCGATGGGCAATACGCTCGCCAACATCGTGATCGCGACCGCGATCATCAACCTGCCGTTCTACATCCGGGTCGCCCGGGCTGAGGCGAACGTGCGGCGCTCGGCGGGGTTCGTCGAGTCGGCGCGGCTGGCGGGCAATTCGGAATGGGGGGTGCTCGTGCGCCACGTGTTCCCGAACCTGCTGCCGCCGATGGCGGTTCAGGTGTCGCTGAACATGGGCTGGGCGATCCTGAACGCGGCGGGTCTGTCGTTCATCGGTCTGGGCGTGCGTCCGCCGACGCCGGAATGGGGGATCCTGGTGGCCGAGGGTGCGCAGTACATCCTGTCGGGCGAGTGGTGGGTCGCGCTGCTGCCCGGGGCGGTGCTGATGACCGCGGTGTTCTCGTTCAACCTGCTGGGCGACGCGCTGCGCGACCTGCTCGATCCGCGGAGGCGCACATGAGCGCGGTGGCGTCGCACGCGCCGGCCGCCGCCGACGATGCCGTCCCGCCGGCGGGGCGCGCGCTGCTCGAGATGACCGACGTGTCGCTCGAGTTCCGCACCCGCAGCGGCACCGTGCGTGCGCTGCAGCACGTGAGTCTGTCGGTGCGCCGCGGCGAGATCGTCGGGCTGGTCGGAGAGTCCGGATCGGGCAAGTCGGTGCTGTGCTACGCGCTGCTCGGGTTGTCTGACCGGGCGGCGCGGATCACGTCCGGTCGCATCGACTACGACGGCATCGATCTGCGCGCGGCGAGCGAGCGGGAGCTGCAGGACCTGCGCGGTCGCGAGATCGGCATGGTGTTCCAGAACCCCCGGGCGGCGCTGAACCCGATCCGCACGATCGGCCGGCAGCTCGAGGACGTGCTGCGCCGCCACGGCGCGGTGCGCCGCGCCGATCTGCGCGAGCGGGCGATCGAGGCGCTGCGCGAGGTCGCGATCGCGGATCCGCAGCGGCGCCACCACGCGTACCCGTTCGAGCTGTCCGGTGGCATGTGCCAACGGGTGATGATCGCGCTGGCGCTGTGCGGCGCGCCGCGGCTTCTGATCGCCGACGAGCCGACCACCGGGCTTGACGTGACCACGCAGGCGGCGGTGCTGGCGCTGGTGCGCGAGCGCGTGCGGGCCAGCCGCGTCGCGACGCTGCTGATCACCCACGACCTCGCGCTGGCGGCCGACTTCTGCGATCGGATCGTGGTGATGCACGCCGGGCACGTGGTCGAGACCGCACCGACCGCTCAGCTGTTCGAGGCCCCCCGGCACCCGTACACGCAGGCGCTGATCGCCTCGACGCCCGCCGGGCGCGACGCGCTCGAGGAGCTGCAGCCGATCGCCGGCGGACTGCCGGACCTGCGGCGCAGCGACCTCCCCGCCTGTCGCTTCCTGGAGCGCTGCCCGCGTGCGCTGCCGACGTGCCGCGACGCGCTCGCGCACGTGACGCCGGGCGCGGCGCACGCGGTCGCGTGCAACAACCCGCTGGCGGCACCATGAGCGGCGCGCCGTCCCGAGGCGGTGGGGTCGCGGCCGAGGCCGCTGCGCGCAACCCTGGCGCGGCGGCCCCGCGCGAGGTGCTGCTCGAGGCGATCGGGCTGTCGCGACGCTTCGCGATCGGCAGTGGCCGGAGCGCGCCGCAGCTGCACGCGGTCGACGACGTCAGCCTGCGGCTGCATCGCGGCGAGTCGGTCGGGTTGGTCGGCGAGTCGGGCTGCGGCAAGTCGACGCTCGCGCGGCTGCTGGCGCGGCTGATCGACCCGACCGAAGGCGCGATCGTCTTCGAGGGGCGCGACGTCGGCGCGATCCGGGCACGCGACTTTGCGGTATCCGGGCAGCGCGCCCGCATCCAGCTCGTGTTCCAGGACGCCACCGACAGCCTCGATCCGCGCCAGACCGCGTTCGAAGCGATCGCCGAGCCGGCACGGCGCATGCGGTTGCCGGGCGACGTCGCGGCGCGCGTGCGTCGGGTGGCCGACGAGGTCGGCCTGCCCGCCGAGCTGCTCGACCGCTATCCGCACCAGCTCTCGGGCGGACAGCGGGCTCGGGTCGGCATCGCGCGTGCCCTCTGCCCGGAACCGGCGCTGCTGGTGCTGGACGAGCCGACCGCGGCGCTCGACGTGTCGGTGCAGGCGGTGGTGCTGCAGCTGCTCGCTCGGCTGCGCCGCGAGCGGGGCTTGACCTACCTGTTCGTGTCCCATGACCTGAACGTGGTGCGGCTGTTGTGCGACCGCGTGCTGGTGATGTACCTCGGCAGGCTGGTCGAGGAGGGGCCTGCGCGCGCGGTGTTCGACGCACCCGCGCATCCGTACACCGCTGCGCTGCTGTCGGCGATCCCGGGGGGCGGCCGCGCGCCCGAGGTGCTGCCCGGCGAGGTCCGCAGCCCGATCGATCCGGACCCGTCGGCCTGCCGCTTCCACGGCCGCTGCCCGTCGGGGGAGGCGGCCTGCGGCCGCACGCTGCCCGGGCTGACGGCGACCCGTGCGGGCCTGCCTGGGCGGCGGGTCGCCTGCCTGAAGCCGCTGGTCTGAGCTGTGGCATCCTGAGGGCGCACAACGGAGCTCGGCCGATGGCGGTGAACCTGGCGACGCTGGTCTACGAGCGGGTCAAGCAGGACATCTTCGACTTCCGACTGCTCCCGGGCGACCGGTTCACCGAGAACGAGATTGCCGAGCGCACCCATGCCTCGCGCACCCCGGTGCGCGAGGCGCTCTACCGGCTCGAGCGCGACGGCTATCTCGAGGTGATGTTCCGCAGCGGCTGGCGCGTGCGGCCGTTCGACTTCCGCCAGTTCGAGGAGCTGTACGACCTGCGCACCCTGCTCGAGACCACCGCAGTACGGCGGCTGTGCGAGGCCGACGTGCGACCGGAGCTCGACGCCCTCAAGCGAACGTGGCTGTGCGCGGCCGAGGACCGCGCCTCCGACATGCGCGAGGTCGCGCGACTGGACGAGGCGTTCCACGCGGCGCTCGTCGCATCCTCCGGCAACCGGGAGATGTCCCGGGTGCACGCCGAGGTCACCGAGCGCATCCGGATCGTGCGGCGGCTCGACTTCACCAAGGCCCCGCGGGTCGACGCGACCTACCAGGAGCACGCGAAGATCCTGCGGGCGATCGTGCAGCGCCGCGCCGACCCGGCCGCGATGTGGGTGCGCGCGCACATCGAGGCGAGCAAGGCCGAGGTGCGCAAGATCACGCTGCACATGCTCCACGAGGCGCGCGAGCGCGCGTCGGTCTGAGGCGCCGTCCTCGCGGCGTCGCGCTGGTGCACGCCGTACGACGGCCGCCGTACCTTGGTGCGCGGCGTTCCGCACGCGCGAAGTGCGGCCGCGCGCCGTGAGCGGTGCGAGCCGCGGCGTCGCACCGATCGGCGTGCGCGTGCCCGGGACCGGTGCGGCACGGTTATTGCAGTCTCGTCAACGGCGTTCTTCCGTGCCCAGGCACACCTTTGCGCCGGACCGCTCCGGCGTCGACCAAGGACACTTCCCATGAATGGATCCCGTCGTTCGTTGCTGCGTGCCGCCGGTGCGGGCGGCCTGATATCCGCGGCCGGCCTGCCGCGGATGGCCTCGGCCCAGTCGCCGATCACCGTGGGCGTGATCTACGTCGGTCCACGCGATGACTTCGGCTACAACCAGGCGCAGGCTCAGGCCGCCGCCGGGCTGAAGAAGATCCAGGGCGTGAAGGTGGTCGAGGAGGAGAAGGTGCCCGAGACCGTCGCCGTCCAGAAGACGATGGAGGCGATGATCAATCAGGACAAGGCGTCGCTGATCTTCGCGACCTCGTTCGGCTACTTCGACCCGCACATGCTGCGGCTCGCCGAGAAGTACCCGAAGGTGCGGTTCGCTCACGGCGGCGGCATGTGGACCGAGGGTAAGCACCCGCGGAACGCCGGGTCGTACTTCGGCTACATCGACGGGGGTCAGTACGTGTCCGGCGTGGTCGCCGGCCACATGAGCAAGAGCAAGCGGCTGGGCTTCGTCGCGGCCAAGCCGATCCCCCAGGTGCTGCGCAACATCAACGCGTTCACGATGGGCGCCCGCTCGGTCGACCCGTCGATCACCACGCGGGTGATCTTCACCGGCGACTGGTCGATGCCGGTCAAGGAGGCCGAAGCGACCAACAGCCTGATCGACCAAGGCGTGGACGTGGTCACCTGTCACGTCGACGGGCCGAAGGTGGTGATCGAGACCGCCGAGAAGCGCGGGATCATGAGCTGCGGGTACCACGCGAGCCAGGCGGCGCTCGCCCCGAAGGGCTACCTGACCGGTGCCGAGTGGGACTGGGCGACGCCCTACGGGATGCTGGTGGACGCGGCCCGCAGCGGCAAGCCCCACCTGAACTTCCTGCGCGGCGGTCTGAAGGAGGGGTTCGTGAAGATGTCGCCCTGGGGGGCCGCGGCCTCGCCCAAGGCGCGCCAGGCGGGCGACGCCGCACTCGCGTCGATGAAGAAGGGCGATTCGATCTTCAAGGGGCCGCTGAAGGACAACAAGGGCGGCACCGTGATCCCGGCCGGCACGACGCTGGAGATGACCAACGTCGAGCTCGAGAAGATGAACTATCTGGTCGAGGGTGTGTTGGGCTCGATTCCTTCCTGAAGCGCGATCTTGCCCTGCGGGCCGATGGGCTCGACCCCGGACGTCGCACCGGTCGCCCGGCGCATGTCACCGCCGTCCGAGGCGGTGCTGCGCTGGGCGGTGCCTCTGGGCTCGATCGCCGCCGGACTGCTCGCCTTCGGGGCGTTCGTGCTGGCGATCGGGCACGATCCGATCGAGGTCTACTCGACGATCTACGAGGGCGGATTCGCCACCGCCTTCGCATGGAACAACACCTTGCTGCGCGCCGCGCCGCTGATCCTGGCGGGGCTCGCGGTGGCGATCCCCGCGCAGGCCGGGCTCGTGGTGATCGGCGGCGAGGGCGCGCTCGCGCTCGGTGCGCTGTGCGCATCCGCCGCGGCGGTGCCGTTGCTGCCGACGCTCGGGGCCGGTGCGCTGCTGGCGGGTGCGCTCGCCGGCATGGCGGGAGGCGCGGCGTGGTTCGCTCTGGTCGGCGTGCTACGAGCGCATCGCGGGCTGAACGAGACCATCACCAGTCTGCTGCTGTCCTACATCGCGATCGCGGTGTTCAATCACACGGTCGAGGGGCCGCTGCGCGACCCGTCGAGCCTGAACAAGCCCTCGACGTTGCCGCTGCCTCCGGGGTCGATGCTCGGCTCGATCCCCGGCCTGGACGTGCACTGGGGTCTGGCGATCGGCGTGCTCGCCTGCGCGGTGGCCCAGCTCGCGCTGTCGCGCGGCACCGGCGGGTTCGCGCTGCGGGTGGCGGGGGGCAATCCCCGGGCCGCGCTGCTGGTCGGTCTGCCGGTGGGTACGCTGATCGTCGTCGGCTGCGCGCTGGGCGGCGCGGCGGCCGGGCTCGCCGGGGCGATCGAGGTGATCGCGGTCCACGGTGCCGCCAACGCATCGGTGCTCGCGGGCTACGGCACCTTGGGCATCCTGGTCGCGTTCATGGCCCGCCAGCAGCCGCTCGCGCTCGTTCCGGTCGCGATCCTGATGGGCGGGATCTCGGCCGCGGGCAGTCTGCTGCAGCGCCGGCTCGAGCTGCCGGATGCGACCACCATGGTGCTGCAGGGCCTGCTGTTCGTCGCGATCCTCGCCGGCGAGGCGCTGCTGCCGAAGGCGCGACGCTGATGCGCACGGCACCGGGGCGCTGACGTGGACGCCGTGGTCACGGTCCTGATCGCCGTACTGGGCGGCGCGATCCGCGTGTCGACGCCGTTCCTGTTCGTGTCGCTGGGCGAGTGCATCACCGAGAAGTCGGGACGCATCAACCTGGGGCTCGAGGGCACGATGGTGTTCGGGGCGATGAGCGCGTACGCGATCGCCTACCACAGCGGCTCGCCGTGGCTCGGGGTGTTCGCCGCCGCGGTCGCCGGCGTCGGGTTCGGTGCGGTCCACGGACTGCTGTGCAGCCTGCCCCGGGTCAACGACACCGCGGTGGGCATCTCGCTGATCGTGCTCGGCCTGGGCCTCGCGTTCTTCCTCGGCCGGGACTACGTGCAGCCGACCGCGCCGCGGCTGCCGTCGATTCCGTTGGGCTCGTGGAGCGAGAACCCGGCGCTGCGCGCGGCGCTGCAGATCAACGTGCTGTTCGTGATCGGCCTGGCGCTCGCGGTGGTGCTGCACTGGGCGTTCCGCAACACGCGCTGGGGGCTTCGCGTGCGTACCGTCGGCGACTCCGCGGACGCCGCACGCGCGCTCGGCCTGCCGGTGGCGCGCACCCGCGTGCTCGCCACCGCGCTCGGCGGCTGCCTGGGCGGCGTGGGGGGCGCCTACCTGTCGCTGTACTACCCGGGCAGCTGGAACGAGTCGCTGTCCAGCGGGCAGGGCGTGATGGCGGTCGCGCTGGTGATCTTCGCGCGCTGGAGCCCGCTCGGTTGCCTGCGCGCCTCGCTGATCTTCGGTGGCGCGAGTTCGATCGGGCCGGCGCTGCAGTCGGTCGGCATCCAGGCGGGCTACCACCTGTGGAACGCCGCGCCCTACGTGCTGACGCTCGCGATCATGCTGATCGGCACGTCGACGTCCCGCGCGACCATCGGTGCGCCCGGCGAGCTGTCGATGACCCGTTGAACCGAATACCGGAGTCCCGCCGATGACCGAGTTCCCGCAGATCCCCGCCGATCCGTATCCCTGGCCGTTCGACGGCGCGTTCCGGTCGTCCGACACGGCGCTCGTGATCATCGACATGCAGACCGACTTCTGCGGCATCGGCGGCTACGTCGATCGGATGGGCTACGACCTGGCGCTCACCCGCGGACCGATCGCCCCGATCGGCCGGGTGCTCGCCGCGGCCCGCGACGTGGGGATGCACGTGATCCACACCCGCGAGGGTCACCGTCCGGACCTGGCCGACCTGCCGGCGAACAAGCGCTGGCGGTCGCAGAGGATCGGTGCCGGCATCGGCGACCCGGGCCCCTGCGGCAGGATCCTGGTGCGCGGCGAGCCCGGCTGGGAGATCGTGCCCGAACTCGCGCCCCGAGACGGCGAGCCGGTCGTCGACAAGCCCGGCAAGGGCTCGTTCTGCGCGACCGACCTGGAGCTGCTGCTGCGCACGCGCGGCATCCGCAACCTGATCCTCACCGGCATCACCACCGACGTGTGCGTTCACACGACGATGCGCGAGGCGAACGACCGGGGCTTCGAGTGTCTGTTGCTCGAGGACTGCTGCGGTGCGACCGACCTGGGCAATCACCAGGCGGCGATCAAGATGGTGACGATGCAGGGCGGCGTGTTCGGTGCGGTGGGCCGCGCCTCGCAGGTGCTCGCCGCGCTCGGGCGGGACTGACGCGTGGCCGAGTCGACCGCCGCGCCGTCGCTGCACACGCTCGGGCTCGGCAAGCGCTTCGGCGATCTGGTCGCGCTCGACC
>JBIKMO010000328.1:0-4967 GCA_044359175.1 Burkholderiaceae bacterium | reverse complement strand
GAGGCTGCCGGGATGTGCTTCTCGTGCTCGAACGTCGAGGCGATCCGCGAGCTGCCGCGACGCGCGGGCCACCGGTGAGCACCGGATCCGGCGAGCGCCGCGCACCGTCGGCCGGGCCCGACCCGCGCGCGGCATCCGTCGGCGGTGCGCGCCGGCCCGTGACGCCCGACGCCCGGCGCCGCGCGGGGTACCCGCCCGGCCCGCAGCGCCGCACCGCCGACGAACCGGCGACCGAGCGGCCGGCCGACCCGCTGCGCGTGGCGACCTACAACATCCACAAGGGCGTGATCCGCGACCTGTTCGGCCTCAGGCGGGTGACGAGCGTTCACGAGCTGCGCGCGCGGCTGCACGAGCTGGACGCCGACCTGATCTTCCTGCAGGAGGTGCAGGGCAAGAACGACCGCCACGCGAACCGCTTCGACCACTGGCCGGGCGAGCCGCAGGACCAGTTCCTCGCGCGCTCGCCGACGCTCAAGCACACGTTCGAGACCGCCTACGGCCGCAACGCGAACTACCTGCACGGCCACCACGGCAACGCGCTGCTGTCGCGCTTCCAGATCGTGCGCCGGGAGAACCGCGACTTCTCCGACCACGCGCTCGAGAAGCGCGGCGTGCTGCATTGCGTGGTCCGGGTCGGGACGCAGGACGTGCACTGCTTCGTCATCCACTTCGGGCTGCTCGCCCGCAGCCGCGACCGGCAGGCGGATGCGCTGGTCGACTGGATCGTCCGCGAGGTGCCGCGGCGCGCGCCGCTGCTGTTGGCGGGCGACTTCAACGACTGGCGCGACCGCCTGACGCGGCGCTTCGTCGAAGCGCTGCAGGTCGACGAGGTGATGGGCGGCGCGCGCACGTTCCCCGCGCTGATGCCGTGGCTGCGGATGGACCGGATCTACCAGCGGGGCTTCCGGCTGCTCGGCGCCGACGTGCTGCGCGGGCCGTCCTGGGCGCGCCTGTCGGACCACGCGCCGCTGGTCGCCGACCTGTCGATGTCGTACTGAGCGGGTCGTGCCGATGGCCTCGCCGCACGCGAGCGACGCCCCCCTGCTGGACCTGCTCCGACCGGTGCCGGTGGACGGCAACGAGGTCGTGCTGCTGCAGTCGGGCGCCGAGTTCTTCCCGTCGCTGATCGCGGCGATCGACGCGGCCCGCGACGAGATCTGGTTCGAGACCTACATCTTCTCGGGCGATCCGACCGGCCTGCGGGTGGCGGGCGCGCTCGCGCGGGCGGCCGAGCGCGGGGTCGCGGTGTGCGTGACCATCGACGGATACGGCACCCGCGAGCTGCCCGAGGCGATCGCACGGCGGCTCGCGGACGCGGGCGTGAGGGTGCTCACCTACGCGCCGGTGCATCGACTGCTGACGCTCGATCGCGAGCGGCTGCGACGGCTGCACCGCAAGCAGGCGAGCATCGATGCGAGCGTGGCGTTCGTCGGCGGGCTCAACGTGATCGACGACCTCTGGGACCCGAACCACGGCGCGCTGGACCATCCCCGTCTGGACTACGCGGTGCGGCTGCGCGGGCCGCTGGTGAGCTGGGTGCGGGCGTCGATGGTGCGGCTGTGGCGCGGCGTGTCCGCCGCCCGGCTGCCGGCGCGGTTCGTACGGGCGCGCAGCGCCCGCGACGCCGCGCAGGCGGTGAGTGCCGGCGTACGCGATATCGCGGGCCCGGCCGCGCGCGTGCCGCGGTCGGGCGAGGACGCCGCCGCGGCGCCGTCCGCCGCGCGCCGCGAGCGGGTCGGGAGCACGCGCGCGGTGCACCTGTTGCGCGACAATCTGGTGAACCGGCGCACGATCGAGCGTGCGTACCTGAAGGCGATTGGCGGGGCGCGCCGCGAGGTGCTGATCGCCAACGCGTACTTCCTGCCCGGGCGCCGGTTCCGGCGTGCGCTGGTCGAGGCGGCGCGCCGCGGCGTGCGCGTGCGGCTGCTGCTGCAGGGGCGTGCCGAGTACCGGCTGCCACGGCTGGCCGAGCAGACGCTCTACGACACGCTGCTGCGGGCCGGCGTGGAGATCGTCGAGTACCACCGCAGCTTCCTGCACGCGAAGGTCGCGGTGGTCGACGACTGGGCGACCGTCGGCTCCTCGAACATCGATCCTTTCTCGCTGCTGCTCGCGCGCGAGGCGAACGTGGTCGTGATCGACGCGGGTTTCGCTGCCGACCTGCGCGCCCGGCTGCTCGCGTCGATGGCCCAGGGCGGGCGGCCGGTGGCGATCGAGGAGCACGCGCGGCGGCCGTGGACCCGGCGGTTGGGCGGCTGGCTCGCCTACCGCGTGCTTCGGCTCGGGGTGGTGGTGTCCGGCGCGCGGCGGCGCTACTAGCCCGCGGCCGCCTATCATCCGACGGTGACCCCAGGGGACCGCATGTCTGCCGTCCGATCCGCACCGTTCGCCGAGCCCGTCGCGTCCGTCGCATCCGTCGCGTCCGTCGCGTCCGTCGCGTCCGTCGCGTCCGTCGCGTCCGTCGCGTCCGTCGCGTCCGGCGCGTCCGGCGCGTCCGGCGCGTCCGTCGGCCGCGGGCGGGTCGGGCACTGAGGGGCGCGCGGGTGCTGGTGCGTCGTCCGGAGGGGCTGTACTGCGAGGCCGGCGAGTTCTTCGTCGACCCCTGGCGGCCGGTCGCCCGTGCGGTGATCACGCACGCGCACGCGGACCACGCGCGCCCCGGGCACGGCGCGTACCTCGCCGCCGAGCCGTCGGCCGGCGTGCTGCGTGCCCGGCTCGGCGACCTGCGGCTTCAGACCGCGGCCTACGGTGAGCGCATCGACCTGGGCGGCGTGCGCGTGTCGTTGCATCCGGCCGGCCACGTGCTCGGTTCCGCGCAGGTTCGGATCGAGCACCGCGGCGAGGTCTGGGTGGTGAGCGGCGACTACAAGATCGAGCCGGATCCCACGTGCGCGGCGTTCGAGCCGGTGCGGTGCCACACGTTCGTCACCGAATCGACCTTCGGTCTACCGGTCTACCGGTGGCCGGCGCCCGGTCAGGTGTTCGCCGAGGTCGACCGCTGGTGGCGCGCGAACGCGCAGGCGGGGCGCGCGAGCGTGCTGTACGCGTACGCGTTCGGCAAGGCGCAGCGCCTGCTCGCCGGGATCGACGCGTCGATCGGTCCGATCGTCTGCCACGGCGCAGTCGAGCCGCTGAACGCCGCGTACCGCGCGGGGGGCATCGCGCTGCCGGCCACCCGTCGCGTCGCCGACGTGGCCGACCGGCGCGACCTCGGCCGCGCGCTGGTGATCGCGCCGCCGTCGGCGGCGGGCACGTCCTGGCTGCGTCGTTTCCCGGATCCGTCCGACGCGTTCGCCTCGGGCTGGATGGCGGTGCGCGGGGCGCGGCGTCGGCGAGCGGTCGATCGCGGCTTCGTGCTGTCCGACCATGCCGACTGGCCGGGCCTGAACCGCGCGATCGGCGCCACCGGCGCGCAGCGCGTCGTGGTCACCCACGGTCAGGTGCCGGCGATGGTGCGCTGGCTGCGAGGGCAGGGGCTCGACGCGACCTCGTTCGAGACCGAGTTCGGCGGCGACGAGGCCAGCGCGCCCTCCGAGCCACCGTCGGATCCGAGCGACGCGCCGCGGGACGGGCCGGGCGACGAACCGCGGGACGGACCGCGGGACCGGCTGCCACACGGGTCGGGGGACCGGTCGAACGACGGGCCGCCCGCCACGGCGTCGGACCCGGCCGCCGGCGTGGCCCCGCGCGCCGGGCCCCGCGGCGCAGACCGCAGGTGAAGGCCTTCGCCGAGCTGATCGCGACGCTGGACGCGTCGACCTCGACGCTGCACAAGGTCGATGCGCTGGCCGCCTGGCTGCGCGCGGCGCCCGCGGCGGACGCGGCGTGGGCGGTCTACCTGCTGGCGGGCGGCAAGCCGCGTCAGGCGGTCGCCTCGCGGCTGATGCGCGAGGCCGCGCGCGAGGCCGCGGGCATCCCCGAGTGGCTGTTCGACGAGAGCTACCAGGCGGTCGGCGACCTGGCCGAGACGATCGCCCATCTGGTGGAGCGCACCCGCGAGCTCGAGGACACGGGGCTCGCGGACTGGATGACGCGACGGCTGCCGGCGCTGCGCGGCGCCGAGCCGGTCGCGGTGCGCGCGGCGCTGCGGGAGGCGTGGAGCGGTCTCGACTGGAACGGGCGCTTCGTGCTGAACAAGCTGATCACCGGGGGGTTTCGGATCGGCGTATCGCGACTGCTGGTGGTGCGCGCGCTCGCCCGGGCGGGCGACCTGGACGAGAAGGAGGTCGCGCAGCGCATGGTCGGGTTCACCGACGCGCGCCGTGCGCCCACCGCGCAGGCCTACGAGGCGCTGGTGGCCCAGGTCGCGCCGGGCGGCTCCGTGGTCGGCGGACAGCCGTATCCGTTCTTCCTCGCGCAGCCGCTCCAGGGCGACCCGGCGGGCTTGGGCCCGCTCGAAGGCTGGCTGGTCGAGTGGAAGTGGGACGGCATCCGCGCGCAGCTGGTGCTGCGCGGCGGGCGGGCGTGGCTGTGGTCGCGGGGTGAGGAACTGGTCACCGAGCGATTCCCGGAGATCGAACGGGCGGCGCGCGAGTGGGCGGCCGGGGTGGCGCCGGGCGGCGAGGGCGTGGTGCTGGACGGCGAGGTGCTCGCCTGGGACGCGGCCGCGAACCGCCCGCTGCCGTTCGCCGCGCTGCAGCGGCGCGTGGCGAGACTGCGGCTCACGGCCGCGGTGCTGCGCGACGCGCCCGCGGTCTTCGTCGCGTACGACCTGCTCGAGCACGGCGGCGAGGACCTGCGTTCCCGCCCGCAGGCGCAGCGGCGCGCAGCGCTCGAGGCGCTGATCGGCCCGACCGCCCCGGCGGCGGCACGCAGGCCCGAGCCCGCGTCGATGCCCGAGCCCGCGTCGATGCCCGAGGCCGCGTCGATGCCCGAGGCCGCGTCGATGCCCGAGCCCGCGTCGATGCCCGAGCCCGCGTCGATGCCCGAGCCCCCGTCGATGCCCGAGCCCGCGTCCGCGGTGCTGC
>JBIKMO010000327.1:0-4971 GCA_044359175.1 Burkholderiaceae bacterium | reverse complement strand
GCGGTCGCCACGGGGGCCGGCCCTCGCGTTCGACGATCGGGTGGCCGACGAGGAAGTACTCGGCCTCGCTGCGGCAGTCGACGAACAACGCGTCCGGATGGGCAAGCAGGAAGTCGTATGCCTGCCGGGGGGTCAGGTGCTCCACGGCCGGAGCTTAGCGCACGCCGCTGTTGCGCTGCAACATCGGCGGCGCAACCGCGTCGGGCCGGCCTGCTGACCCGGTTGTCACACGCCTGTCGCGGTCGGCGGTGTCCCATCGCGCTCCGTCAACCGCTCGCGCTGCCCGCCGATGGACCGTCAGACCGACCTGCTCGTCGTGGGCGCCGGCATCGTCGGCCTTGCGCACGCGCTCGCGGCAGCGCGGCGCGGCCTGCGGGTGACCGTGGTCGATCGGGACGCGCAGGCCAACGGCGCGTCGGTGCGCAACTTCGGGTTCGTGACCGTGACCGGGCAGCAGGCAGGCGCCTGCTGGCGGCGCGCGATCCGCAGCCGGGACGTCTGGCTGGAGGTCGCGCCGCAGGCGGGCATCGAGGTGGTGCACCGGGGGCTGTGCGTGGCCGCCCGCCGTCCGGAGGCCGAGGCCGTGCTGCAGGCGTTCGCCGCGACCGGCATGGCCGAGGGCTGCCGGCTGCTCACGCCGCGCCAGGCGCGCGAATACGTGCCGGCGCTGCGCGAGGATGCGCTGCGGGCGGTGCTCTGGAGCCCGCACGAGCTGCGGGTGGAGTCGCGCGACGCGATCCCGCGCCTGGCCGCCTGGCTCGAGCGCGAGCACGGCGTGACGATCGTGCGCGGCGCGCAGGTGCGCGCGGTGGCGCTGCCGGAGGTCGACACCACCGCCGGGCGCTGGCGCGCGCAGGCGGCGATCGTCTGCGCGGGCGACGACTTCCTCACGCTGTACCCGCAGCGGCTGGCGGCGTTCCGGCTCGCGCGCTGCGCGCTGCAGATGATGCGGCTGCGCCCTGAGGCGCCGGTCGCGCTGGGTGCCGCGGTGATGTCCGACCTGGGGCTGGTCCGCTATCTCGGCTACGCCGAGCTCGAGCCGGCGGCTGCGTTGCGCCGGGCGATCCAGGCCGAGGAGCCGGAGATGCTCGAGCACGGCGTGCACCTGATCGCGGTGCAGTCGGCCGACGGCACGCTGGTGGTCGGCGACAGCCACCACACCGCGGACACGCCGCCGCCTTTCGGGCGCGACGAGGTCGATGCGCTGATCCTGCGCGAGCTCGAGCGCGTGCTCGCGATGCCGGCCCGGCGCGTGGTCGAGCGCTGGATCGGCACCTATGCGACCGCGCCCGACCGGCTCGCGCTGACCGACGCGCCGGCCGACCGGGTGCGCGTGGTGGTGGTCACCAGCGGCACCGGTGCATCGACCGCGTTCGCGATCGCCGAAGAGACGATCGCGGCACTGGACTGACACGGGAGGCAGGACACGATGGGTGCGCTGAAGGCGGTGGTGTTCGACTGGGCCGGCACGACGATCGACTTCGGGTCGCTCGCGCCGATGGGCGTGTTCGTGCGCGCGTTCGCCGAGCACGGCGTCGAGGTGACCGTGGCCGAGGCGCGCGGGCCGATGGGCTCGCCCAAGCGCGACCACGTCGCCGCGCTGCTCGCGATGCCGCGGATCGCGGCCGCGTGGGCCGCGCGGCACGGCCATCCGCCGGGCGAGGCCGACGTCGACCGCGTGTACGCGACCTTCGTGCCGATGAACGTCGCGGTCGCGGCCGACTACGCGCAGCCGGTGCCCGGCACCGCCGAGGTGGCGCGCACGCTGCGCGCGCGCGGCCTGAGGATCGGTTCCACCACCGGCTACACGCGCGAGATCATGGCGCCGATCCTGCCGCGCGCGGCCGCCGCCGGCTACGCGCCGGACGCGGTGTACTGCACCGGCGACCTGCCCGAGGGGCGGCCCGGCCCGGCGATGATCCTGCGCACGATGGCCGACTTCGGCATCGACGACCCGCGCGCGGTCGTGAAGGTGGACGACACGCCGCCCGGCATCGCCGAGGGCCTGTCGGCCGGCGCGTGGACGGTCGGCGTGACCGCCTCGGGCAACGAGGTCGGCCTGTCCTGGGACGACTGGTGCGCGCTCGACGCCGACGCGCGCCGCGCCGCGACCGAGCGCGCCGGGCGCGTGCTGCGCGCCGCCGGCGCCCACTACCTGGTCGAGACCGTGGCCGACCTGCCGGCGGTGCTCGACGACATCGAACGCCGCCTGGCCGCCGGCGAGACGCCGTCGGCGCCGACCGCGACCGACCGCCCCTGACCCCCCCCACGAAGGACCCCGCCATGCCCCGCCTCCTGAAGCTCGCCGCGGCCCTCGCCGTGTCGTTCGGCCTCGCCGCCGGCGCCGCCGCTCAGCAGCGCACCAAGCTCACGGTCTACAGCGCGCTCGAGAACGACCAGCTCGCACCGTTCAAGCAGGCGATCGAGCGCGCCGTGCCCGAGGTCGAGGTCGAGTGGGTGCGCGACTCCACCGGCGTGATCACCGCGCGATTCCTCGCCGAGAAGGACAACCCCAAGGCCGACCTGGTGCTCGGCGTGGCCGCCTCCTCGATGCTGCTGTTCGAGCAGGCGAACCTGCTCGAGCCGTACGTGCCCGCGGGCGCCGACCAGCTGCGCCCGCAGTTCCGCGACACCACGGAGCCGCGCACCTGGACCGGCATGGACGCGTTCCTCGGCGTGATCTGCTTCAACACGATCGAGGCGAAGAAGGTCGGCCTGTCGGTGCCGACCTCGTGGCGCGACCTGCTCGACCCGAAGTACCGCGGCCAGCTGGTGATGCCGCACCCGGCCTCCTCGGGCACGGGCTACCTGACGGTGGCCGGCTGGATCCAGAGCATGGGCGCGGACGCGGCCTGGAAGTTCATGGACGCGCTGCACCAGAACATCGCGGTGTACACGCACTCGGGTTCCGCGCCGTGCGTGCAGGCGGCCAAGGGCGAGCGGATCGCCGGCATCTCGCTCGACACGCGAGCGGCCAAGGAGAAGACCGGCGGCGCGCCGCTCGAGGTGGTGCTGCCCACCGAGGGCATCGGCTGGGACGTCGAGGCCTTCGGCATCGTGCGCGGCACGAAGCACGCCGCGCTCGCCCGCCGGGTCGCCGACTGGGCCGCGAGCCGCGCGGCCAACGAGCTCTACGCGCGCTGGTATCCGATCACCGCGCACCCGGAGGTGAAGAACGTCCCGCCGAACTACCCCGCCAACGCGGAAGCGCGGATGCTGAAGATGGACTTCGCGGCGATGGCCGCGCAGCGCGCGGCGATCCTCGCCGAGTGGACCAAGCGCTACGAAGGCAAGGCCGCGCCCAGGCAGTGAGCCGGGCTGCGATGGACACGCCGCACCTGAGCGTTCGCGAGCTCACCAAGCGCTTCGGTGCGTTCGTCGCGCTCGAGCGCGTGTCGCTGGACGTGGCCGCCGGGGAGTTCGTCTGCTTCCTCGGCCCGTCGGGCTGCGGCAAGACCACGCTGCTGCGGGCGATCGCCGGGCTGGAGCGGCAGGATTCGGGCAGGGTCATGATCGGCGGGCGCGACCTGTCGGATGCGCCGCCCTCGGCGCGCGACTTCGGCATCGTGTTCCAGAGCTACGCGCTGTTCCCCAACCTGACCGTGGCCGAGAACGTCGGTTTCGGGCTGGTCAACCGACGCCGGCCCGCCGCCGAGGTTCGCCGCCGCGTCGACGAGCTGCTCGCGACGGTCGGCCTGCCCGAGCAGGCCGCCAAGTACCCGGGGCAGCTGTCGGGCGGCCAGCAGCAGCGGGTGGCGCTCGCGCGCGCGCTCGCCACCTCGCCGTCGCTGCTGCTGCTGGACGAGCCGCTGTCGGCGCTCGACGCACGCGTGCGGCTGCGGCTGCGTGACGAGCTGAAGGCGCTGCAGCGGCGGCTCGGCATCACCACCATCATGGTCACGCACGACCAGGACGAGGCGCTCGGGCTCGCCGACCGGATGGTCGTGATGAATCGCGGCACGATCGAGCAGGCGGGCACGCCGCGGCAGGTCTACGACGCGCCGGCGACCCCGTTCGTCGCCGACTTCGTCGGCACGATGAACTTCGTCGCCTGCGTGGCCGACGGCGGCGACCGCGTGCGCGTGGGCGGCATCGAGCTGCGCTGCGGGCAGCCGCACGGGCTGCCCGTGGGCCGAGCCGCGCGGCTCGGCATCCGGCCCGAGGCGGTGCGGATGCCGCGGCAGGTGAACGGACACGCGAACACGCTGATGGCCCGCGTCGACCAGGTCGGCTTCCACGGCGGGTTCGTCCGCGCGAGCCTGCTGCCGCTCGATGCGCCCGAGGTGCGGATCGCGGCCGACCTGTCGACCGGGGAGGCCGACGGGCCGCGGCTGGCGCGCGGCGCCGAACTGCCGATCGCGCTGCCGCCCGAGCGCCTGCGGATCTATCCCGCCTGAGTGGCGGACGTGGCCGCGACGCTGCCCGGCGCCCCCGCGGCCGATCCGCCGCGCACCGACGAGCGCATGCTGCTCGGGGCGGGCGTGGCCGCGGTCGCCGCGATGCTGCTCGCGATCGTCGCGCTGCCGCTCGCCTCGTTGCTCGTCAAGTCGTTCCAGGACGCCGACGGCGCGTTCGTCGGCTTGGCCAACTACGCGCGCTGGTTCGCCACGCCCGCGCTGGTCGGCTCGCTGTGGAACAGCGTGTGGGTGTCGCTGCTCGCCACCGCGATCGTGATCCCGCTCGCGTTCACCTACGCGTACGCGATCACGCGCACCTCGATGCCGGCCAAGCCGGCGTTCGTCGCGGTCGCGCTGCTGCCGCTGTTCACGCCCTCGCTGCTGTCGGCGATCTCGTTGATCTACGTGTTCGGCAACCAGGGGTTCCTGAAGTCCTGGCTGTTCGGTCACACGGTCTACGGCCCGATCGGCATCGTGCTCGCGCAGGTGTTCTACTGCTTCCCGCACGCGTTCCTGATCCTGGCCACCGCGCTCGGCCTGGCGGACCAGCGGCTGTACGACGCCGCGCAGGCCC
>JBIKMO010000326.1:0-4987 GCA_044359175.1 Burkholderiaceae bacterium | reverse complement strand
TCGACACAAACGGGTCGCCGGCGGCAGAGCCGGTCAGACCCGCCAGGACGTAGGAAGGCCATGGCGGAAATACTGGTCGTAGACGACGAGGTCGGCATCCGGGAACTGCTGTCGGAGATCCTCGGCGACGAAGGGCATTCGGTGCACCTGGCCGAGAGCGCGCAAAAGGCGCGCGAGGCCCGGGAGCACAACCCGATCGACCTGGTTCTCCTCGACATCTGGATGCCGGACACCGACGGGGTGACGCTGCTCAAGGAATGGGCCGTGGGTGGGAAGCTCACCATGCCGGTGATCATGATGTCCGGCCACGCGACGATCGACACCGCGGTCGAGGCCACCCGGATCGGAGCGCTCGACTTCCTCGAGAAGCCGATCGCGCTGCAGAAGCTGCTGAAGGCGGTCGAGCAGGGGCTGGCCCGGGGCCGCGCGCCGGCCGCGCCGCGGATCGCGCCGCAGGTCTACCAGCCGATCGCCGCGAACACCGGGGGTGCCCCGACGATCACCATGCTGCCGGTGGGCGGACCGAACGTGCCGCTGACCTCGCCGTCGGCGCAGTTCCTGTCGGCGCCGGTGGCCGCCCCGGGCGGCGGGGCGGGCGCGGTGCGCGAACTGCCGCTCGATCTGCCGTTGCGCGAGGCCCGCGACGCGTTCGAGCGCGCCTACTTCGAGCACCACCTGTCGCGCGAGCACGGCTCGATGACGCGGGTAGCCGAGAAGACCGGGCTGGAGCGTACGCACCTGTACCGCAAGCTGAAGCAGCTGGGCATCGACCTGTCCAAGGGCACCTACCGCAAGGGTTCGCAGGCGCCCCAGTAGCGCCGCTGCGCGGCCGGCCGGCGTCGTGAAGATCGTCATCCTGGGCGCGGGCCGGGTCGGCTCCTCGGTGGCCGAGAGCCTGTGCTCCGAGAGCAACGACATCACCGTCATCGACACGGACGGCTCCCGTCTGTCGGCGCTGCAGGACCGCCTCGACCTGCGCACCGTGGTCGGTAACGCTGCGCAGCCCTCGGTGCTGCGCGAGGCGGGCGCCGAGGACGCCGACATGGTGATCGCGGCAACCCAGAGCGACGAGACCAACCTGGTCGCCTGCCACCTCGCCGCGCGCGTGTTCAACGTGCCGACCCGCATCGCCCGGGTGCGCGCCGCCGACTTCCAGGATCACCCCGAGCTGGTCGGCGAGGGGGCGTTCTCGGTCGACCACCTGATCGTGCCCGAGAAGACCGTCACCGATTACGTGGCGAAGCTGGTCGAGTTTCCCGAGGCCCTGCAGGTGCTGGAGTTCGCCGGCGGCCGGGTCAGCCTGATCGCGGTGCGCGCGCTGCCCGGCGGGCTGCTGGTCGGCCGGCCGATCCGCGAGATCCGCTCGCACATCCCGAACGTCGATTCGCGGATCGTGGCCATCTTCCGCGGCGACAAGACCGTCGCGCCGGACGGCGGCACGATGATCGAGCCGGGCGACGAGGTGTTCTTCCTCGCCGCCAGCGAGCACATCCGCACCGTGCTGACCGAGCTGCGCAAGATGGACCGGCCGGTGCGCCGCGTGATGCTCGCCGGCGGCGGGCGGATCGGGCTGCGGCTCGCGCGCCGTCTCGCCGGCACGCTCGACGTGCGGATCATCGAGCCGGACGTCCGGCGCTGCGAGCACCTGGCCTCGCAGCTGCCGGCGGGCACGCTCGTGCTCAACGGCGACGCGACCGACGAGGAACTGCTCGAGGAGGAGTCGGTCGGCGAGATGGACCTGTTCTGCGCGCTGACCTCCGACGACGAGGACAACATCATGTCCTCGCTGCTGGCCAAGCGGATGGGTGCGCGCCGAGTGATCGCGCTGATCAACCGGCGCGCCTACGCCGACCTGGTCGAGGGGGGGCGGATCGACATCGCGATCGTCCCCGCGCAGGCGACGATCGGCGAGCTGCTCGCGCACGTGCGGCGCGGCGACGTCGCCGCGGTGCACTCGCTGCGCCGGGGCGCGGCCGAGGCGCTGGAGACGATCGCTCACGGCGACGCCCGCTCGAGCAAGGTGGTCGGACGGCGGATCGAGCAGATCGATCTGCCGCCGGGCGCGACGATTGGCGCGATCGTGCGCGACGGCGGGGACGGCCGCTCGGAGGTGGTGATCGCCCACCACGACACCGTGATCCGCGCAGAGGACCACGTGATCCTCTTCGTGGCCAACAAGCGGCTGATCCCCCGCATCGAGAAGCTGTTCCAGGTCGGCGTGGGCTTCTTCTGACGCCCGGGCGCGAGCGGGTCGCGGCGATCCTTCGGAGTCGGATGCCCGCGCATCGGCCCCGGTTGTCCGTGACACGCCGGCGACACCCGTCTACCATGCCGCGTCTTTCGAACGGAGGAGAGACCCCCATGACCCAGCAGACCGGCGCACGCCGCAAGTTCATCACGACCGCCTCGGCCGCCGGTGGCGCCGCGGCGCTCGGCTTTCCCGCCATCGTGAAGGCGCAGACCACGTCGCTGCGCTTCCAGAGCACCTGGCCGGCGAAGGACATCTTCCACGAGTACGCCAACGACTTCGCCAAGAAGGTCAACGACATGACCGGCGGCGAGCTGAAGATCGAGGTGCTGCCGGCCGGGTCGGTGGTACCCGCCTTCGGGCTGCTGGACGCGGTCACCAAGGGCACGCTCGACGGCGGCCACGGCGTGCTCGTCTACCACTACGGCAAGAACAGCGCGCTCGCGCTGTGGGGTTCGGGCCCGGCCTTCGGCATGGACTCGAACATGCTGCTGTCCTGGCACAAGTACGGCGGCGGCAAGCAGCTGCTCGACAAGGTCTATGCCGCGATCGGCGCCAACGTCTACTCGTACGTGTACGGGCCGATGCCGACGCAGCCGCTCGGCTGGTTCAAGAAGCCGGTCGCCAAGGTCGAGGACCTGAAGGGCCTGAAATACCGCACGGTCGGCATCTCGATCGACGTGTTCACGGCGCTCGGCGTGTCGGTGAACGCGCTGCCCGGCGGCGAGATCATCCCGGCGATGGACCGCGGCCTGCTCGATGCGGCCGAGTTCAACAACGCCTCGTCCGACCGCGTGCTCGGGTTCCCCGACGTGTCGAAGGTCTGCATGCTGCAGAGCTTCCACCAGAACGCCGAGCAGTTCGAGATCATGTTCAACAAGCCCAAGCTCGACTCGCTGCCGCCGAAGTTCAAGGCGATCATCGATCAGGCGGTCGAGGCGGCCTCGGCGGACATGTCCTGGAAGGCGGTCGACCGCTACTCGAAGGACTACCTCGAGATGCAGGCGAAGCAGGGCGTTCGGTTCTTCAAGACCCCGGACGCGATCCTGCAGCAGCAGCTCAAGGTCTACGACCAGGTGGTGGCGAAGAAGTCGGCCGAGAACCCGCTGTTCAAGGAGATCGTCGACTCGCAGCGCGCGTTCGCGGAGCGTGCGGTGCGGTGGGACATGGACACCAACGTGAACCGGCGGATGGCGTTCAACCACTACTTCGGCAAGAAGTCCTGACCGTCGGCGCCGGGCCGCTCGGCGCGTCGCGCGGGGGAAGCGCCCCCGGCACGGCGCACCGGCGGTCAGCGCTCACCGGGTCGCCGCGGTGCTCGCCGCGGTGCCCGCGACCCGCCGGCCGGCAGCATCGGTCGGCCGGGTCGAACGGACCGCGCGACGGACTGCACCGCTCCCTCTCTCCCGCGTGATCCGTCGCCCGCGCGCCGAGGTGTCCCCATGCAGAAGTTCTTCCTAGCCGTCGACCGCGTGTCCACGTTCGCGGGGCAGGCGTTCGCGTGGCTGATCGTCGTGCTCACCGGACTGATCTGCTTCGAGGTGTTCTCGCGCTACGTGCTGAACGACCCGCACGCCTGGGCCTTCGATGCCCAGATCATGCTGTACGGGACGATCTTCATGATGGCCGGCGCGTACACGCTGTCCAAGAACGGGCACGTGCGCGGCGACATCCTGTACGGATTCTTCAAGCCGCGCACCCAGGCGTTCTTCGACCTGCTGCTGTACGTGGTCTTCTTCCTGCCGGGCGTGATCGCGCTCGCGTACGCCGGCTGGTCGTTCGCCGAGGCCTCCTGGGCGATCCGCGAGCACTCGTCGATCACCGCCGACGGCCCGCCGATCTACCCGTTCAAGACCGTGATCCCGATTGCCGGTGCGCTGCTGCTGCTGCAGGGCGTGGTCGAGATCCTGCGCTGCATCGTGTGCCTGCGCGACGGCGAGTGGCCGTCACGCGAGCAGGACGTCGAGGAGGTGGACGTCGACAAGCTCAAGGCGATGGTGACCCGCGAGGACGCGCCCGCCCCGAACGTCGGGCCGGTCAGCGCGGCCGGGGAGCGCTGAGCCATGCGCAGGGAAATGGCCTTCGGTCTGACGATCATGGGGCTGATCGTCGCCGCCGTCGTCGTGTTCATGCCCTGGGGCAACCTGCAAAGCGGCCACCTCGGGCTGCTGATGCTCGCGCTGGTCGTGGTCGCGATCATGCTCGGCTTCCCCACGGCGTTCACGCTGATGGGGATGGGGATGATCTTCGCGTTCTTCGCCTACCGGATGCGCAACCCCGAGCTCGCACTCGGCCAGACGCTGGACCTGATGGTTCAGCGCGCGTACGCGGTGATGGGCAACGACGTACTCATTTCGATCCCGCTGTTCGTGTTCATGGGGTACCTGGTCGAGCGAGCCAACCTGATCGAGAAGCTGTTCCGCAGCCTGCACCTGGCGCTCGCCCGCGTGCCCGGATCGCTCGCGGTGGCCACGCTGTTCACCTGCGCGGTGTTCGCGACCGCCACCGGCATCGTCGGGGCGGTGGTCACGCTGATGGGGCTGCTCGCGTTGCCGGCGATGCTGCGCGCCGGTTACTCGACCGGCGTGTCCGCCGGCTCGATCACCGCGGGCGGCTGCCTGGGGATCCTGATCCCGCCGTCGGTGATGCTGATCGTCTACGGTGCAACCGCCGGCGTGTCGGTGGTGCAACTGTACGCCGGCGCGTTCTTTCCCGGGCTGATGCTGGCCGGACTGTACG
>JBIKMO010000325.1:0-4989 GCA_044359175.1 Burkholderiaceae bacterium | reverse complement strand
AGTGCGCGGCGGCGGCCTGGCCACCCCGCGCAGGCCAGCGTCGAGCCCCGATCGCCACCCCCATCCACACCGCGGTCACTGCGGCGCACAGCACGAACACCGACACCGGCCCGAAGCGGCTGGACACCCAGCCGCCGAGTGCGCCGCCCGCGAACAGCCCGAGCGCCTGGGTGGTGTTGTAGATGCCGAGCGCGGTCCCCTTCACGTCGGGCGGCGCGAGTCGGGACACCATCGACGGCAGGCACGCCTCGAGCACGTTGAAGGCCGCGAAGAACACCAGCAGCAGCAGCGCGAACGCCCACAGCCCGCCCGGCTGCGACGCGTAGCCGATCTGCGAAGCCAGGATCAGCGCGATCGAGGCGAGGAACACCGCCTTGAGCCGGCCGTTGCGCTCGCCCCAGTGGATCGGCGGCATCATCACCGCGAAGGACAGCAGCACCACCGGCAGGTACACCTTCCAGTGCTCGCCCAGCGGCAGCTGAGCCCGCTCGACCAGCCAGGTCGGCAGCACGACGAACATCGCCATCTGCACCAGATGCAGCGCGAAGATGCCGAGGTTCAGCCGCAGCAGCTCGGGGTCGAGCGCGACCGCGCGCAGCGGCGTGCGCTCGAGCGCCGCGCCGCGCACCTGCACCTCGCGCGGCAGCCCGGGCACCGCGAACCAGGTGATCAGGATGCCGGCGAGCGCGAGGCCGGCGGTCAGGTTGAAGATCCCGGACATCCCCCACCACCGGTAGAGCACCGGCGCGGCGACCAGCGACACCGCGAAGGTCAGTCCGATCGAGGCACCGACCAGCGCCATCGCCTTGGTGCGCTGCGAGTCGCGGGTATTGTCTGCGATGCACGCGGTGACCGCGGCGGAGATCGCACCGGTGCCCTGCAGCGCGCGGCCCACGATCGTCGTCCAGATGTCGGTGGCCGCGGCGGCGACCACGCTGCCCAGCGCGAACAGCAGCAGACCGAAGACGATCACCGGCCGGCGTCCGAAGCGGTCGGACGCGATGCCGAAGGGCAGTTGCAACAGCCCCTGCGTCAGGCTGTAGACGCCGAGCACCAGCCCCACGAGCAAAGGATCCGAGCCGCCCGGCAGCTGATGCGCGTGCACCGCGAACACCGGCAGCACGAGGAACAGGCCGAGCATGCGGAACGCGTAGAGCGACGCGAGCGCAAGGCTCGCGCGGCGCTCGCGCGGCGTCATGTGCCGGGCCTGCGCGGAGGGCCCGGCGACGATCTCGGTCGACAGGTCGGGCAAGGGGGGTCGGTCACACGCCGCGGGTCGTCTATAGTAGCAGGTTGCCCCGCGCGGTCAGGCACCCGGCACGGTGCCACCTGCCATGCCCGAACACGATCCCGCGATGCCGGACGCCGTCAGCCGCAACGACCTCATCCGGGTGCGCGGCGCGCGCACGCACAACCTGAAGAACGTGAGCCTGGACCTGCCGCGCGACGCGCTGGTGGTGATCACCGGGCTGTCGGGCTCGGGCAAGTCGTCGCTCGCGTTCGACACGCTGTACGCCGAGGGTCAGCGCCGTTACGTCGAGTCGCTGTCCGCGTATGCGCGCCAGTTCCTGCAGCTGATGGACAAGCCCGACGTCGACCTGATCGAGGGCCTGTCGCCGGCGATCGCGATCGAACAGAAGGCCACCAGCCACAACCCGCGCTCGACCGTCGGCACGGTCACCGAGATCCACGACTACCTGCGGCTGCTGTACGCGCGCGTGGGCACCCCGTACTGCCCCGATCATCCGGACCAGCCCCTGGAGGCGCAGAGCGTGTCGCAGATGGTCGACGCGGTGCTCGCACTGCCGGCCGACACGCGGCTGATGGTGCTCGCGCCGGTGCTCGCCGACCGCAAGGGGGAGCACCGCGATCTGCTCGAGGACCTGCGCGCGCAGGGCTTCGTGCGCGTGCGCGTGCGCAGCGAGGGCCGGGCCGCCGCGCGGATCCACGAGCTTGACGACGCGCCTGCGCTCGCGAAGTCCGCCCGCCATTCGATCGACGTCGTGGTCGACCGGATCAAGGTCGCACCGGCGCTCAAGCAGCGGCTCGCCGACTCGTTCGAGACCGCGCTGCGCCTGGCCGACGGACGCGCGATCGCGCTCGAGATCGACGGCGACCGCGAGCACCTGTTCTCCAACCGCTTCGCCTGCCCGAAATGCAGCCACGCGCTGCGCGAGCTCGAGCCGCGGCTGTTCTCGTTCAACAACCCGGCGGGCGCATGCCCGAGCTGCGACGGGCTGGGAATCGTGCAGTTCTTCGACCCCGCGCGCATCGTGCACTTCCCGAATCTCGGGCTCGCAGCGGGCGCGATCCGCGGTTGGGACCGCCGCAATGCGCTCTACTTCCAGATGCTGCAGAGCCTGGCGGCGTTCTACGGCTTCGATGTCGACACGCCGTTCGAGCAGCTGCCCGAGGCGGTGCGCGACGTCGTGCTGAACGGATCGGGTACGCGCAGGATCCCGTTCGTGGAGGTCACGGCCGACGGCCGTACGGTCACTCGCCAGCACCCGTTCGAGGGGGTGATCCCGAACTTCGAGCGGCGCTACCGCGAGACCGATTCGGCGCCGGTGCGCGAGGAGCTGGCCAAGTACCTGAACACCCAGCCGTGCCCCGCGTGCGGCGGAGCACGGCTGAAGCCCGAGGCCCGCAACGTGCGGGTGGGGCCGCGCGGCGAGGACCTGCCGATCTCGGTGGTCTCGGGCTGGACGCTCGGCGAGGCGCGCGCGTGGTTCGACGGGCTGCGCCTGCCGGGCGCGAAGGCCGCGGTCGGCGAGCGGATCGTACGCGAGATCGGCAGCCGCCTGCGCTTCCTGGTGGACGTCGGCCTGGAGTACCTGTCGCTCGACCGCGCCGCCGAGACGCTGTCCGGTGGTGAGGCGCAGCGCATCCGGCTCGCCTCGCAGATCGGCTCGGGGCTGACCGGCGTGATGTACGTGCTCGACGAGCCGTCGATCGGGCTGCACCAGCGCGACAACGACCGGCTGATCGGCACGCTGCGACGTCTGCGCGACCTGGGCAACACCGTGCTGGTGGTCGAGCACGACGAGGACGCGATCCGCGCGGCCGACCACGTGGTCGACATGGGCCCCGGCGCAGGCGTGCACGGCGGCGAGGTGGTCGCTCAAGGTACGCCGGCGCAGGTCGCCGCCGATCCGCGGTCTCTGACCGGGCGCTACCTGCGCGGCGTCGAAGCGATCGCGGTGCCGCTCGCGCGGGTCGCGCCCGACGGACGCTGGCTCGCGGTTCGCGGCGCACGCGGCAACAACCTGCGGTCGATCGACGTGCGCGTGCCGATCGGCCTGCTGGTGTGCGTGACCGGGGTGTCCGGCTCCGGCAAGTCGACGCTGGTGAACGACACGCTGCTGACCGCGGTGGCGCGTCACGTGTACGGGTCGCAGCAGCCACCGGCACCGCACGACGGCATCGACGGCCTGGAGCACTTCGACAAGGTGATCGCGGTCGACCAGAGCCCGATCGGCCGCACGCCGCGCAGCAACCCGGCGACCTACACCGGGCTGTTCGCGCCGATCCGCGAGCTGTTCGCCGAGACCCCGAGCGCGCGCGAGCGCGGCTATGGCGCCGGCCGCTTCTCGTTCAACGTGAAGGGCGGACGCTGCGAATCCTGCGAGGGCGACGGCGTGCTGCGGGTCGAGATGCACTTCCTGCCGGACGTCTACGTGCCGTGCGACGCCTGCGGCGGCCGGCGCTACAACCGCGAGACGCTCGAGATCCAGTACAAGGGCCGCAACGTGGCCGACGTGCTGGAGATGACCGTCGAGCAGGCGCACGGGTTCTTCGGCGCGGTGCCGGCGATCGCCCGACGGCTGCAGACCCTGCTCGAGGTCGGGCTCGGCTACGTCCGTCTCGGCCAGAGCGCGACCACGCTGTCCGGCGGCGAGGCGCAGCGGGTCAAGCTGTCGCAGGAGCTGTCCAAGCGCGACACCGGGCGCACGCTGTACGTGCTGGATGAGCCGACCACGGGCCTGCACTTCCATGACATCGCGATGCTGCTGCGCGTGATCCACGCGCTGCGCGACCACGGCAACACGGTGGTGGTCATCGAGCACAACCTGGACGTGATCAAGACCGCGGACTGGGTGATCGACCTCGGCCCGGGGGGCGGCGATGGCGGCGGTACGGTGGTTGCCCAGGGTCCGCCGGAGGCGGTGGCCGCGGTCGAGGCGAGCCACACCGGGCGCTACCTGGCCCGGGCGCTCGCGCGCGGGCGGGCGCGAGCGCGCGACTGACGCGGCGGCCGACCCGCGGCCCGATCCGGGCTTCGGCAACGGCCGCGGCGACCGCCGTCATCATCCCGACCGGGTCGCTGTGGCACCTTGACCACGGCGACCGACCGCTGACGCCCCTTCGGGCACCGGACGGTCGCGCACGGATTGTCCCGCCGACGCCGCGCCCCGATAACGCGATGACAAGACGATCCAACGACGAGGGACTCCCGATGATCATCCACCCGGCCACGGTCGAGCTGCAGCCGAACGACCTGCGCCTGCTGCGCGAGAGCGGTCTGCCGCTCGACGCCGACGAGCAGCGGCAGGACTCGCTGCCGGTCGGTCGTGCCGATCTGGCAAGCCGGCTGCGCATCGCACGCGCGCTGACCGCCGACCCCGCCCGTCGGGCGGTGATCGTCAGCTACCTGAAGCAGCTGCGTGCGTGAGCCGGCGCCCGGGGCCGCTCGCCCGCCGCGGCGCCGGCGCATGACCTGAGGCCGATCGACCCGAAGCGCGCAACGGCCGGGCCCGGCCCGTACCGACCCAGGCGCACGACGGCCCGACCCGAGACCGACCGACCGCCCCGGCGCGCACGCCCGGCCGCAACTCGGCGCAGATCACGCCCGCGTCACCGGACGGCGCGATCGACGTTCGCCGCGCGCGCGTCGCTCGCCTGGACCGCGGCGTGCAGCCAGTCACGGAACGAGACCAGCGCGGGCAGGCTCGACTTGTGCTCCGGGTAGCACAGCACGTAAGCCGCCTG
>JBIKMO010000324.1:0-4996 GCA_044359175.1 Burkholderiaceae bacterium | reverse complement strand
GCCGCGCCCCGGGCTGCGCGTCGAGCAGCGCGCGCAGGGCGCGCACGTCGTCCGGCGCGTCCATCGCGAACGTGTCGAAGCGCACCCGCGTGCCGTCCGCGATCATCGTTCGCGCATCCATGGCGGGCTCGGCTGCAAGGACCATGCCACCGGATCCTGGTGCGGACGCACCGCGGCGGCGGGCGTTCGCGCACCGGTTCGACGCGCGGATGCACCAGGATCGAGGCGGCACGGCCTTGGGGCGCGCCGAGTGGGCCGACCGGGTGTCGTGGGCGGCGGGCGTGGCCGACCTCAGGCGGCCGCCATCGCGTGCAGGCCGGCGGCGAGGTCGTCGATCAGGTCCTGCGGATCGTCCAGCCCGCAGTGCAGGCGCACCAGCGGCCCGCCGCGCCAGGGAGCGACCGTGCGCAGCGTGCCGATCTTCGCGGGCATGATCAGGCTCTCGAAGCCGCCCCACGAGTAGGCGATGCCGAAGTGCCTGCGGTTCTCGCACAGCGCCGCGAGCTGGCTCGGTGTCGCGCCCTTGAGCTCGAACGCGAACAGTCCGCTCGCACCCGAGAAGTCGCGCCGCCACAGCGCGTGCTGCGGATGCGACGGCAGCGCCGGATGCAGCACGCGCGCCACCTCGGGGCGCTCCTGCAGCCAGCGCGCCACCGCGAGCCCGCTCGCCTCGTGGCGCCGCATCCGCACGTCCACCGTGCGCAGGCCGCGCAGCACCAGCCAGGCGTCGTCGCCGCCGACGCAGGTGCCGGTCTGGCGCACCGCCTGCCACAGCGTCGGCCAGTGCTCCTCGCGCACGACCGCCGCGCCCATCAGCAGGTCGGCGTGGCCGGACCAGTACTTGGTGAGCGGCAGCAGCGACACGTCGACGCCCCAGTCGAACGGCCGCGCGAACACCGGCGAGCCCCAGGCGTTGTCGATCATGGTCAGCACGCCGCGGGCGCGCGCGGCGCGGCAGATCGCCGGCACGTCCTGCACCTCGAAGGTGTAGCTGCCGGGGCTCTCCAGGTAGACGATGCGCGTCTCGGGCCGGATCAGCGCGTCGATGTCCGCGCCGATCGCCGGGTCGTAGAACTCGGTGCGCACGCCGTAGCGCGCGAGCATCGTCGTGGCGAACCCGCGCGCCGGACCGTACACCGAGTCGGTCATCAGCACGTGATCGCCGGGCTTGCAGAACGCGAGCAGCGGGATCGAGATCGCGGCGAGCCCCGAGGGCATCAGCGCGGCGCGGCACGCGTGGCCGCCGCCCTCGATCTGCGCGAGCGCGTCCATCAGCGCGAACGTGGTGGGCGTGCCGGTGGTCGCGTAGGTGGTGCGGTGCCGCTCGCCGGCCATGCCGGCCGCGCCCTCGTCGTCGGCCTGCGCGAGCGTCGCGAGGGTCACGCTCGAGGCGCGCACCACCGGCAGGTTCACGGTGTCGATCCGGCGGTCGAACCGGCGCCCGGCGGACACGAAGCGCGTTGCGGGGCGGTCGTCGCGGGGGTCGTCGTCGGCGCGTTGCATTCGACCGATCATACGGCAGCCACCCCCGCGCGCGGCAGGGCCGACGCCGCAGGTCGGAGGCCGGACGCGAAGATCGCGGAACGATCGGACCGCCGCACGCGCGGTCGGCGTCGTGGCGGTCGGTACACTGCGTCGAGACGCGATGTCCGACGACGCCCCCGTCCCCGAACCGCGCCGCATCGTCGCCGGGCTGATGCTGGTGCTGTTCCTCGCCGCGATCAACCAGACGATCGTCGCGGTGGCCCTGCCCCGCCTGGCCGAGCGGCTCGACGGCTTCGGGCTGCTCGCCTGGGTGATCGGCGGCTACCTGGTGGCCGCGACCGTGGCCGCGCCGGTCTACGGCAAGCTCTGCGACCGCTACGGTCCGCGCCGCGTGCTCGCGGCCGCGCTCGGCCTCTTCGCGGTCGGCTCGCTCGGCTGCGCGCTCGCGCAGACCATGGCGCAGCTGATCGGCTGGCGCGTGCTGCAGGGCTTCGGTGGCGGCGGGCTGATCTGCAGCGCGCAGGCGGCGATCGCGCACGCGGTGCCGCTGCGCGAACGGGGCCGCTACCAGGCCTACATCAGCGGCATGTTCGCGCTGGGCAGCGTGTTCGGCCCGGTCGCCGGCGGCTGGCTGACCCAGTGGATGTCGTGGCGCGCGGTGTTCGCGGCGAACCTGCCGCTCGCGGCGGCCGCGCTGTTCGCGACCCAGCGCTCGCTGCGCGCGCTGCCGCTGCCGGTCGCGGACGCGCGGGCGCGGATCGACGTGGCCGGCGCGCTGCTGCTCGCGCTCGGCGTGTCGTCGCTGATGATCGCGATCACCCGGGTGGGCCAGGGGCTGCCCTGGCTGGACGAGGCGAACGCGCGCTGGATCGCCGCGGGCGCGCTGCTGGTGGCCGCGTTCGCATGGCGCGAGGCGCGCGCCGAGGACCCGCTGCTGCCGCTCACGCTCGCGCGGCGCCGGATCGTGGGACTCGGGCTGCTCACGCAATTCCTCGCGCACGGCACGATGGTGACGCTCACCGTGATGGTGCCGCTCGAGCTGCAGCTGGTCGCCGGCCTCGCGCCCGGGCAGGCCGCGGTGCAGCTGATCGCGCTGTCGCTCGGCGTGCCGGTCGGCGCGATGCTCGCCGGCCGCTGGGTGCTGCGCACCGGCCGCTACCGGCCGGCGCAGACGCTCGGCGCGTCGATCACCGCCACCGCGGTGTTCGGGCTCGCCGCGACGCTGTGGCTGGACGCGCCGCACGCGCTTGCGCTCGCGCTGCTCTCGGCCGCCGGCGTGGGCTTCGGGCTGCAATTCCCGACCACCCAGGTCGCAGTGCAGAACGACACGCCCAAGCCGCAGCTCGGCGCGGTGATCGCCGCAGTGAACTTCGTGCGATCGCTGGGCGGCGCGCTCGGCATCGCGGTGCTGTCGACGACGCTGCTGCAGCTGCTCGCCGCCGACGCGCCCGAGGCCATGCACGGCGGCGGCGCGCAGGTGCTGCGCGCGCTCACGGCCGACGGCGCGGACGGGCTGCGCGCGTCGATGCAGCCGGTGGCCGAGCGGGCGTTCGCGCTGATCTTCGCGTTGTGCGGCCTGGGCAGCCTGGTGGTGCTCGCGCTGTTCCGGGCGATGCCCGAGCGGCCGCTGCGCGCGTGAGCGAGGCGCGTACCCGATCGTGGGCCCGGTCCCAAGGTTGGCGCGCGTCGCTCGGGTACAATCGGGCTCCGTCGTCGCCCGGGCCCGTCGAGACCCGATCCACCTGCGCGAAGCTCCCGCGCCGGGCGCGGCCCACCTCTTCCTGACCTCGCCACGTTCGATGTCGCAGCCCTCCGCAGCCGCGTCCGACGACGCGTCGACCGGCACGTCCGCACGCGCCGCCGCGCGGCCCGTGATCGAGCTCAAGGGGCTGTCGCATCCGGCGCTTCGCCTGGTGATCCACGAACCGGCCGACGCCGCGATCGCCGCCGCCTTCGAGGCGATGGTCGCCGAGGATCCGGGCTTCGAGTGGCAGCCGGTGGTGATCGACGCCAGCCGCATCGCCGAGCAGCCAGCGCCCGACTGGACGGCGCTGGTCGCGCGGCTGCGCGCGGCGCGCCTGCACCCGGTGGCGATCGCGGGTGCGCCCGAGGCGGCGCGCGAACAGGCCGAGGCGCTGCAGCTCGGCTGGCTCGCAGCGCTGCCCGAGCGGCGTCGGACAAGCGCTGCGGCCGAGCCTGCGGTCGCGTCCCGGTCGTCGGACCAGGGCGCACCGGCCGCGGGCGAGATGCCCTCGGCCGTGCACGCGCGTTCGGGTGAGGTGGACGCGTCGACCGAGGAGTCACCGTCGGCCGATGCGTCGGCCGATGCGTCGCCGTCCGGCACCGGCGTCGCGACTGCGGACGCGATGGTGGTGAGCCGCCCGGTGCGCTCGGGCCAGCAGCTCTACTCGCGCGGTCGCGACCTGGTGGTCGTGGGCGACGTGTCCCCGGGCGCCGAGGTGATCGCCGACGGCAACGTGCACGTGTACGGCACGCTCGCGGGCCGTGCGATCGCCGGGGCGCGGGGTCTTCGCGAGGCGAGCATCTTCGCGCTGGACCTGCGTGCCGAACTGGTCGCGGTGTGCGGCATCTACCGCACCTTCGAAGACGGCGTGCCCGAAGCCCACGCGGGGCGTCCGGTGCGGGTCACGCTGCAGTCGAACGCGGACACGTTGACGATGACCAGCCTCTGAACGCGGGCGGCGCGCCCGCCCGTTCCGACCGAAGCGTTCTCAGCACAAGGAAGGCCTGATGACTGAAGTGATCGTGGTGACCTCGGGCAAGGGCGGCGTGGGCAAGACCACGACGTCGGCCAACCTGTCGGCCGGGCTCGCGCTGCGCGGCAAGCGCGTCGCGGTGATCGATTTCGACGTCGGTCTGCGCAACCTCGACCTCGTGATGGGCTGCGAGCGCCGCGTGGTCTACGACTTCGTCAACGTGATCAACGGCGAGGCGTCGCTGAACCAGGCGCTGATCCGCGACAAGCACGCGCAGAACCTGTACATCCTGCCGGCCTCGCAGACTCGGGACAAGGAGGCGCTGACCGAGGCGGGCGTCGAGAAGGTGCTGCGCGACCTGTCGCAGATGGGCTTCGACTACGTGGTCTGCGACTCGCCGGCCGGCATCGAGCACGGCGCGATCATGGCGCTGACCTTCGCCGATCACGCGATCGTGGTGGTCAACCCCGAGGTCTCCTCGGTGCGCGATTCCGACCGGATCATCGGGATCCTTCAGTCGCGCTCGCGGCGGGCCAAGGAAGGCCGCGATCCGGTGCGCGAGCGGCTGCTGATCACCCGCTACTCGCCCCGCCGCGTGCGCGCCGGCGAGATGCTGAGCTACCTCGACATCCTGGAGATCCTGAAGGTGCCGCTGCTCGGCGTGATCCCCGAATCGCAGCGGGTGCTCGAGTCGTCCAACGCCGGCGTGCCCGCGGTGCACGACGCGCAGTCGCAGGTGGCGCAGGCCTACGGCGACGCGATCGACCGATTCCTGGGCAAGCAGGTGCCGCTGC
>JBIKMO010000323.1:0-4999 GCA_044359175.1 Burkholderiaceae bacterium | reverse complement strand
GCGTCGACGGCGCGCGCGCGGCCGCCGGCGCCGACTGCGGCGAGGCCGCGGCCTCGCCCTCGCCCATCGCCGCGCGTGCGCTGGCCGCGAGCGCGGCGGTGCCCGCACCCGGGCCGAGCTCGCGCGCGCCGGACGGCGCGTGCGGCTGCAACCGGTTGCGCTCGCGCAGGCGCTGGCGCACGTAGTCCTGGAACGACACCGTGCTCATCGGCGCGCCGCCCGCGACCCCGGCGGCGGCAGCCATCGACCCGGCGGGGGGCGGCGCCGCGCCCGCGCCGTCCCCGGCGAGCGCGCCGAGCGCCCCGGGTGCGGCGGCGATCAGCTCGACGCCCTCGGCGCACGGCCGGTTCGCCAGCACCAGCGCGTCCGGGCCGAGCGCGTCGCGCAGCTTGCGCATCGCGTCGCCCGACGTGCGTCCGACGAATCGCTTCAGGTTCATGTCGCGTCTCCGACGATCCGGCCGATCCGGATCGAATGCGTGTCAGGCACCTCGGCGTGCGCGATCACGCGCAGCCGCGGTGCGGCTTTCTTGAGCAGGCGGGCCACCGGCACGCGGATCCGGTCGGGCACCAGCAGGCAGGCCGGCACCCCGGCCTGCTCCTGGCGCTGCGCGGCCTCCGCGGTCGCCTTGACCACCAGGTCGGCGACGCCCGGCTCGAGCGCGCCCGGCGCGCCCGGCGCGAGCGCCTGCGAGAGCAGGTTCTCCAGATTCGGGTCGAAGGCGACCACCTCCAGCTCGCGCGCTGCACCGTAGATGCCGTCGACGATCGCCGGTGCGAGCGCGACCCGCACCTCTCGCGTGAGCTCGGCCGGATCCTGCGTGCGTGCGGCGTGCTCGGCGATCGCCTCGACGATCGAGCGCAGGTCGCGCACGTGCACCGACTCGTCCAGCAGGTTCTGAAGCACCTTCTGCACCACCGCGAGCGGCAGCTGCTTGGGCACCAGGTCCTCGGCGAGCTTGCCGGCGTAGCGCGCCAGGTGATCGAGCAGCTGCTGCACCTCGGCCCGTCCGAGCAGCCGGCTCGCGTGCTGGCCCATCAGGTGGTTCAGATGCGTCGCGATCACGGTCGCCGCATCGACCACCGTGTAGCCCGCCACCTGCGCCTCGTCGCGCTGCGTCGGCTCGATCCAGACCGCCGGCAGCCCGAACGCGGGATCCTGGGTCGCCTGCCCCGCCAGCTGCAGCATCGCGTGGCCGGGGTTGATCGCCAGCCAGCGCTCCGGATACGCCTCGCCCTCGCCGACGACCGCCCCCTTCAGCGTGATCCGGTAGCCATTGGGCCGCAGCTCGAGGTTGTCCCGGATGTGGACCGCCGGCGGCAGGAACCCGACCTCGGTCGCGAACTTCTTGCGCACGCCCTTGATCCGGGTGAGCAGGTCGCTCGCCTGAGTGCGCTCGATCATCGGGATCAGCCGGTAACCGACCTCCAGGCCGAGCACGTCCACCGGCACGACGTCGTCCCAGCTCGCCTCGGTGCTCGGCGCGGGTGCCACCGGCGCGGTCGCCGCGGCCCGGGCGGCGTCCTGCGCGTGCATCTTCGCCAGCCACCAGGCCGCCCAGCCGCATGCGCCCGCCAGCGTGAGGAACGCCAGGTTGGGCATGCCCGGGATCACCCCGATCAGCGCCATCACGCCGGCGGTCAGCGCGAGGGCGCGCGGCATCGAGAACAGCTGCTTGCGCACCTGCGCGCCGATGTCGTCCTCGTCGCCGACCCGCGAGACCACCAGGCCGGCGGCCAGCGAGATCACCAGCGCCGGAATCTGCGCGACCAGCGCATCGCCGATCGCCAGCAGCACGTAGTTGTTCGCGGCACGCTCGATCGGCATGCCATGCTGGAACAGGCCGATCGCCAGCCCGCCGACCAGGTTGATCGCGAGGATCAGCATCGCGGCGATCGCATCGCCGCGGACGAACTTCGAGGCACCGTCCATCGACCCGTAGAAGTCGGCTTCCTGCGCGACCTCCTGGCGGCGGCGGCGAGCCTCCTTCTCGTCGATCGCACCGGCGTTCAGCTCGGCGTCGATCGCCATCTGTTTGCCCGGCATCGCGTCCAGGGCGAATCGTGCGGACACCTCGGCGATCCGCCCCGCACCCTTGGTCACCACGACGAAGTTGATCACGGTCAGGATCACGAAGACGATGATGCCGACCGCGAAGTTGCCGCCGATCAGGAAGTTCGCGAACGACTCGATCACCTTGCCGGCGGCGTCGGTGCCGGTGTGCCCATCCATCAGCACCGCGCGGGTCGAGGCGACGTTCAGCGCCAACCGCAGCATCGTGGTCAGCAGCAGGACCACCGGGAACGCCGCGAACTCCAGCGGCCGCACCGTGTACGAGGCCACCAGCAGGACGATCAGCGAGATCGCGATGTTGAAGGTGAAGAACACGTCGAGCACGAACGTCGGCAGCGGCAGCACCAGCATCGCCAGCAGCAGCACGATCAGCACCGGCGCGGCGAACACCTGCGCCGCCGGCAGCGGGAACGGCAGCGTGCCTCGCAGCGCGGCGAACCCCGGGGTCCTCGGGCTCAAGGCGCGGCCTCCTGCGGATCCAGCCCGGGCGGCAGCTCGATGCCGGGATCGCGCGGCATCGCGGCACGGCCGGCGCGGTGCTGCTGCAGCTGGTGGACCCACGCGAGCACCTGCGCGACCGCGGAGTACAGCACCGCCGGGATCTCGCGGTCGACCTCGACGTGCCGGTACAGCGCCCGCGCGAGCGGCGGGGACTCGAGCAGCGGCACGCCCGAACGCTCGGCGATCTCGCGGATGCGCGCCGCGAGCAGGTCCGCTCCCTTGGCGACGACGCGCGGCGCCGACATCTCGCCGTCGGCGTAGCGCAGCGCCACCGCGTAGTGGGTCGGGTTGGTCACCACCACGTCCGCTGCGGGGACCGCGGCGAGCATGCGACCGCGCGACATCGCCCGCTGGCGTTCGCGCACCCGCGCCTTGACGTGGGGGTCGCCGTCGACCTCGCGCTGCTCCTGCTTGACCTCCTGCGGGGTCATCCGCAGTCCGACGTGCCAGCGCCAGACCTGCACCGGGCCGTCGACGAGCGCGGCGATCACGACCACCGCGGACACCGCGATCAGGCCGTCGCGCAGCTCGCTGGCCGCGCCGGCGAGCGCCGACGGGAGCGCCATGCCGAGATGGCCGACGAAGCGCTCCATCGCACCCGCGACGAACCACGCGCCCACCAACCCGACCGAGATGGCGAGCGCGGCGAGCTTGGCGGTCTCGATCAGCGAGTTCACCGAGAACAGCCGGCCCAGGCCGGCCACCGGATCGACGCGAGACCACTGCGGCGCGAGCGGCTCCAGGCTGAGCACCCGGCCCCCGACCGCCAGGGTCGCCGCCGCCGCGGCGAGCAGCGGCGCGGCGAGCAGCGGCAGGGTGGCGACGAACGCGTCCAGCGCCGCCGAGGCGGCGAGCGCCAGCGTGCGCCCCGGGGCTGCGGCGACCGATGCGTCGAAGCGCAGCGTACCGCGCAGCAGCGCGGTGCAGCGCTCGGCGAAGATCGGCCCGTACAGCGCGATCGTCGCGGCCAGCGCGATCAGCGCGGCGGCGTGCGCAGCCTCGCGCGACCGGGGCACCTGCCCGCGTTCGCGTGCCTGACGGAGCTTTCGCTCCGAGGCCGGTAGCTGCCGCGCGTCGCGGTCTTCGGAGGAGTCCGCCATGGTTGCCCGAGAAACCCGTTGGGGGATTGTCCGGGCGCCCCCCGGCGGTCGAAGGGCGGATTAGCCCGGTCCCGGCCCGCCTGATCCGCGCGGGCCGGCCGGCGGGCGGTTCAGAAGCCGAGCGACTCGAGCAGCTCGTCGACCTGAGCCTGACCGTTCACCACGTCGGTGCGCCCCGCGGTCATCACCGCCGGGCCCTCGAGCGCCTCCGCGCGGGGCGGCTCGACGCGCGGCGGCTCGGCGCGCACCGGCTCGGCGGCGCGTGCGGTCGCGGCCTCGTGAGCGCGGGTCTGCACCAGCAGCTGAACCAGCTGCGCCTCCAGCCCCTGCGCGAGCGTGACCACCTTTCGGATGACCTGCCCGGTGAGGTCGTGGAAGTCCTGCGCGAGCATGATCTCGGTGAGCTGCGCGTCGGCGCGCGAGGCGGAGGCGCCGACCTCGTCCAGGAAGCCCATCATCCGGCCGGAGGCGACCGCCCCCACCGGGTCGGCACGCAGCGCCGCCGCCATCTCGGTCGCGCCGTCGGACAGGTGCTGCAGCTCCGCCTTGGTGCGGTCCACCCCGTTCAGCACCTTCTCGGCCGCCTGGCCGGTGAGCCGGGACACGTACGACAGCCGATTGCGCGCATCGGGCAGCGAGCCCACCGCGTTCTCCAGCTGCACGTCGTAGCCCAGCTCGCGCAGCGCATCGTGCAGCTGCCGGGTCAGCCGCCCGACGTTGACGTACAGATCGCCTTCCTCGTTGCCCATGCCGACCTCCCGGTTCACTTGCCCACCTTCTGCAGGATCTTCTGCACCTTCTCCTCGAGCGTCGCCTTCGTGAACGGCTTCACGATGTAGCCTGACGCCCCCGACTGCGCCGCGGTGACGATGTCCTCCTTGCGCGCCTCGGCGGTCACCATCAGCACCGGGAGCGTCCTCAGCGAATCGTCCGCGCGGATCTGCTGCAGCAGCTGGAACCCGTTCATGTTCGGCATGTTGATGTCCGACACGACGAAGTCGAACGGACTCGACTTCAGCTTGCTCAGCGCGACCTGGCCGTCCTCGGCCTCGTCCGCGTTCGAGTAGCCGATCTCCTTCAGGATGTTCCGGATGATCCGGCGCATCGTCGAGAAATCGTCGACGATCAGGAACCTCACGTTCTCAACCGACATGCGCTACCTCCTGACGCTCTGCGCGCCGGCCGCCGCCGGCTGTTCCGTGTCCGCCCCGGGAAGGCGCGACAGCTCGTGCCCCAGCTGCTGCGCGTCCACCGCCGGCAGCTCGCTGCCGGACAGCAGCCTGCGCTCGGCGAGGCGGTTCATGACCACGATCGAGATCCGGCGG
>JBIKMO010000082.1:0-16704 GCA_044359175.1 Burkholderiaceae bacterium | reverse complement strand
CGCGGTGATTGCGGGCGCGCAAGCCCTTGGCGAGAAGGTCGATCCGAGCGGCGATGCTCAGTACCGCGCCGACGCTGCGACGCTGCCGGCGAGGGGCCGCGCAAGGCTGGAAAAGCTCGAAGCGCAACTGCGCGCGATGTTCGACGACGAGTTGCAGCGTCGTGTCCAGGAGCATTTGCGCGACCGGCATCCCGAGTTGGTCGCGGAGCTGGTCGCCGAGCGCGATGCGTACATGAAGAAGCACCTCGCCGCCGCGACGATGAAGGCGTCCATGCACGCGATCCTGAGCGAGTCGGACTACCGGCTGCTGCTGAACGTGCTGCACCCGGACCGCGCCCCGGAGGACCGGAAGGAGAGGTTCGCACGCGCGTTCGACGCCGTGCGAAAGCTCGATCCCTACATCCAGGCGGTGAAGGCATGACGGCCGCCACGCTGCTTTCGCGCCTGGAGCGCGTGCGTCAGATCGGCCCCGGCCGCTGGGTCGCCGCGTGCCCGTCGCACGAGTCTCGGTCGAAGTCGTCGCTTGCGATCCGCGAGCTGCCCGACGGTCGCGTGCTCGTGCGCGACTTCGGCGGGTGCGACGTCGAGGACGTGCTCGGCGCGGTCGGCCTGACGTTCGCCGACCTGTACCCCGAGACGATCGACACGTCGCGCGAGGCCGGCGGCGACCGGCGCTACCGCTCGCGCGAGCGGCTGCCGTTCGACGCGGGTGCGCTGCTGCGCGCGTTGCACGCCGACGTGCTGATGGCCGCGACGATCGTCTCGCGGGCGCTCGACAACAGCGTGATCGACGACGCGGAGCGGGATGCGCTATGGCGCTGCGCCGGTCGTCTCGCCGAAGCCGTGGAGGCGCTCGATGGTCGCTGCTAGTTCGTTCATGTCCGAAACCGAGCGCGAGGCCGTCGCGAGCAAGCTGCGCGCGCTGAACGGCACGCACGCGCCCGAGCCGTGGCCGGACCCGAGGCCGATCCGTGCCGAGCTGCCGCCGGCGCCTGCGTTCGACGCGATGCTGCTGCTGCCGCCGCCGCTGGCGGGCTATGTGCTCGACGAGGCCGACCGGATGCCGTGCGCGCCGGATTACGTCGCCGCCGCGCTCGTCGTGGCGCTCGGTGCGACGATCGGCTCGCGCTGCGCACTCAAACCGAAGGTCCGCGACGACTGGCTGATCGTCCCGAATCTATGGGGCGCGGTCGTCGGTGACCCCTCGTCGAAGAAGTCGCCTGGGATCGAGCGCGGGCTGAAGTTCCTGGACCGCCTCGAAGCCGACGAGGCGGAGCGCCAGGACCGGCGCGTCGTCGCGTACAAGGCGGAGCTTGCTGCGTTCGAGGCTCGCAAGGCGGCGATCGAGAAGACGATGGCGGACGCGGCGCGCGGCAAGCTGAAGGACGCCGCCGCCGTCACGATGGCCGGCGCCGTCGAGGAGCTGAAGGCGCTGACAGCGCCCGAGGAGCCGGCCGCGCGGCGCTACCGTACGAACGACGGCACGGTGGCGAAGCTCGGCGACATCCTGTCGAAGTCGCCGGACGGGCTGCTCGTGTTCCGCGACGAGCTGGTCGGCCTGCTCGCGAGCTGGGACGCGCAGGGCAACGAGGGCGACCGGGCGTTCTACCTGGAGGGTTGGAACGGTCTCGGCGGCTTCGCGATCGACCGGATCGGGCGCGGCTCGCTGCTGATCAGGCGATTGACCCTGAGCGTGTTCGGCGGCATCCAACCCGACTTGCTCGGGCGCTACCTGTCGCGCGTCGTCCATGCCTGCGACAACGACGGCCGCGCGCAGCGGTTCCAGGTGCTCGTGTACCCCGAGCCGGTGGCGTGGGAGTGGCGGGACCGCTACCCGACGCGGGGCGTGCGCGAGGCGGTGCGCGACGTGTTCCTGCGGCTCGCGGCGTTCGACCCGGTGGACGACGGCGCGGCGCCGCCGGACGACTTCCAGCCGGTGCCGGCGTTCTCGTTCGACGCCGCCGCGCAAGAACTGTTCGTCGAGTGGTCGACCGACCTTCACCGCAACGTCATCGCGAACGAACCCGACGCGCTGCTGCGGCAGCACTTCGCGAAGTTCGAGAAGCTGTTCGGCGGATTGGCGTTGATCCTGCACTTGGCCGAGGGCAACGTCGGCCCGGTGGGCGCCGCGACGGCCGCGCGTGCCGCCGCATGGACGCAGTACCTCACAGGGCACGTACGGCGCGTCTACGCGCTCGCCGACGCGGCGCGGGTGTCGGCGGCGCAGACGCTCGCGAATCGGCTGAAGGCGCGCAAGCTCGACGACGGGTTCACTGCGCGCGACGTTTACGTCAAGGGCTGGACGGCGCTCGGGACGACGCGCGAGGCCGAGGCCGCGATCGCCACGCTGGAGGAGTTCGGGTACGTCCGCGCGGTCGACGACAGTGATCGGGATGGTCGGCCGACGACGCGGTACCGGATCAACCCGGCGATCGGGAGGGCCACGTCGTGATCGACTGGACGGCGCGCGCACGTCGTCGATTCGCCGAAACGGCCGCCACCCCTACCGACAAAACCCGCGAAACCGAGGTTTTGTCGGTTCTGTCGGTAGGGGGTCAGGGGGTTTCCCGCGAAAACGCACCGACGACGCAGCGGGTCGAGGCGAACCAATGGGAGGTGCGCTACCCGGACGGCCGGGTCCGCGTCGCCGCGTTCGCGCCGGCCCGCACGCTGGAGGAGGTGCGTCGGCGCTACCCCGACGCGGTGGCGTACGTCGAGACCGCCTCCACGGTGTCGGCGTGCGTGCGGTGCGTCCACGCGAGCGCGTACGGGAATTGCGGCATCCCGGAGCGGGCCGGCCTGTCCGAGCGGTTCATGCTCGTGAAGCACCCGGCGTGCGGCGCCGGCTGCCTTGTGTTCGAGGCTTTCTCGTGATCCCGCCGGACCCGTTCGGGCGCACCAGGAGGCCGCTGGCGACGTTCACGCGCGAGGAGCGGGTCGCCGTGCTCGCCGACGCCACCGACGCGCTGCTCGCGGACGAGGCTCTCCCCGCCGACGCGCGGCTGCTGCTCGGGCTGGCGCTGCGCCGCTGGCTCGACGAGGGCGGCGATCTGGACCGGCATCTAGGCGTTCGGGCGCCGCGCGGTTCGCACCGCACGCCGGCTGCGCTGCGACGACGCCTCGTCGTGCATCCCGACGACGAACCCGGTCGATCGGCGTCCGAGGTGCGTCGGTACCTGCTGCAGTCATCGGGATGAAGGCGGCGCTTCAACGCTTGCCTTAGCGTGCGCGCATGGACGAGACGAATCGAATGGCGGTCGAGGTCGCGGACGACCTGACCGTGACGATCGAGCGCGACGGGCACCGCGTCGCCGTCCGGCTCAACGCCGCCGAGGCGCGGGCCGTCGCCGGCGCGCTCGCCGAGTTCGCCGCGCGACCGAGGTTCGTGTCGGGCGCGGCTGATCCGATCAGCACGGGAGCATCGTCATGAGCTTCGCGAAGGGCCAGTCGGGCAACCCCGCCGGAAGGCCGAAGGGCATCATCGATTCGCGCCACAGGCTGCGCGCGGCGCTGGACCCGCACGCGGACGAGTTGCTCGCGCGGGCCGTCGAGATGGCGAAGGCGGGTGACGTCGCGGTGCTGACGTTCCTGCTCGGTCGCACCCTGCCGGCGCCGAAGCCCGAGACTGCGCCGATCGAGGTCGCGCTGCCCGACGGCTCGTTGACGCAGCAGGCCGAGGCACTGCTCGCCGCCGCCGCGTCGGGCGCGCTGCCGGCGAGCACGGCCGCCGAGCTGCTCGGAGGGCTGGCTACGGTCGCACGGCTGCGCGAGGTGGACGAGCTGCAGGCTCGCGTAGAGGCGCTGGAGGCCCGCGTCGCACCAGGATCGCCGACATGATCCGGACGTCGCTTCGCAGCCGCCTGGAGGCGCTGGAGGCCCGCAGCGTGCCCGCCGACGGGTTGCCGGTCGTCGAGATCGTGTTCGTCGGCGCGAAGGATGGACGGCCCGACGGCCGGCGCACCGACTGGCACGCGCACGTGCCCGCCGTCGTCGTCAACGGCGCGCAGCACGCGGTCGGCGCCGACGAAACCGCGCATCAGGCCGTGCAGCGCATCGCGGCGTCGCTGCCGGGCGCGGCGGTGGCGTTCGTCCCGTGGGAGGTGCAGGCATGAGGCGATCGATCGAAGCGAGGCTCGCGGCGCTCGAAGGCGAGGGAGACGTCGCGCCGGTGATCGTGTTCCCGGACCGCGCGGTGGACCCGGAGGCGTTCGGCGCGGGCAACGTGCGCGTCGAACGAGGCGAGGGTGAGCCGGTCGACGACGCGGTGCGTCGGATGGCGGCGATGGTCCGGCCGGGAGCGCACGCGGTCCTGTGGCCGCTGCCGGTGACGCTGCTGGACGGCGACCGGTGACGGCGCGCAGTCTGTCCGCCCGCATCGCCGTCGCCGAGCGGCGGGACCGGATCGAGGCGCTGCTGCGCGAGCTCAAGAACCGGCCCGACAAGGTCCGCGAGCTGCACAGGTAGACCCTAGCGCTTCAGGAGGTCCAGTGTCGCGGCGCTGTTTCGGATGAATTGGTCGGCATCCGAGCGCGCTTTAGCCCGTTCGGAGGGGCCCAATGGCCCCATCCGCACGGCTTTAAGTTCTTGCATATGACTCGCAGCCGCCGTAGTCCAGAAGTCCGGGCGGGTCGGTGGACGCGCCATCCCGCCTGTGTTTTGCCGGTTGTTGCCGGCGACGTCGTCTACGAAACGCTTGAGGCCCGCCTTCTGGATTCGCGCCAGCAGCACGAGCCGAACCGCGTCCGTGGGGTCCCCCCCCGTTCTTAGCTGATCCGGCCTAATCACCTCGCGCAGCTTTGGGGTCCTGCTAGCGCCAAAGATTGTCCGGAGCGCTTGGTCGATTCCCGACGACGACCTCTGTCCGGACGCCGGCTCGCCATGGCGACCGAGCTGCGCGATCATTGTTCCATGCCCCATGGGCACCATGGATGCGGATGGGTTAAACGAGAAACCACTCATGTCGCTCGTTCCTTTCTGGGGGAGGCGCCGCCCCGACGGGTCCTCTCTCAAGGGCGTCGGACACCGCGATGAGCCGCATCATCCGCAGGGCAGACGTCGCCGACAACCCCGGACCTACCCTATGCGCAAGCCCGGCCGGGATCGGCGCGCCGCTCGCCGCCCTTGTAGGCGTTCAGCCGGGTGCGGTCCTTTCCTTCCTGCGTTCTCGGTCCAGTCGAGCGCGTCCACGGCTTCCAGCGTCGGATCGCTTCGGCCTGGCGGGCACGGCGCAGGCGGCCTCCCATAGCGCGCCCGAATCGGCGCCGGTGCCTATCGTCGGCAGGCTCGCGAGCTCGTCGAGCGTCCAGCCGAGCGCTTCGGCGACAGTCGACGTTTTGACAAGTTCCGGCCCGGCGGGGGGCGAAGCTCGTCAAACCCGCCAATTCCTGGCCAGTCAGAACGTGTTTTTCTCGTCAGATTAAAGGGTTACATGAATTGAACGCTTCCGGGATGCTTGTCAATCCGCCGGCCGTAGATCGACTCTCGCTGCATCTAGATGACTCTCGCTGCATCTTCACGGCCCGCAAACCCGCATGGTTGAGCGGTTTGACACCTAAAGGTTTAAAGACATAAAGGGGGGCCCGGACCCGGTATTGGCCAGGCCGGTCCTTGCCGGCAGGATGGCGCGTCCACCGACCCGCCTGCAGGCCATGCCCGACTTCTCGACGCTCGTCCGACCGTTCCCGACGTCTGCCCTGCTGACCGGCGCGGGCGACATCGAGGGCCTGCTGCCGCGGCTGCACCGAGTCCGCGAGCGCGTGAAGGCCGGCAGGACGCCGGGCGTGGCGACCGGCGTCCCGTCCTTCGACAAGCACCTGGGCGGGCTGCAGACGGGCGTGACCTGCCGGACGAGACCGTGCGCGATCCGGCCTGCGAAGCATTTCCGTGCAAGCTCGGCGACGTGCGACCGTCGCCGCCGGCAGGCAAGGGTGCCGCCGGTCAATAGGCCGTTCGTTTGCTCGACGCCGCCGGCGTCGCCGCGCATGCTCGTCGGCATGATCGACGTGCTGCTCAAGATCGGCCCCGACACGCTGGTGCTCGCCGCGATGGCGAGCACGGCGTTCGGTCTGTGGCTCGGATGCCGGTAGCGCCGACACGGGCAGGCGAGCCGTCGCGATCCGGTGGGGTGGTCGGTGGGGTAGGTAGTCTGCTGCTAGCAAAGCAAGCGTTCATGCGGGATTCAGCGGACCCTCCCTCCGCTAGCACAAGCCTTCGAACCTGCTGAGCTTGGCTCGGGAGGCGAACCCAGCCTCGCACCGCACGCGGCTCGGTGCGCCCCTGAGCGCGGTCTCGAGCCGAGCAGGTCTGCCCGTTGCGACATGTCCGTGTCCGACGCGTCGTGCCCTGCCGAGGGCGTGTCACATCGAGCCCGATGCGACTCACGGACCACGGCGATCGATCCGATCGGGCGAATCACTTGGACGCCGGCGAACCACGGTGGGAACCTCCGCTCGGAGTCCGCGACCCGAACCCCACGTTCTCGAAACGAGGCATCTCATGAGCTCGACCGAGTCGCTGTCGAAGTGCCCGGTTCACGCGGCCGGCGGCGCCCGTGCGAGGTAGGGCGCACAGTCGAACGCCGACTGGTGGCCCGGTCAGCTGAATCTCGCGATCCTTCATCAGCACCCGCAGGCATCGAACCCGATGGATCCGGGCTTCGACTATGCCGAAGCATTCCGCCGGCTCGACTACCAGGCATTGAAGGACGACCTCGCAGCCCTCATGACCGCCAGCCAGGACTGGTGGCCCGCCGATTGGGGTCACTACGGCGGCCTGATGATCCGCCTGGCCTGGCACGCCGCCGGCACCTACCGTATCGCCGACGGCCGGGGTGGCGCGAACACCGGCAACCAGCGGTTCGCGCCGCTGAACAGCTGGCCGGACAATGGGAACCTGGACAAAGCCCGGCGTCTGTTGTGGCCGATCAAGCAGAAGTACGGCAACGCGATCTCCTGGGCCGATCTGTTCATCCTCGCCGGCAACGTCGCGTTGGAGTCGATGGGGTTCAAGACCTTCGGATTCGGCGGCGGGCGCGGGGACATCTGGGCGCCCGAGGAGGACATCGACTGGGGCCCGGAGAACGCTTGGCTCGCGACCAGCGATCAGCCCCGCAGCCGGTACAGCGGTGATCGCCAACTCGAGAACCCGCTCGCGGCGGTGCAGATGGGCCTGATCTACGTGAATCCGCAAGGCCCGGACGGCAACCCGGATCCGCTCGCCTCGGCCCGTGACGTCCGCGAGACCTTCGCACGAATGGCGATGAACGACGAGGAGACCGTCGCGCTGATCGCGGGCGGCCACACGTTCGGCAAGATGCACGGCGCCGGCGATCCGTCGCTCGTCGGCCCCGAGCCAGAGGGCGCACCGATCGAGCAGATGGGCCTGGGCTGGGCCAACCGTCACGGCCGCGGCTGCGGCGGCGATGCCACCACCAGCGGCTTCGAGGGCGCCTGGAAGCCCAACCCCACGCGCTGGGACATGGGCTACCTGCGGGTGCTGTTCGGGTATGAGTGGGAGCAGGTGAGGAGTCCGGCGGGTGCGATCCAGTGGCGCGCGAAGGACGTGGCGTCGCAGGACAGGATTCCCGACGCGCACGACCCGAACCGCACGCACCCGCCCCACATGACCACGGCGGACCTGGCGCTGCGCTTCGATCCGGCCTATGCGAGGATCGCGCGCCGGTTCCACGACGACCCGGACGCGTTCGCCGATGCGTTCGCGCGGGCGTGGTTCAAGCTCACGCACCGCGACATGGGGCCCAGGTGTCTGTACCTCGGCCCGGAGGTGCCGCCCGAGGATCTGATCTGGCAGGACCCGTTGCCGAGGGTGGACCATCCGCTGATCGATGCGGCCGACGTACGGTCGCTCAAGGCGCAGGTCCGGGCCTGTGGCCTGTCGGTGGCCGACCTGGTGTCGACCGCTTGGGCGTCCGCGAGCACCTTTCGCTGCAGCGATCGTCGCGGCGACGCCAACGGTGCTCGCATTCGCCTGGCTCCTCAGAGCGGGTGGGAGGTCAACCAACCCGTCCGTCTGGCGAAGGTGCTCGCGGTGCTCGAGGGCATCCGAGGCCGGTTCGACGCCATGGCAACGGGTGGCAAGAAGGTCTCGCTCGCCGACCTGATCGTGCTCGCGGGTGGAGCCGGCGTTGAGGCGGCCGCGCAGGCTGCGGGCCATACGATCGAGGTGCCCTTCACGCCGGGTCGTACCGATGCCACGGCCGAGCTGACGGACGCGGAGTCCTTCGCCGTCCTGGAGCCCCGGGCCGACGGGTTCCGTAACTACCTGAAGCGTGCGTCGGGCGTGTCTCCCGAGGCGATGCTCGTGGATCGGTCACAGCGGCTCACGCTGTCCGCACCCGAGATGACGGTGCTGGTGGGGGGGCTGCGCGTGCTGGGCGCGAATCACGGCGATCGTCCGCACGGCGCATTCACCCGCCGGCCGGGCCGGCTGACCACGGACTTCTTCGTGAACCTCGTCGACATGTCCACCGTCTGGAAGCCGGCGGGCGACGACGCTTACGAGGGCCGGGATCGCAGGACCGGGGAGGTGAGATGGACCGCGACCCGCACCGGCTATCGGATGCGTCGGGCCTCGACGTAGTATCGCTTTTCGTGCGCCTCCCCCATCGAGAACGTCTTGCGCGGCGTGGGCCCCTCGCGCACGACCCGCCTGAGCAGCTCGTGCTTGCCGATCGGCGCGAGGTGCACGCCGACGCAGCCCGGCGCCCCTGCGAGCCGTTCGAGCGCGTCGTCGCCGTGCACGTAGTCGATGCTCGCCGCGCCGCCGTGTTCGATCAGCCGATCGAGGAACGGCTGGAGCACGCCGACCGCGAGCGTATTCGACGGGTCGGTGATCTCGAGCACGCTGCAGCGCTCGCCCGGGCCGATCAGCCCTGCGGCGTGACGATCGCCGCGCGTGCGCTGCAGCTGCGCCCGCATCGCCTCGGCTGAAGGCACGTCCGTGCAGGACAGGCGACTGCCGAAGTCTTCGTGCAGCGCACGCCGGACGTCGGCCGACACGCCGAACAGCAGCCGGTGGATCGGTTCGAACTCGAGCGCCGGATCGTGGATGTTCTCGACCTCGACCAGGGCGAAGCGGCTCGGATGATCCGGACCCGCCGACGCCTTGATGCTGTCCCAGTACGCCTTCGCGGTCGCAAGCGAGTGGTTGCCGTCTCCGGAGGCGAACAGCATCGTCGGCGTTCCCTGGGCGACTGCGTAGTGCCGCGCGAACGCGACCGGATCCATCAGGGCGCGCAGCGCCCGGGCGGCGCATTCCATGCGTGCGCTGTCGACCGCATACCCGGCGACCCGCCCGCCGCCGAGCATCAGTTCGGTCTCGTACAGGGCCGAGAGTTGCTCGCGCTCGGCGCCGATGGGTTCGATCACCGTGCGGCTCGGGTCGTCGATCAGCATCAGCACGTGCGGCAGCTCGAGCTCGGCGCCCCGCCGGACCTCGATGCGCGGGGCGAGCCGCTCGAGCATCGTGCCTTCGGTCGGGCGGATCAGGCTCGCGGACGCGGGGCCGAAGTCGTAGTGCTCGAGGTCGAGCTCGAGCATCAGTCCGCGGCGGATACGCCGGCCGATCGTCCGCTCGACGTACACCGCACCCGCGTGTTCCTCGAGCAGCCCCTGGGTCAGGTAGCCGCGCATCGTGTCCTGGATGCGGCGGATGCGCGCCTGCGCGTCGGGCTTGCCCAGGTGAACCTCCGGGAAGATCAGGTTCAGCGTCGATGGCGCGTCGCCGACTTCGTGTTCGACCCGCTGCCAGTACTCTGGCTCGGACGTGTACTGGTCGCAGGCGATCACGGCCCACTTCGCCAGGTCGATCCCGGGTCGGGGCAGCAGGAGCCGGGGCGGGCGGAAACAGGGCGGATCGATCACGGGTGCATCCTCGTCGGTTGGTGCGGGCACCGCGATGGTACCCATCGGGCGCCGCGGGCGCCGGGCGGCGACGCGCATCGGGTCGGGGGCGGGTGCGCGCCGGTGAGAGGATGGCGTCTCCGATCACGACCTCCCGGAACGTGTCCATGCATGCGATTCCCTTCCGACGCACCGACGACGTCCGCTTCGACGGCCTGCCCGGCTACCCCTGGGCGCCGAACTACCTGACCGCACTGCCTGCACTGCACGGACTGCGGATGCACTACCTCGATGAAGGCCCGCGCGAGGCTGCGGTCGTCTGGCTGTGTCTGCACGGCAACCCGACCTGGAGCTACCTGTATCGGCGGATGATCCCGGTCTTTCTCGCAGCCGGGCATCGGGTGGTGGCGCCGGACCTGCCCGGCTTCGGCAAGAGTGACAAGCCGTGCGCGATCGAGCAACACACGTTTTCGTGGCATCGGCAGGTGCTGCTCGAGTTCATCGGGCACCTTGACTTGCGCCGCATCCGCTTGGTCGTGCAGGACTGGGGCGGCCTGCTGGGGCTCACGTTGCCCATGGCGGACCCGGGGCGCTTCGAGGGTCTGCTGGTGATGAACACCTACCTGGCGACCGCGCAGGGCCCGCTGCCCGAGGGATTCCGGCAGTGGCGCGCGATGTGCCGCAGCCGCCCGGACTTCTCGATCGGCCGGCTCCTTGGCCGCGGTAACCCGCACCTGACCCCGGCCGAGTGCTCCGCCTATGACGCGCCGTTCCCGGACCTCGAGCACCGCGCCGCCACGCGCGCCTTTCCCGAGCGGGTGCCGGAGCACCCTGGCGCTGACGGCGTGGCCGCCTCGCGTGAGGCGGCCAGGTTCTGGTCCGAAACCTGGTCGAATCGATCGATGATGGCGGTCGGCGTGAAGGACCCGGTGTTCACCGCCGAAGCGATGGCGGCGCTGCGGGCCGGGATCCGCGGCTGCCCGCCGCCGATGCTCGTCGCTTCGGCCGGGCACTTCGTGCAGGAGCACGGCGAGGCGGTCGCAGCGCAGGCCGTGCTGCAGCTCGCCTGAGCATGCTCCGCCTCGAGCGGCCGCTTGCGGCGTCGACATTGCGCCTCTGAGGGCTTCGCGTTCGGCACGCGCGGCGCTGGGTACCATCAGGCGTGTGGGGTGCGACGGGGGCGCACATGATCCGGGTCGAGAATGTGTCGAAGCGCTTCGGGGGCGTGGTCGCGGTGGACGGATGCTCGCTCGAAGTGGCGTCCGGTTCGATGACCGGGCTGATCGGCCCCAACGGCGCCGGCAAGACCACGCTCTTCAATCTGATCGCCGGCTTCTTCCCGCCGTCGTCAGGGCGAATCACGCTCGGCGGTCGCGACGTGACCGGGCGGCGTACCGATGAACTGTTCCATCTGGGCCTGGTGCGCACGTTTCAGATCCCTCACGAGTTCTCGCGGATGACCGTGCTCGAGAACCTCCTGGTGGTGCCGGCGGGGCAGTCCGGCGAGCGCCTGTTCAATGGGCTGTTCTCGTGGGGCCGCATCCGCGAGCAGGAGGCGAAGGTGAGGGCGCGCGCGCAGGAGGTCCTGGACTTCCTGCGCCTGACGCCATTGGCCGGGCAGCCTGCCGGGTCGCTGTCCGGCGGCCAGAAGAAGCTGCTCGAGCTCGGACGGGCGATGATGTCGGGTGCGAAGACTCTGCTGCTGGACGAACCCGCCGCCGGGGTGAACCGTACGCTGCTCGCGACCCTGCGCGATGACCTGAAGCGACTGCACCGGGAGGGCTACACCTGCCTGGTGATCGAGCACGACATGGACTTCATCGGCGATCTGTGCGACCCGATCTACGTGATGGCGCAGGGCACGGTGCTGATGAAGGGGTCGATCGCCGACATCCGGGCCGATGCGCGGGTCCAGGACGCGTACTTGGGCGGTTCAGTGATTCCGCAGGCGGGTGCCGAGTGAGCGTACTGACGGTTCGTCAGGCGCGGGGTGGCTACGGCGAGGCCGACATCCTGAACGGTGCGAGCCTGCAGGTGGGCGAGCGTGAGATCGTCGTCGTCATCGGTCCGAATGGCGCCGGCAAGTCGACGTTGATGAAGGCGGTGTTCGGTCTGGTCCGCCTGCGCGAAGGGCAGGTCCTGCTCGGCGGTGAGGACGTGACCAACGCAAAGCCCGAGTCCCTGGTCCCCAGGGGCCTGTCCTACGTGCCGCAGGAAAAAAACGTCTTCCCCTCGCTGACGGTCGAGGAGAACCTGGAGATGGGCGCGTTCGTGCGCCGCGACGACTGGCGGCCGGCGCTGGAGCGCGTGTATGCGCTCTTTCCGCCGCTCGCCGAAAAGCGCCGGGCTCCCGCTGGATCGCTGTCCGGCGGGCAGCGGCAGATGGTGGCGATGGGCCGCGGTCTCATGGTCTCACCGAAGCTGATGCTGCTGGACGAGCCCACGGCCGGCCTGTCCCCGAAGTACATCGACCTGATCTTCGAGTGCGTCCGGGCCATCCACGCCCAAGGAGTCGCGGTCCTGATGGTCGAGCAGAACGCCAAGCAGGCGCTGGGGATCGCCTCGCGCGGGGTCGTCCTCGTGGCTGGGGTCGACCGGTTCACCGATGCCGGGCCGGCGATGCGCGACAACCCCGAGGTCGCACGGATGTTCCTGGGAGGCTAGGCGTGCTCGACTTCGTCAATTTCTACCTGCTGCCGGGCCTCGTGCTCGGCTGCATTTATGCGCTCGGCGCGGTCGGCGTATCGCTGCTGTACGGCATCCTGCGCTTCGCTCACTTCGCCCACGGCGACCTGATGACCTTCGGCGGCTATGTCGCGCTCGCGCTGGTCGCAGGATTCGGCTTCTCGGCCTATGGCGCGCTGCCGGTGGCGATCGCCGCGACCGTGCTGCTCGGGGTGGCAATCGACCGCTGCTTCTACCGGCCGCTGCGCAACCAGTCGCCCGCGGTGCTGTTGATCTCGGGCTTCGGCATCGCGCTGATGGTGCGTGCGGTCGTACTGTTCATCTGGGGGCCGGGGACCGCGGTCTACCAGACCGGCATCCAGACGCCGATCGTCTGGGAGGGGTTCCGTATCCAGGTCCGCCATGTCTGGATCCTGCTGATCACGCTCTCGGTGGCGGTGGTCCTGCACCTGTTCCTGTCGCGCACCCGGACCGGCAAGGCGATGCGCGCGATGAGCGACAACGCCGACCTCGCCCGCGTGAGCGGCATCCCGGCCGATCGCGTGATCCTCTGGACCTGGGTGATCGGTGCGGGGCTCGCCGCCGTGGCGGGCGTGCTGCTCGCAATCGACACGCAGCTGTCGCCCCAGATGGGCTGGAACGTGCTGCTCGCGGTGTTCGCCGCGGCGATCCTGGGCGGCATCGGCAAGCCCTACGGCGCGTTCGCCGGCGGCCTCATCCTCGGTCTGGCCGAGGAGCTCGCGAGCGCGCCGCTGTTCGGCGGCCAGCCGCTGGTGACGCCGGACTACAAGATCGGCGTGGCCTTCGTCGTCATGGTGGTGATGCTGGTGTTCCGCCCGACCGGGCTCTTCCGCGGACAGGTGCTGTGATGGATACGGTCGTCGGCTACGGCATGTACCTGGTGGCGATCCTCACGATGGGAGGGATCTACGCGCTGCTCACGCTGGGGCTGAATCTGCACTGGGGCTACACCGGGCTGATGAACGTCGGCATTGCCGGCTTCGTGACGGTCGGTGCCTACACGGGGGCGATCCTCACCGCGCCGGCCTCGCCGAGTCACCTGGGCGGCTTCGAGCTGCCGCTGGCCGTCGGTCTGCTGGGCGCGGCGGCGGCCGCCGGCGCGGTGGCGTGGCTGATCGGGCTGACCACGCTGCGGCTGCGCAGCGACTACCTGGCGATCGCCACGATCGGCATCGGCGAGATCCTGCGGATGGTGGCGAGGAACGAGCAGTGGCTCACGAACGGCAGCCAGGGCATGACCAACGTGCCTAAGGCGTTCGATGCGCTGCGCTCGCCATGGTCCGAGATTGCGTTCCTGGCGGTGGTGCTGGCGCTGGTCGCGGTCGTGTACTGGCTGTGTGAACGGGCCTACCGGTCGCCCTGGGGCCGCGTGCAGCGGGCGATCCGCGACAACGAGTACGCCGCGGCCGCAGCCGGCAAGCACGTCGAGCGTTTCCGACTCGAGAGCTTCGTGTTCGGCGCGATGGTCATGGGACTGGGCGGGGCGATGATGGCGCAGCTGCTGCGCTTCGTCGCGCCCGAGACCGCCGAGCCGCTGATGGTGACCTTCCTGGTCTGGGTCATGCTCGTGGCCGGCGGCAGCGGCAACAACCGGGGCGCGGTCGTCGGCGCCTTTGGCATCTGGTTGCTGTGGTCCCTCACCGACTACCTGACCCGGTTTCTGCCCGACACGCTCGAGGCTCGCGCGTCGTTCGTTCGAATCTTCCTGATCGGGCTCGCGCTTCAGCTCATCCTGATCTACCGACCTCAGGGCCTGATCGGAGAGCGTCCGCCGAAGGGTGCCGACGAACGATGACGGGCGTGCCGCCGTGCACGGCGGCGGCACTCCCTCAGCGTTCGCTACTGTGCGCCCATCGTCTTCTCGGTCACGATCTCTCCGGAATCGGCACGCACGGTCCAGACGCCGATGCGGCCCTGAACGTCGCCGCTCGCATCGAACTCGACCGGGCCGGACGCACCTTCGTAGTTGACCTTGGTGCCGCGGGAGATCAGGTCCTTGGCGCGCGCGAACTCACCCGGACCGACACGCTCGCCCGGCCCGTTGGCGACCCGACGCAACGCGTCGCGGATCGCGGTGCGGTCGGCCGAGCCGGCCTGCTGGATCGCGAGCGCGATCAGCATGGCCGCGTCGTACGACTCGGCGACGAACGCCTGCGTCGGATCCTCCTTCGAGAAGCTCCGGTAGGCGGTGCGGAAGCGCTCCTGCAGCGCGGCCTCGGCGGTCGACGCGGGCGCGGTGCCCCAGCTGCCGCTCAGGTTCTTCGCGCCGATCTCCTTGACCACGGTCGGGTCGCGCATCCCGTCCGGCAGGATGAAGTTCTTGAAGAATCCGTTCTCCAGCGCCTGACGCAGGATCGTGTTACCGCCATTCGCGGGGTATCCGACGACCACGAGCGCCTGCGGGTTGCCTGCGCCGGCCGCGGTGGCGAGTTCGGCGCGGTATGACGGGCGATCGCCCTCGAAGTTCGTGGCGCTGGTCACCGTGCCGCCCAGACGGGTGAAGTTCTCCCGCACGGCGTTCATCAGGCCGTTGCCGTAGGCACTGTTGATCGCCATGATCGCGATCCGCTCGACGCCGCGTGCACGCGCCTCGCGGGCGATGACCTGGCCCTGCAGTCCATCGGGCACCGCGGTGCGGAACACGAAATCGTTGTCCTTCAGCGCGCTGATCGCCGGCGCGGTCGACGACGGCGAGATCTGCACGACTCCGTTCGGGATGGTGACGCTGTTGGCGACCGGGATGGTCGAGCCCGAGGCCATCGCGCCGATCAGCGCCGAGACCTTCTCGACCTGCACCAGACGGGTGGCCACGTCGACCGCGACCTGGGGATTGGTCTGATCGTCCGCATCCACCAGCGCTAGGCGCTGACCGTTCAACACGCCGCCCGCCCGGTTGACCTCGTCGATCGCGAGACGGGCGCCGTCCCGGATCCGCGGGCCGAGGGCGCCGAGCCCACCCGTGTAGCTGAACACACCGCCGATGCGGATGTCCTGCGCGGCCGCGGGGATGGCGCTGGCCAGCGTCAGCGCGCCGGCGACCAGCAGGGTGAGAGGGGATCTCCTGAACGACATCGAAGCCTCCGATGGAGTTGTAGGGTCGGCCAAATCGGGACGCGCCGCCGTCAGATCGGCGCGGCGAACACGCGGCTCCAGAGCCGGGAAGGCGCGCGTGGGGCGCGACTATGGTTCGACGCTCCAGGCACGACCGCGTTGGTCGGCGTCGGGTGGGGCTATTGCCCGTGCGGTGCGGTCGGCACGTGGTCGTGGCCGAGGGCCTTGACCTTCACCCGTGGTGAAGTCGCAGCATGCGCAAGGTCGACCGAGGGAGGATCGCGATGGACGTGTACAGAGTCGAGGGGATGCACTGCCAGGGTTGTGTCGCTGCGATCCGCGCGGCGGTCGCGGCCGCGTCGCCCCGCGCGGTGATCGAGGCCGACCTGGCCTCGCATGAATTGAGGATCTCGGGTGCGGTCGATCCGCAGGCCGCTCGGCGCGCCGTGGAGGCGGCCGGGTTCGCGCTGGAGCCGATCGGCGGCCGCTCGGCGACCCGCTGACGCGGGCCGCGCCGCCGCGTGCTCAGGCCTCCTCGCCGACCACCTCGACCGGCAGGCGCCCCTCGACGCGTCGGCCGTCGCGGCCGAACAGCGAGTTCGCGCCGGGCAGGTTGCTCTGGTAGCGCCGCTGCAGTCGCTGCGCCGCCGCCAGAGCGGCGTCCGGTTGCAGGATGCCCGTGAGCGTGTTGGGCGGATCGATCGGGTCGAAGTCGTCGTCGGTCATCGCGGTCTCTTCGTCAGGCGATGCCCCCGATTCTGGCGAGGACGACGGGCCGGCTGACGCGCACTCGCCGAGCGGCCGCCGGCGCGCGACCGGCGGTGCGCGACGACCGCCCGATGGCACATCGAGCGTGGCGAATGTCACAGCATCGCGCTCGGCCTGCCTGGCGGGAGCCGAGCGCCGACCCGTCGGATGCGGAGCGCCCGTCCCCGGGCTGAAGCGTGCGAATCAGTCGATCAGGCCGCGCGCGACGATCCCCGCCTGAATCTCGGCCGCGCCCTCGAACACGTTCAGGATCCGAGCGTCGACCAGCACGCGGCTGATCCGGTACTCCAGCGCGTACCCGTTGCCGCCGTGCACCTGC
>JBIKMO010000322.1:0-5015 GCA_044359175.1 Burkholderiaceae bacterium | reverse complement strand
ACGTTGTCGCTCCACAGCAGGTGCGTGTGGCCCACCGGACGCAGGTGCAGGAACCGGTAGAAGCTCGCCACCCCGGTCACGATCGCCGGCGTCAGCCCGACCCCGGCCGCGATCCGCTCGATCGCCGCAGGCGCGAGCCACCCGGTGTGCTCCTGGGTCTCGCGCAGGATCTGCAGCAGCGCGTCGCGGCGTGCGCCGTGGCGGGCAAGCACGTCGTCGATCGCAGGCTCGAGGCATCCGGGTTCGGTCATCGGGTTCCCAGGTCGTAGACGCCGGCGGGCGCCGACCGGGCGTCGCGGCGCTGCCGCCAGCCTAGGGCAGGCCGCTTGCTGCCGTGTGACTCGGATCGACGTGCTCTTGAGCCAGATCAATTCCGTTCGAGTCGCCGGCGCCGGGGGTAGGCCGTACGGGTCATCGATCACCCCACCCGCCCGTGGGGACCCCCATGAGATGCAGTGATGCGATGATGCTATGATGCGCACAGGGCAACGACCCCGCCGGGCGCTCGAGATGAGGACCACGCTCGATATCGATGACGACGTGCTGGCGGCTGCCAAGGAACTCGCGCGCGTGCAGCGCACCTCGGCCGGCGCCGTCGTGTCGCAGCTGCTGCGTCAGGCGCTTTCCGGTGCTGAGCCGTCCCGGGTCGGTGCTCCGAAACGCGCCACCGGCTTCGATCCATTCCCGGCGCGGGGGCGGGTGGTGACGCCGGCGCAGGTCGATGCGCTGCGCGACGCCGAAGGCGTCTGAACTTGCGAGCGCTGCTCGACGTCAACGTGCTGATCGCGCTGCTCGACGCGGCGCATGTGCACCATCGGCTGGCGAGCGACTGGCTGGCTCGGGAGATCGGGCAAGGCTGGGCGTCGTGTCCGATCACCCAGAACGGGTGCATTCGCATCATGTCGCAGCCCGCCTATCCAGGCACGCGGCCCGCCGCCGAGGTGGCCGCGCGGCTCGCCGCTGCCGCGGGCACGACGCACCACGCGTTCTGGCCTGACGACGTCGACCTGCTCGCGCCGAAGGGGTTCGACTGGCGCCGCATCCTCGGGCCGCGACACGTCACCGACGCCTGCCTGCTGGCCCTGGCGGTGAGGCACCGGGGGCGCTTCGTGAGCTTCGATCGCAGGATCCCGTTGGAAGCGGTGGTCGGAGCCCGACCGAATCATCTGGTCGTGCTCGGCTGAGCCGTTCGCCTCGGGGCTGCGCCAGGGCCGGTCGCCTCGCAGCGCAGCGCCGGGCGGGGCGCGCCGTCATCCCGGTGGGGTCCGCGCCTCAGGCCTGCCCGCGCGCCTGCGCCATCGCGTCGAGCAGCGCGTCCGCACCGGCCGCGCCGGACACGCCCAACCGGCCGTCGAAGACGAAGAACGGCACGCCGCCGATGCCCAGGCCGCGCGCGTGCCGGTCCATCTCCCGGACCTCGTCCAGGCCGGTGTCCGACTCGAGCAGTTCGCGCGCGGCCCGCGCGTCGTAGCCGGCCTCGCCGGCGATCCGCACGAGCGTGTCGCGCTCGCCGACCGGACGGCCCTCGACGAAGTACGCCCGGAACAGCGCCTCGACCAGCGCGTCCGCGTCGCGCGACGCGTCGGCCTGCGCCCATGCGATCAGCCGGTGCGCGTCGAGGGTGTTCGGCTGGCGCTCGATGCGGTCGATCGCGAGCTCGAGGCCGGCGGTGCGCCCGGCCGCGCGCACGCGCTCGTAGATCTGCGCCGCGCGCTCGGCGCCGCCGAACTTGGCCTCGAGGTAGCTGCGCCGATCGATGCCCTGCGGCGGCAGGTCGGGATTGAGCTGGAACGGATGCCAGCGCACCCGCGGCCGCTCGGCCTCGGGCAGCCGCGCGATCGCCGCCTCGAGCTGGCGCTTGCCGATGTAGCACCAGGGGCAGACCACGTCGGAGACGACGTCGACGGTACGGGCGGGGGCGGTGTGGGTGTCCATCCCGCGACTCTACCGGTTGCCGTCCGGGACGGCGCTGAGGTTGGAGATCGCGGGCGAGCTGACCGGGTGATCGATTCGGATGCGCGCGCAAGCACCACGCACCGACCCTCCCGCGCACCCCGCCTCGGCACGGGGCTTGAGCGAGCGCAAGACGCGGGTGCGGGCCGGTCGGTAGTCTCGGGGCGTTTCGGAGACCCACGATGAACACGCTGACCAAGCTGGCGTTCGGGCTGATCGGGCGCAACCGGCCGCGGCCGGCCGAAGGCGACGGGAGCCCGTCGCTGCGATTGCCGTCGCCGCGGCTGGACGGCGGCCTGTCGCTGATGCAGGCGCTGGCGCGCAGACAGTCGCAGCGTGCGTTCTCGTCCGAGTCGCTCGACGATGCCTCGCTCGCCGACCTGATCTGGGCGGCGGCCGGTGTGAACCGTCCCGACCTCGGCGGCCGCACCGCACCGAGCGCGATGAACGCGCAGGAGGTGGTGCTTTTCGCTGCGATGCCCCAGGGCCTGTACCGGTACGACCCCGCCGCACACGCGCTGCAGCGGGTGATCGCGAGCGACGTACGCGGCGTCACCGGCTACCAGGACTTCGTCGACGACGCCGCGCTCGACCTGATCTACGTGGCCGATCACGGCCGCCTGGCGCGGGTGCCCGCATCGCAGCGCACCGCCTACGCGTTCGCGGCCGCGGGTGCGATGGCGCAGAACGTGTACCTCGCGTGCGCGTCCCTCGGGCTGGCCACCGTCGTGCGGGCCTGGTTCGACCGCGACGCGCTCGCGCACGCGATGGGGCTGACCGACGACGAGCAGCTGCTGCTGGCGCAGACCGTCGGCCGTCCGAAGGGGTGACCGGCCCCGCGCGAGGCCGTCGGCGGCCGACCGCTGCCGGGAGTCGCGCCGACCCTCAGGGCGGCCCGGTGCGCTTCAACAGCCGATAGGGCGATACGTCCACGCCCGTGTCCGTGGTTCCCGGGGCGGCGGGGCACCCGGGCTGGGTGAGCAGGAAGGTCGCCTCGAGGTCGGCGGCGCGAGCCATGCCGAGCCGGAAGTGGCGCTGCAGGTAGGTCTGCAGTGCCCAGTCCTCCCAGATCTCGCCGCAGGCGGCCAGGCGCGCACCGCAGTCCGCCCGGTTCGGGCAGACGGCCTGCCCGATCGCGGCGGCCTGCGCGATCGTCCGTGCGTCGGTTCCGGGTCGGCCGAAGTCGCGGGCGATGACCGCGGCCGAGACGAGCACGGCGGCCAGGGCGCCGACGAAGAGCCGCTTCGCCTGCCGCGCGTTCAGTCGGGCGAGGATCGCCAGCAGGTACGGCGCGCCGAGCACGGCCAGCCCCGACCCGAAGAAGAACAGCGACGGATTGAAGTAGAAATTCGCGACCCGGGGGCTGAGTCCGATCGGGAGCGATGCCGACAGGCCCACCAGCAGCAGGAACGCGGCGCGCTTCCAGCGCAGGCGCCGCGTGTCGCCGTCGTCGTCGACGCCGAGCAGCCGCCGTCCGGCCAGCGCCAGCAGGGCGACGATCAGCAGCGCATAGCCGTTGATGCCCAGGATCTTGCGCACCACGTACGGGCCGCCGCCGTAGCGGCCGCGGTCCCCGGACAGGCTGGCGAACAGTTGCGCGTCCAGGTACCGCCCGATCGCCTCGCGGGACGCGTCGACGGACAGCAGCGCCCCGAAGCACGCCACGATCACCGACAGCATGACCAGGGTGTCGGCGACCCCGTCCCTGAGCGGCGCCTGCCGGAAGACGAGCCAGTGGATCGCCGGGGTGGCGAGCGGGAACAGGCCCACCGGCCCCTTCGTCAGCATCGACAGCGACACCGCGACGCCGGCCGCCGCCATCAGCAGCGCTCGCCGGCTCGGCGAGCCGCGCGCCGATGGCCCCTGGGCGACGAGGATCGCGAGCACCGCGGTGAGCGAAAAGACCGCGACCAGGTTCTCGAGCAGGCCGTTGGCGAAGCCCCAGGCAACGCGCCCGGAGACCAGCACGAGCACGAGCGCGAGCGGAAACGCCAGCCGCATCGCGGCGTCCCGCTCGTGCAGTCGCAGCCAGAGCCGATGCAGGAGCACGGCGCAGATCACGAAGGTGAGCAGCGAGAAGCCCTTCTCGACCGCGATGCCGTCGCCGAACGTCGAGAAGGCGAGCGCCTGCAGCCACATCATCAGCGGCGGGTGCTCGGAGAACACCGGGAACAGCGCATCGGAGAAGTGCAGCCGCCAGACGTCGCCCCGGCCTTCGGCGAGGTTGCGCGCGACCGACGCGTAGATGCCGCCGTCGAAGAACATCGAGACCTGCACGAGCCGGGCCAGCAGCAGCGCGCCGACCGCGGCCGCGGCAATCAGCCAGAGCGATCGGATCGCGAGGGCGGGCGGGAGGCCGCGCGCCCCGGGGGTCTCGCCGGCGCCGCTCATCGCGGCATCGGCCCGTCGGGGGGCGCGACGCTCAGACGCCTCGCGCGGCGAAGGCGCGCTCGACGTGCGCGGCGACCGCCAGCGGTCGCGTCATCGCCGGCAGGTGCCCCGAGCCAGACCCTCACGCCGATCGCTCGCGATCCGCATGGGCCGCCGCGGTTCACGCTACTCGCCCCAGACCTCGCGTGCGACCTCGACCACGCGCTCGAGCTTGCGCCACTGGTCGTCGACCGACAGCGCGTTGCCGTGGTGCGTGCTCGAGAAGCCGCACTGCGGGCTCAGGCACAGCTGCTCGAGCGGCACCACCTTCGCGGCCTCGTCGATGCGCCGCTTCAGCGCGTCCTTGTCCTCGAGTTCGCCCAGCTTGGTGGTCACCAGCCCGAGGACCACGCGCCGGTCCTCGGGCAGGTGGCGCAGCGGTTCGAAGCCGCCGGCGCGCACGCTGTCGAACTCCATGAACCAGCCGTCGACGTCGGTGGAGAACATCGCCTCCACCACCGGGTCGTAGCCGCCCTCGGCGACCCAGGCGCTCTTGAAGTTGCCGCGGCAGGTGTGGATGGTCACGGTCATGTCCGCCGGCCGGTCGCGCAGCGCGGCGTTGATCACGTTGGCGTAGCGGCGCGGCAGCGCCGCCGGATCGTCGCCGTTGCGTCGGCAGTTCTCCTGGATCT
>JBIKMO010000081.1:0-16738 GCA_044359175.1 Burkholderiaceae bacterium | reverse complement strand
ACTGCACCAACTGCAAGCGCCGTACAGGAAGTGCCTTCGGAATCTCGGCCTACTTCGCCAAGGACGCCGTCGTTCGGCAAGAGGGCGACACGAAGGTCTATGCCTTCCACCACGCCGCGCAAAATCACGATCAGGAGCGTCATTTCTGCCCACACTGCGGCACGACGCTGTTCTGGTTCGTTTCCTCGCTGCCGGACAAGATTGGGATTGCGGGCGGATGTTTCGATGGCGAGGGCCTACCGGAGCCGACATACGCCGTCTCCGATGCCAAACGAGAACCGTGGGTATCGTTGCCTTCCAGATGGCAGGTGTGGGCCGAATGAGGCTGATGAGGCCACACGTGAAGTTCGATCAGACCCAGAGCTCCTGACTTTTCCGACCTCGGTACGGGTCAGAAGCAGACCACCGACCCAGCCAAGTGCTTGACTCGGTTGAGTTTTTCAAACTTGCTCAGTCAGGAGGTCCAGAGAAAGTCGCAGTTTCTGCTGGGTCGGTAACCCGATGAGCAGACGCTTCCCTGATCGGCTCGGTACGCCACGGATCTGAAAACTGCAATCAGATCAACGCCTTGCGCGAGCCGGTATGAAGTTAGGGAAAGTTGCAGAAAGCAACTTGGCGGAGAGGGTGGGATTCGAACCCACGATACCGTGACCGGTATACCGGATTTCGAGTCCGGCGCATTCGACCACTCTGCCACCTCTCCGGGTCGCCGCAGCGTCGTCGAACTACGCCGCGAAGCCTTCAATGTTAGCACGCACGTCATGCGTTGCTGCAACCGTACCGGAGTCGGACCTCGGGGCACCGACGAAGGTCAGCCCGCCCGCAGCACCTGCACACCGCCGACGAAGGGGCGCAGCGCCGCCGGGATGCGCACCCCGCCGTCCTCGGTCTGGTGGTTCTCCAGAACGGCGACCAACGTCCGTCCCACTGCAAGCCCGGACCCGTTCAGCGTGTGGACCAGCTCGGTGCGGCCCTGCGCGTTGCGCATGCGGGTCTGCATGCGCCGCGCCTGGAAGGCCTCGCAGTTCGACACCGACGAGATCTCCCGGTACGCGTGCTGTGCGGGAAGCCAGACCTCGAGGTCGTAGGTCTTTGCCGCACCGAAGCCCATGTCGCCGGTACACAGCGTCATCACCCGGTAGGGCAACTCGAGGCCGCGCAGGATCCGCTCGGCGTGCCCGACCATCTGCTCGAGTGCCTCGTACGACGCGTCCGGGTGAACGATCTGCACCATCTCGACCTTGTCGAATTGGTGTTGCCGAATCATGCCTCGGGTGTCGCGTCCGGCCGCGCCGGCCTCCGACCGGAAGCACGGCGTGTGCGCGGTCAGACGGATCGGCAGCGCGTCCTGGGGCAGGATCTCGCCCCGCACGAGGTTGGTGAGCGAGACCTCGGAGGTGGGAATCAGGTACATCGGTGGGCCGTCGGCACCCTCCTGCCCACCCTTCCTCGCAGCGAACTGATCCTGCTCGAACTTGGGCAGCTGGCCGGTGCCGCGCAACGACTCGGCGTTGACGACGTAAGGGGTGTAGCACTCCACGTAGCCATGCTCGCTGGTGTGGACCTCGAGCATGTACTGCGCAAGGGCGCGGTGCAGGCGGGCCACGGCGCCCTTCATCACGACGAACCGTGAGCCGGACAGCTTCACCGCCGCCTCAAAATCCAGCCCGAGCGGCTCGCCGAGGTCGACATGGTCGCGGGCGGCGAACCCGAGCGGCGCGGGCTCGCCACCGGTCGGACTCCAGCGGCGCACCTCGACGTTGTGGTCTGACGAGGCGCCGACTGGGACCGACTCGTGCGGCAGATTGGGCACCGCGAGCATCCAGGCCTCGAGTGCGGTCTGGATCTCCGAGTTGCGATCGGCGCTTGCCTTGAGGGCATCGCCCAAGCCCGCAACCTCGGCCATCGCGGCCGCGACATCCTCACCGCGAGCCTTCATCTGCCCGATCGCCTTCGATAGCGCGTTGCGGCGGGCCTGCAACTCCTCGGTCCGGGTCTGCACGGTCTTGCGCTCGGCCTCCAGCGCACGGAATGCCGGGGCATCGAGCACGAAACCACGGGTGGCGAGCCGGGCCGCCACCGCGTCCAGATCTTTGCGCAGGGAATGGATATCGAGCATGACCGCCATTCTAGCGGCGGGCGCGCGCATCGGGCCGGGTCACGGGACGCGCCGGGCTTCGGCGTCCAGCGCTCGCAGCCGGTCGAGCTTCTCGGCGATCCGGATCTCCAAGCCGCGAGGCACGGGCCGATACCAGTCGGGCTCCCGTAGGTCGTCCGGCATGTACTGCTCACCTGCGGCGTAGCCCTCCGGCTCGTCATGCGCATACCGATAGTCGCGACCGAAGCCGAGGTCCTTCATCAGCGCAGTAGGCGCGTTGCGCAGGTGCAGCGGCACCGCGCGCGAACCGTCGCGCTTCACGTGCGCACGCGCCTCGTTGTAGGCGACGTACGCGGCATTGGACTTGGCTGCGCACGCGAGATAGATCACCGCCTGGGCCAGCGCGAGCTCGCCCTCGGGCGAGCCCAGCCGCTCGTAGACCTCAGCCGCGTCCAGGGCCAGGCGCAGCGCCCGCGGGTCGGCGAGGCCGACGTCCTCGATCGCCATGCGGACGATGCGGCGCGCGAGATAGCGCGGGTCGGCGCCGCCGTCCAGCATCCGTACCAGCCAGTACAGCGCCGCGTTCGGATGCGAGCCCCGTACGCACTTGTGGAGCGCCGAGATCTGGTCGTAGAACGCGTCGCCCCCCTTGTCGAACCGACGCACGCGCTCGGCGAGCACCTTTGCGACCTCGGCGGCGTCGAGCGAGCGCCGCGCAGTGGCGGGATCGGGGTGGGGATCCATCGCGCCAGCCGCGGTCGCTGCCACCTCCAGCAGGTTCAGCAGACGCCGCGCATCTCCGTCCGCGGCCTCGACCAGCACCGTTGCCGCCTCCTGGGGCACCTGCAGGCCGTCGAGCCAGCCCGTGGCGGCCCGCGCGATCAGCGCGTGCAGGTCGTCGTCGTCCAACCGCCGCAGCACGTACACCGCCGCCCTCGACAGCAGGGCGCCGTTGACTTCGAACGACGGATTCTCGGTGGTCGCGCCGACGAACGTGAACAGCCCCGACTCGACGTGCGGCAGGAACGCGTCCTGCTGGCTCTTGTTGAAGCGGTGGACCTCGTCGACGAACACGATCGTTCCGCGGCCGGCGCTTTCGCGCTCCTGCCGTGCGATCTCCACCGCCTCGCGAATCTCCTTCACGCCGGCCAGCACGGCCGATATCGCGACGAATCGGCAGTCGAAGGCCTGAGCGAGCAGCCGTGCGAGCGTGGTCTTGCCGACCCCTGGTGGGCCCCACAGGATCATCGAATGCGGCCGGCGGGCCTCGAGCGCCGCGCGCAACGCCATGCCGGCACCAAGCAGATGCCGCTGGCCGACGACCTCCTCGATGCGCGTGGGCCGCATCGCCTCGGCGAGCGGCCTGCCGGCGGCGAGCACCGCGGCCCCGCCTTATTGGACGACGTCGACGCCCTTGGGCGCCGTGAAGCGGAACTGGCTGGGATCGATCGACGGGTTGCGCTCGATTCCACGGAAGGCGAATCGGGTGGTCTGCCCGAAGGCGTCGCGGACCTCCATAGCCTCGGGCAGCCCGGCACGAAACCCGATGCGGATGCGCTCGAATCCGCTTTCCTTCGACCGCGGCAGGGCCTCGAGCCACTCGAGCCCGTCGGCCGCTCCGGCCTCCTTCAGCGTGAATGCGGCGTCCAGATCGTTGGAGCCGAACAGCAGCGCCGCCGGGGTGGCACCGATCGCATCGGTGGCCCGACGCACGGTGACCTGCCGCAGATCCTTGTCGTAGAAATGCAGTCGCTCGCCATCGGTGACCACCAGCTGCTCGTACGGCGCGGACACCTCCCAGCGGAAGCGCCCTGGCCGTGCGAACGCGAACGTTCCGCGCGAAGTCTCACCCGCGCGTCCGTTGCTGCGGATCTGCTGCTGGGTGAATTCGCCGCGCGCCGCCTGCGTCGACGACGCGAACTGCCTGAGCTGGTCGATCGCCGAAGCGCGCGCCGCCCCCGTCCGGGCAAGCGGCGGCAGCGCCACGCACAGCTGCAGGACGCGTCGGCGCGCGTTCGAGAGATCCGACATGCACGCATGGTAGCGCAGGCGGCACACCCGCCGGTCGCCGCGCCGCTGCACCAGGCTCAGTCGTCCTCGCGTCTGGGCACGATGATGTCGCGGTTGCCGTTACTGGCCATCGCCGACACCAGTCCGGACTTCTCCATCTGCTCGAGCAGCCGGGCGGCCCGGTTGTATCCGATCCGAAGATGACGCTGCACCAGCGAGATCGACGCGCGCTTGTGCTGGAGGACGACCGACACGGCCTGGTCGTACAGCGGATCGGCCTCCCCGTCGACGCCGGCCTCCTGCAGCGTCGCCTGCAGCCCGCCGAAGCCCACGGCGCTGCCTGGATCGACCGCGTCGGCAGCGACACCCCCCTCGAGGATGCCCTCGACGTAGTCGGGCTCGCCACCGAGCTCCTTCCAGTGGGCCACCACCCGATGGACCTCGTCGTCGGCGACATAGGCGCCGTGAACGCGCATCGGCAGGCCGGTGCCGGGGGGCATGTACAGCATGTCGCCCTGCCCCAGCAGGGCTTCCGCGCCCATCTGGTCGAGGATGGTTCTCGAATCGATCCGGGATGAGACCTGGAACGCGATCCGAGTCGGGATGTTCGCCTTGATCAGACCGGTGATCACGTCCACCGACGGTCGCTGCGTGGCGAGGATCAGGTGGATGCCGGCCGCGCGCGCCTTCTGCGCGAGCCTCGCGATCAGCTCCTCGATCTTCTTGCCGACCACCATCATCAGGTCGGCAAGCTCATCGATCACCACGACGATCACCGGCAGCCGATCGAGCGGCTCCGGTGTCTCCGGGGTCAGCGAGAACGGATTCGGGATCGGCTCGTCCTTCTTCTTAGCCTCGGCGATCTTCGCGTTGTAGCCCGACAGGTTGCGCACGCCGAGCTTGCTCATGAGACGGTAGCGCCGCTCCATCTCGGCGACGCACCAGTTGAGCGCGTGACCGGCCTGGCGCATGTCGGTGACCACCGGCGCGAGGAGGTGCGGGATGCCCTCGTAGGTGCTCATCTCGAGCATCTTCGGGTCGATCAGGATGAGCCGCACCTGCGACGGATCGGCCTTGTACAGCAGCGACAGCAGCATCGCGTTGATGCCCACCGATTTGCCCGATCCGGTGGTGCCGGCCACCAGCAGGTGCGGCATCCGCGCGAGGTCCGCGACCACCGGACGGCCGGCGATGTCGTGGCCGAGCGCCAGCGTGACCGGAGATGCGGAATCGGCGTACACCTGCGAGCCGAGCACCTCGGACAGACGCACCGCCTGACGTCGGGCGTTAGGCAACTCCAGGCCCATCAGGCTCTTGCCGGGGATGGTCTCGACCACGCGGATCGAGGTGAGCGACAGCGCGCGCGCCAGGTCCTTGCCCAGGTTGACGATCATCGAGCCCTTGATGCCGGTGGCCGGCTCGATCTCGTAGCGGGTGATCACCGGCCCCGGGTAGGCCGCGACGACGTTGGCGGCCACACCGAAGTCCGCAAGCTTCTTCTCGATCAGTCGGGAGGTGAACTCCAGCGTCTCGGGGGTCACCATGTCGCGCTGCTCGGGCGGCGGATCGAGCAGCGCGAGCGGCGGCAGTTCGGTGTCGGCAGGCAGGTCGATGAACAGCGGCTTCTGGCGCTCGCGCAGCGCCCGCTCCGAGCGCGCGACCGGCGGCGCGGGCGGTGCGATCCGCACCGGCTCCGGGTCCTCGGAGAGGATCTTGCGCTTGACCTCGACCGTTTCGTCGCGCACGGTCGCCGCCCGCACGCCGGCGCGTCGGTCGCGCCGGGCATCGAGCCGGTCGCGCACGCCGAGCACTGCGCCCTCGAGTGCCGCACCGAGCCGCTCGAAGGTTGCCAGCCAGGACAGCCCGGTGGCGAGGGAAAAACCGACCGCCACCATCAGCAGCATCGCGAGCGTGCCGCCGACCGCTCCGAGCAGCGTCAGCATCGGCTGGGCGATCAGCTGTCCGATCAGTCCGCCGGGGGCGAGGGGCAAGGTCACGCCGATTCCCGACAGCCGCGACGATTCGATCGCCATCGACCCCGCGAACAGCAGAGCGAAACCGACCCATCGGTCCCAGCCGAACGGCGGCTCGTCCATGGCTTCGCGACGCTCGGCCAGCCGCCGACGGTGCAGGTAGCGGTAGCCGGACACCACGCGAAGCAGAAGGAACGCCGCCCACAGGTACGCGGACAGGCCGAAGAGATAGAGCATCAGATCGGCGACCCAGGCCCCCACCCGCCCGCCGTAGTTGTGGACCACCGAGGTCGAGGCCGCATGCGACCACGCGGGGTCCGAGCGGTTGTAACTGAAGAGCACGAGCGCGACGAACAGCGCGAGCGTGCACAGCAGCAGCCAGCGAGCCTCCCTGAGGAGCACGAGCGCGCGGTCGGAGATGAGGGAGTCGCGGGGGGAGGTACCGCGGGCGGACGCACCGCCGATCGCCGAAGCACGCGCCATGGAACTCCTAGTGCAGGTACGAGCTGAGCTTTTCTCTCAGCACCAGCCGGCCTTCGGGCGCCGGCACGATGTAGCCGTCGACCTCCAGGCCCTTCATGACGCGCGATACCATCTCGCGCGACGCGCCGATCATCTTGGCGATCTCCTGCCTCGGCAGCTTGCTGCGAACCACCCGCTCGCCGCCGATCTGCTCGGAGAAGTCGAGCAGCACCCGCGCAACCCGTCCGTAGACGTCCAGCAACGCCAGGGTCTCGATCTTCTTGTCGGCCTCGCGAAGCCGCTTGACGAGGCCCCGCATGATCTTCATGGCCATATCGTGGTTCTGCGCCAGCATCGCCTTGAAGCTGTCCTTGTTGATCGCCATGAAGTCGCAGGACTCGATGGTGATCACGCTGGCCGAGCGCGGCGCGTCATCGATCAGGCTCATCTCGCCGAAGCACTCGCCCGGTCCGAGCACCGCCAGGATCACCTCCTTGCCGTCCGCATCGGAGCGCTGCACCTTCGCGCGCCCCGAGAGCAGGATGTAGAGCGACTGCGACGGCTCTCCCTCGGCGACGATCGTGCGCCCCTTCGGAAACGCGCGCCTGACGCTGCCCGCGGCGAGCGCATCGAGCTGCGTCTCGGTCAGGCTGGCCAACAGCGGAACGCGTCTGAGGAACGCCTTGTTTTCTTCGTGAGCCATACTTACCTCGTCGAGGAGTGGGTTCGACGACCCTCGCACGGGCACGGGCGTGATTGTGCCGCAGCGGCGGTTCGTTTCAAAGGAACCCGGTGAAGTAAACGATCCAACTCGTTGTTTATGCGTTGATTTCGAGTTTCCGAGGGCATTCGATGACGAACCACAAACATGCCAGGGTGCTGATCCTGGGCTCCGGGCCGGCCGGCTATACGGCGGCGGTCTATGCGGCGCGCGCCAACCTCAAGCCGGTCCTGGTCACCGGCTTGGCCCAGGGCGGGCAGCTGATGACCACGACCGACGTCGACAACTGGCCCGCAGACGCGCAAGGCGTCCAGGGTCCGGAGCTGATGCAGCGATTCCACGCGCACGCCGAGCGTTTCGACACCGAGTACGTGTTCGACCATATCCACACGGCCGACCTCTCGTCACGACCGTTCCGGCTGACGGGCGATTCCGGCAGCTATACGTGCGATGCGCTCGTGATCGCCACCGGCGCATCGGCAAAGTACCTCGGACTGCCTTCGGAGCAGGCGTTCATGGGCAAGGGGGTCTCCGGTTGTGCGACCTGCGACGGGTTCTTCTACCGCGGACAGGAGGTCGCGGTGATCGGCGGCGGCAACACCGCGGTCGAGGAGGCGCTCTACCTGTCCAACATCGCAAGCAAGGTCACCGTGGTGCATCGCCGCGACCGCTTCCGCGCCGAGGCCATCCTGATCGACAAGCTGATGGCCAAGGTGCGGGCCGGAAAGGTTGAGGTCCGCTGGCACCACGTCCTCGATGAGGTGACCGGCGACGATTCGGGCGTGACCGGCATGCGGATCCGCAACCTGCAGACCGGGGGGGCCGAGCACACACCGCTGCAGGGCGTGTTCATCGCGATCGGGCACGCACCGAACACGGCACTGTTCGAGGGTCAGCTGGAGATGGCGAACGGCTACATCGTCACCCGCAGCGGACTGAGCGGACTGGCCACGATGACCAGCGTCGAGGGCGTGTTCGCGGCCGGCGACGTGCAGGACCACGTCTACCGTCAGGCGATCACGTCGGCCGGGACGGGCTGCATGGCGGCGCTGGACGCCCAGCGCTGGCTCGAGGCGCAGGAGCAGGCCGCCTGACATGGCTCGGCCGACCCGGCGCGACCCTGCCGACACCGGCCGGCCGCACCGCGCCGGGCTCGATTCGCTCGGCGGCCTGCGCGACGCGATCCGCGCTCGGGAGCGGCAGCGCGCCGAGGCGGATGCGGCCGCCCGCGCGCAGCGGGCCCGGATCGAGCGCGAGCGCAGCGAGTTCCGGCGGGCGGTGGCGGACGCGGTGCCGCTGCCGCCGACCGGGCGCGTCGTGCCGGCACCGGCCGCGGTCGCGCCAATCGCACGCCAGTTCGAGCAGGACGAGACGCGTGCGCTCGCCGAGTCGCTGTCCGACGAGATCGACGTGGAGCGGCTGCTCGATACCGACGAGGCCTTGTCGTTCCGCCGTCCGGGTGTCGGGCCGGACGTGCCGCGGCGACTGCGCCGTGGCGACTGGGTGATCCAGCGCGAGATCGATCTGCATGGGTTCAGGGTCGACGAGGCCCGCGAGGCGCTCGCCGCGTTCCTCGTCGACTGCGGCAAGCGGGACGTTCGCTGCGTACGGATCGTGCATGGCAAGGGCCTGGGCTCGGTCAACCGCGAGCCGGTGCTCAAGGGCAAGGTGTTGCGCTGGCTCGCCCAGCGCGACCAGGTTCTTGCGTTCTGCCAGGCCGGGCCGAGCGACGGAGGCAGCGGCGCGCTGGTGGCGCTGCTGCGGGCTGGGCCACCACTGGCGGACCGGGTGGGCCGACGCCGCGGCTGAGCGGCGCGCCTGCGGGCCGATCAGACCGGCGTGTCGCCGCCGGCGAGCCGCGCGTCGATCCACTCGAGCAGGCCCGCCCGACGGTCGGCGAGCCCCTTGTACTCGAGGGTCTGCGGCGACATCGACGCGAGCGCGGCGCGCAGCACCGACAGTCGCGCGGGCGTATCCGCAGCGACTGCGAGCGGCGTCACGTGCAGGCGGATCAGGAATACCGCGCCGCCACCCGGCGGCCCTCCAGGCCACGCGGCGAGGGGCACGCTCACCTGGCGCTCGCAGCGAAACCAGGGCTGCGCGTCGCTTCGGGCGACCTCCGCAGGGTGCCGCGACCACCCGCCGTCGGACGCAATGGTCCAGACGAAGCGAACGAACGGCCCTTGGGACAGCAGCGCCCGCGACAGCGGCAGCGCGGCCGCGAGAAGCAGGCTTGCGTCGGCCACCGGCGCGTGGATCGTCGCGAAGTCCAGTCCGATCTTGGCTGCGGGATCCCAGCCGCTCGGCCAGCAGACATGCAGCAGCGACGCATGCGCCGGGGTTGCGGCCGAGTCCGCCTCGACGACCGCCACGTCCTCCTGCAATGCCAGACCGAGCGCATGCAGCGGGCGCTCGGCAGCCGGCCGCGTCCCGATCCACTCGAGCACGGGTCGGGCATCGGGGCGAAGCGCACGCACGGCGAAAGGGGCGTCCGCGCATGCGGGCATCGCCCAGCCGGCGAGGCTCGCCTGAAGCTCGTTGCCCACCCGGGTCAGCGGCAGACGGTCCACCCGCTGCCGACCCGCGCCTTCCCGGCACTGCGCGTCGACGATCGCGTTCGCCGCAGCGCATACCCGGTGCCACACCGCATCGGGGGCGTCGGCGAGCGCGGGCGTCAGCGCGACGCACCGAGTCATGTGCCGCTGTAGCCGCGCCCACTTCGCCCGCAGTGCGGTCGGCGCACTGCGATCGGCATCAAGCACCCGCGATTCAAGACGCCCATGCGCCGGCGACCCCAGGCGAGTCAGCCCCGGCTGCGGCCGGTAGGGCGCAGTCACTGGATACGGCGGGTCCGGATCGGGCCACGCGGACACGTCGCCAGCCGGCCAGGTGCACAATGCGGGCCAGGCCATCTCGCTCATCGCCGAATCCCGACTGCCTTGGACGCCCTCCTCCAGCATCTGCCGGAACTCGCGCTCGCCGGTGCCCTTGCCTGGGGTGCGGGCCTGCGGCTGTATCTGGTCGTCTTCGGCCTCGGGCTGGCCGGCTGGCTGGGCTGGCTGCCGCTGCCCGAACACCTGCAGCCGCTTGCCAGCCCGATCGCAGTGGTCGCCGCGGGATTCATGGCGCTGGTCGAGCTCTTCGCAGACAAGCTGCCGTGGCTGGACACGCTCTGGGACGGGCTGCAGACCTTCATCCGAATCCCGGCCGGCGCCGCGCTCGCAGCCGGCGTCTTCGGCGACGCCGGGGCCGGAACCGCACTCGCCGCGGCGCTGCTGGGCGGGACCGTGACTGCCACGACCCATTTCTCGAAAGCGGGAGCCCGGGCAGCGGTCAATGCCTCGCCCGAGCCGTTCAGCAACTGGGGACTGTCCTTCGCGGAGGATGTCGCGGTGATCGGCGGCACGTGGCTGGCGCTCCAGTACCCAGCGGTGTTCCTGGTGCTGTTGGCGGCGTTCCTCGCAGGCGCGCTGCTGCTGGTGGGCTGGGTGGTCCGCGGCTTTCGCAGGCTGTTCGGCCGCCCGGCCGCCGCCGCCCGGATCGCCGAGCCGCGTTGAGCGACGCAGCCGCGGGGCTGCCGGTCAGATCGCCTCGTTGCCGGTCTCGCCGGTGCGAATGCGCACGACCTGCTCGACCGCCGTGACGAAGATCTTGCCGTCGCCGATCCGGCCGGTGCGGGCCGACCGCAGCACTGCGTCGATCGCCGCGTCGACCGAGGTATCGGGCACCACGACCTCGACCTTCACCTTGGGCAGGAAATCGACCACGTACTCGGCTCCACGGTAGAGCTCGGTATGCCCCTTCTGCCGGCCGAAGCCCTTCACCTCGATCACGGTCAGGCCATTGACCCCAACCTCCGCGAGCGCCTCGCGCACTTCGTCCAGCTTGAACGGCTTGATGATGGCGGTGATCCGTTTCATGGCGCGCGGGCTCCGTCGGCAGGGCGTGGTCGTTGATTGTAGTCAGTCGCGGAAACGTGAGGTGATCGGGTAGCGCCAGTCGCGGCCGAATGCGCGATGCGTGACCCGGATGCCGACCGGTGCCTGCCGGCGCTTGTACTCGCTCACCCGCATCAGCCGGACCACCGTGTCGACCGCCTCGCGGGGGTACCCTGCGGCTACGATCTCGTCCACGCGCCGATTGTCCTCCATGTACATCTGCACGATGCCGTCGAGCTGGTCGTACGGGGGGAGCGAATCCTGGTCGGTCTGATCCGGGCGCAGCTCGGCACTCGGGGCACGGGTGATGATGCGCCTGGGAATGATCGGCTCGATCCGGTTGCGGTACTCGGCGAGCCGGTAGACCAGCGTCTTGGCGATGTCCTTGATCACCGCGAACCCGCCAGCCAGATCGCCGTACAACGTGGAGTAGCCGACCGCCATCTCGGATTTGTTGCCGGTGGTCAGCACGATCGAGCCGAACTTGTTCGACAACGCCATGAGCAGCGTGCCGCGGATGCGCGCCTGCAGATTCTCCTCGGTGGTGTCCGCCGCAAGGCCACTGAACTCGGACTCGAGGGTCTGCAGGAACGCGTCGAAGCATCGCGCGATCGGAATCTCGTCGTAGCGCACGCCGAGCCGCGAGGCCATCTCCCGAGCGTCGGTCCAGGACATCTCCGCGGTGTAGGGCGACGGCATCATCACCGCCCTCACCCGCTGCGCCCCGAGCGCGTCGACCGCGATCGCCAACGTGAGCGCCGAGTCGATGCCCCCCGACAGCCCGATGATCGCACCGGGAAAGCCGTTCTTACCGAGGTAGTCGCGCACGCCGAGCACCAGCGCGGCGTACACCTGCGCCTCGAGCGGAAGCGCCGGGGCGACCGGACCGGTCGGCGTGCCATCCGCAGCCACTTCGACCAGCAGCAGATCCTCCTCGAAGGCGCGCGCCTGCGCGGCGAGCGTGCCGTCGGCCGCGACCGCGAACGACATCCCGTCGAACACCAGTTCGTCCTGCCCGCCGACCATGCTGGACAGCACGATCGACAGCCCCTGCGCGCACACGTTGTCGCGCACCACGTCGATCCGCAGGTGCTGCTTGTCCAGGTGGTAGGGCGAGGCGTTCGGGGCGAGCAGCACCTGGGCGCCCGCTGCCCGGGCGGCCCGCGGTGCGGCCTCGCGCCAGAAGTCCTCGCAGATCACCACGCCGAAGCGCACGCCGTCGCAGTCGAAGACCAGGGGGTCGCACCCCGGCAAGAAGTAACGCGGTTCGTCGAACACCGCGTAGTTCGGCAGTTCGCGCTTGCGGTATTCGCCGATCACGCGCCCGTCGACGATCACGCTCGCCGCGTTGTACTGCCCGCCCGCATCGCGCGAGGGGTGCCCGACCACCAGGTGCAGGCCGGGCCACGTCCGCGACTGCTCGATCAGGGCGGCGAGGGCAGCGACGCTCCTGGCATAGAATGCCTCTCGCAGCAGCAGGTCCTCGGGCGGGTAGCCGGTGAGCGACAGCTCGGGCGTGACCAGTACCCGGGCCCTCGCCTCGTGTGCACGCCGCGCAGCCTCGACGATCCGGTTCCGGTTGCCGTCGAAGTCACCGATGACCTGATTCAGCTGTGCACTGGCGACCCGAACGGACATGAGCGAATCGGACGGAGCGGCGCGGGGGCGTGATTATCGCACGCAGATCGTCGAGGACCTGCACGAGCTGCCCGCGGCCGACTGGGACCAGCTCGCCGCCGACGGGCCGCCCTTCATGCGCCACGCCTTCCTGCTTGCGCTTCAGTCGAGCGGCTGCGTCGGCGAGGGCACCGGGTGGCAGCCCCACTTCGTGCGGATCGACGCACCCGACGGCACGCTCGCGGCCGCGGCGCCGCTGTTCCTGAAGTCGCACTCGTACGGCGAGTACGTGTTCGACTGGGCGTGGGCGGACGCCTACCGCCGCCACGGTCTGCGCTACTACCCCAAGGGGCTGGTGGCGATACCGTTCACCCCGGTGCCTGGCCCGCGGCTGCTCGCACGCGATGCCGAGGCACGCGCCGCGCTGGTGCGGGCGCTGCTCGCACAGTGCGAGACCCTGCAGCTGTCGTCGCTTCATGTGCTGTTTCCCACCGCGGCCGATGAGGCCGCGGCGCTCGAGGCGGCCGGGCTGATGCGCCGCCGCGGCGTGCAGTTCCACTGGACGAACCCGGGCTGGCCGAACTTCGACGGGTTCCTCGAGGCCCTCTCGCAACCCAAGCGCAAGAAGATCCGCGCCGAGCGGCGCAAGGTCGCCGAGGCGGGCGTCGTGGTCGATCTGCTCGAGGGGGACGCGATCACCGAGGACGACTGGACCTTCTTTGCGCGCTGCTACGAAACCACCTACGCCCAGCACCACTCGACCCCGTACCTGAATCGCGCGTTCTTCGCCGAGCTCGGACGCACGATGCCCGAATCGCTGCTGATGACGCGGGCCCGAGCGGGACGGCGCCCGATCGCCGCCGCGCTGCTGATGCATGACCGGAAAGCGCTCTACGGACGTCACTGGGGGGCGATCGAGCACGTGCCCTGCCTGCATTTCGAGGCGAGCTACTACTCGCCGCTCGAGTGGGCGATCCGGCGCGGCATCGAACGGTTCGAGGGCGGCGCGCAGGGCGAGCACAAGATGGCGCGCGGCTTCCTGCCGGTTCCGACCGAGTCGTGGCACTGGCTCGCTCATCCGGCGTTTTCGGACGCGGTGGCGCGCTTCCTAGAACGGGAGACCCACGGCGTCGACGCCTACCTCGACGAGCTCACCGACCGCTCGCCGATGCGCTGATCGGCAGCGGATGCGCCGCAGGCGACCGCGTTGGCGCTCAGAAGTGCGGCTTGTCCTTCGCCGCTTTGAACCGATCGATCCCGTCGACGATCTCGGTGCACGCTTCCTCGACGCCGCCCCAGCCGAGCACCTTGACCCACTTGCCCGCCTCGAGGTCCTTGTAGTGCTCGAAGAAGTGCTGAATCTGGTGCAGCCGCCCCGGATTGATGTCGTCGAACTTGCGCCAGTGGGAGTAGATCGGCAGCACCTTGTCGATCGGCACCGCGAGCAATTTCGAGTCGCCTCCGGCCTCGTCCTGCATCTTCAGCAGGCCGAGCGGACGGCAGCGGATCACCGCGCCGACCGTGATCGGGTACGGGGTGATCACGAGCACATCGACCGGATCGCCGTCGTCGGCAATGGTGTGCGGAACGTAGCCGTAATTGCACGGGTAGTGCATGGCGGTCATCATGAACCGGTCGACGAACAGCGCACCGGTCGCCTTGTCGACCTCGTACTTGATCGGGTCGGCGTTCATCGGGATCTCGATGATCACGTTGAACTCGTTGGGGACGTCGCGGCCTGAGTCGACGCGATCGAGGTTCATGGGCTCTCCTGAGGTGTGCGGCGATCGTAGCGCGTCCGGCTTGGGGCGGATGCCGCATCGCACCATCCGAGAGTACCAGCCCGATCGCGGATAATCCTGCGATCGGGCCGCGGAATGCGGCCCCGTTCGAGGAGCCCGACGTGACGCCGACCGACCTGCCCCACGCGCACTTCATCGACAACGCCTCGGTCGCCTCGTTGAGCGGCCAGACCCTCGCGGTGGTCGATCCCTCCACCGGGGCGCCGTTCGCCCGCATCGCGCGCGGCGAGGCGGCCGACGTCGATCGCGCGGTCGCCAGCGCGCGCGCCGCGTTCGAAGGTGCCTGGGGCCGCCTTGCAGCGGTCGAACGCGGTCGACTCCTGCGGCGCTGGGCGGACGCGGTGGACGCCCACGCCGACGAGCTCGCGCGGATCGAATCGCGGGACACCGGCAAACCGCTGCGGCAGGCCCGCGCCGACGCGCTCGCGCTCGCGCGGTACTTCGAGTTCTATTCGGGGGCGGCCGACAAGCTGCATGGGCAGACGATCCCGTACCTGGACGGCTACACGGTACTGACGCTGCGCGAGCCGCACGGGGTGACCGGACACATCGTGCCGTGGAACTACCCGATGCAGATCTTCGGTCGCTCCGTGGGGGCGGCGCTCGCCGTAGGCAACGCGTGCGTGGTCAAGCCCGCCGAAGACGCCTGCCTGTCGCTGCTGCGGGTCGCTGCGCTGGCCGCCGCGGTCGGCCTGCCGGCGGGTGCCCTGAACATCGTCACCGGGCTGGGCACCGAGGCCGGGCACGCGCTCGCCGCGCATCCGGGGATCGACCATGTCTCGTTCACCGGCTCGCCGCAGACCGGCGAACGGGTGGCCGTGGCGGCGGCCTCGCACCTGTGCCCAGTCACGCTGGAGCTCGGCGGCAAGTCGCCGCAGATCGTGTTCGCGGATGCCGACGTCGAGGCGGCGCTGCCGGTGCTGGTGAACGCCATCGTCCAGAACGCTGGGCAGACCTGTTCGGCGGGCAGCCGACTGCTGGTGGAGCAGTCGCTGTACGAACCGCTGCTCGAGCGGCTGGCTGCGCGCTTCGACGCGCTGCGGGCCGGCCCGGCGTCGGCGGACTTGGACCTGGGCCCGTTGGTCAGCCGCAGGCAGCAGCAGCGCGTGTGGGATTTCCTGTCGGATGCGCAGGCGAGCGGTGTACCGATGGCCGCGCAGGGCGACGTGGTCGACGACGCACCGCCCGAGGGCTTCTACCAGGCGCCGGTGCTGCTGCGCGACGTACCCTCGGAGCACCGCGTCTGGCGCGAGGAAGTCTTCGGTCCGGTTCTGGCGGTGCGCGCGTTCGACGACGAGGACGAGGCGGTCGCGCTGGCGAACGGCACGCGCTACGGACTGGTCGCCGGCGTCTGGACCCGCGACGGCGGACGGCAGCTGCGCCTGGCCCGGCGGCTGCACGCGGGGCAGGTCTTCGTGAACAACTACGGCGCCGGTGGCGGCGTCGAGCTACCGTTCGGCGGGGTGAAGGCGAGCGGCTACGGGCGCGAGAAGGGGTTCGAAGCCCTGTACGCATTCACCACCCTCAAAACCGTCGCGCTCCGGCACGGCTGATCTCAGCGCCCGCACGCTGCTGCCGCCGTTGCCCGGACCGTGAGCGCCCCGGCGGACGCTCTCACGCGTCCGCCGCGAGCCGGGCGGCCTCCCGGTAATGCAGCGCGGCGGCCTCGGTACGCTCGATCGCCTCGTACAGCTCGCCGAGCGCCACGTGCACCGCCACCGTCGGGCGACTCCGCAGCGCGAGCACCAGGTACTCCTCGGCCTTGCCCCACAGCCGCTCCCCGGCGCACGTCCTGCCGAGTGCGAGCAACAGGGCGGGCTCGTCCCCGTAGCGCTGTCGCCAGCCCTCCAGCCGCTCCAGCCGGGTGCGTAGCGGCAGCCCGCCGAGCCGCCCGTAAACCCCGACCAGCGGCTCGCTGAACGCGGCATCCAGCCCCTGCTCGGCAATGCGGCGCGCATCGTCCGGCGCGCCCGCGGCCGCGAGCGCGCTCGCGAAGGTCGAGGCGACCTCGGGCAGCGCGCGCTCCTCCGAACGAAGCGATCGCCACAGTTCGCGGATCGCCGCCGCATCGCCGCCCATTCGGGCGAGCGCCCCCTCGGTGGCCCGGATCCGCATGC
>JBIKMO010000080.1:0-16745 GCA_044359175.1 Burkholderiaceae bacterium | reverse complement strand
TGTCGCTGCGCGCGGTGCCGGCGCGTGCGCGCATCGGCCTGTCGCTGCTGCTGGCGGCCACGATCGCGCCATCGGTGACGCCGCCGGCCGCGGTCGACCTGATCTCCTGGACCGGACTGGGGTTCGTCGCACAGGAGGTCGCGGTTGGACTGTCGATCGGCTTCGCCGCCCGGCTGATGTTCGCCGCGTTCGACCTCGCCGGCGAGGTGATCGGGCTGCAGATGGGCCTGTCGTTCGCCGGCTTCTTCGACCCGAGCGGCGGCACGGGCACCGCGGTCGGCAGCTTCCTGAACACCACCGCCACGCTGATGTTCGTCGCGCTGAACGGCCCGTTGCTGCTGATCGCGGCCACGCTACGCAGCTTCGGGACACTGCCGGTCGGCGACGTGCCTTTCGAATTCGTGCGGCGCTTCGATCCGGTGGCCCTCGGCGCGGAGGTGTTCGCGCTCGGGCTGCTGATCGCGCTGCCCTTCCTCGCGATGATCCTGTTCGTCAACCTGCTGCTGGGCGTGATGTCGCGCGTCGCGCCGCAGCTGTCCCTGTTCTCGATCGGCTTTCCGGTGACGATCGGCATGGGGCTGGTGATGCTCGTGGTCGGTCTGCCGTTCATCGAGCGCCCGCTCGCCGAAGGGCTCGGTCGCCTGCTGACGACCTTCGGCGGCTGACTCCGGGGCCCGCAGCCCCGCCGCCCGCGCCGTCGCCCGACCCCGGGCGAACGACGCTAGACCCGGCTGAGCGCCGGCCCGGCCGCCCGCACCTGCGCCAGCAGGTGCTCGGCGATCTGCGCGAGCGGCAGCACCTCTTGCACCGCCCCGACCGCCACCGCCTCGCGGGGCATCCCGTAGACGATGCAGCTCGCCTCGTCCTGGGCGACGTTGTGGGCGCCGGCGTCGCGCATCTCGCGCATCGCGTCGGCTCCGTCTCGCCCCATGCCGGTGAGCATCACCCCGAGCGCGTTGCGCCCGACGTGCTGCGCGACCGATCGGAACAGCACCTCCACCGACGGCCGGTGGCGGTTGACCGGCGCGCCCTCGTCGATCCGCACCACGTAGTTGGCGCCGCTGCGCGCAACCGCGAGATGCCGCCCGCCGGGGGCGACGTACGCGTGACCGGGCAGCACCCGTTCGCCGTCCTCGGCCTCCTTCACGTGCATCCGGCACAGCGAGTTCAGCCGGTCGGCGAAACTCTTGGTGAAGCCGGGCGGCATGTGCTGGGTGATCAGCACTGCAGGGCAGTCGGCCGGCAGCCCGGTCAGAACCACGCGCAGCGCCTCGGTGCCGCCGGTGGACGAGCCGATCGCGATGATCTTCTCGGTGCTCGCGCGGGAGAAGGCGACCGGCACGGGCTTGACCAGCGGCGCCTGACCGGCGGGCGAGACGCCGCCGCGTGCCGGGACCGGCGCCGGCTCCGGCGGCGGCGCGGCGCGACGCGCGATCCGCGCGCGGGCGGCGATCCGCAGCTTGTCGACGATCTCGGCGCCCAGCTCCTGCAGGCCCTGCGCCACGCCGATGCGCGGCTTGGCGACGAAGTCCACAGCGCCCAGCTCCAGCGCGCGCAGCGTGGTCTCGGCACCGCGTTCGGTCAGCGTCGAGACCATCACCACCGGCATCGGCCGCAGCCGCATCAGCTTCTCGAGGAAGTCGAGCCCGTCCATCCGCGGCATCTCGACGTCGAGCGTGATCACGTCAGGATTCAGCGTGCGGATGGTCTCGCGCGCCGCGTACGGGTCGGCGGCGGTGCCGATGCACTGCATGTCGGGCTGCGCGTCGACGATCGCCGCGAGCATCGTACGCACCAGCGCGGAATCGTCGACCACCACCACACGGATCTTCGCCATCGTCACCTCGTCTCAGAACAGCTCGACGCTGCCGGCCGCCGTGGGCGGAACCTTGTTGAGCCTGCCGCGGTACACGGTCTCCTCGCTGGCGATCACGTCGCTCTGGGTGCTCGCGAGCTTCTTCACCAGCGCGCGCGCGCTGCGAGGGAACAGACAGACCTTGCGCGGATACACGTCCATCACGTCGCGCGAGACCACGGTGATCCGCTCGCTGGCAAGGAAGTGATCGACGAAGCGAACGTTCTGCTCGCCCACGTTCATCGTCGAGAAGTTGCGCATCACCTGGCCGCCGCCGAACACCTTGGCCTCGATCCGCTCGCGCTTCGCGCCGCGCTTCATCAGCTCGTTGATCAGCAGCTCCATCGCGTAAGCGCCGTAGCGCCCGGCGCTGCCGCCGTCGGGCAGCATGAAGTGATTCATGCCGCCCACCCCCGCGGTGCGGTCGACCAGACAGGCGGCGACGCACGAGCCGAGCACGGTCATCAACAGCAGATCGTCGGCGTCGTGCACGTAGTACTCGCCCGGCAGGATCTTGACCGCGTCCACGCCGAAGGACGCGTCGTGATAGAACGTACGCGCCTCGAACTCGCGCGGCGTACGCTCGCGCAGCCGGCGCAGCCGCTCGCTGTCGCGTGCCGCCAGCGGCGAGACCGGTCGGACGGGCCGCGGGCTCTCAGGCATCGACCGGCTCCCTCACGGTGCGCTCGGCGAGCCGTTCGTACACGGTCTTGCCGCGCAGCGTGAACAGGTCGGTCTGCGAGGAGAAGTTCTCGGAGTGGCCGACGAACAGCATCCCGCCCGGACGCATCGCCTGGTGCAGCCGCGTGAGGACCGAGCGCTGGGTCGCAGCGTCGAAGTAGATCATCACGTTGCGGCAGAAGACCACGTCGAACGGCTGGGCGAAGGCGATCGGGTCGCGCACCAGGTTGAACTGGCCGAACTCCACGCGACGGGCGAGCTCGGGGCGCACCCGGATCAGTCCGGCGTTGCGGCCGCTGCCGCGCAGGAACCAGCGCTTGAGCCGTGCCTTGTCCAGGCCCTTCTCGCCGTCGAGCGGATACACCCCGGTGCGCGCGGTGTCGAGCACGTCGGTATCGATGTCGGTGGCGAGGATCGTCACCGGGACCGACTCGCTCAAGGTCTCGAACGCCGTGATCGCGATCGACCACGGCTCCTCGCCGGTGGAGGCGGCGGCACACCAGATCCGCACCGGGCCGCGCTGCGCCCGCAGGAATTCGGCGAGCAACGGGAAGTGGTACGACTCGCGGAAGAACGAGGTCAGATTCGTGGTGAGCGCATTCACGAACGGCTGCCACAGCGCCGAGCGCGGCTGCTCGACCGCATCCAGCAGCGCGCGGAAGTCGGCGAACCGGTGTTCGCGCAGCAGCCTCGCGAGCCGGCCCTGCACCATGCTGTGCTTGCTCGGCTGCAGGTTGATGCCCGCGCGCTCCTTGATCATCCGACGCACGCGCTCGAAGTCGGCGTCGGACAGGGTGGTGTCGGCGGTGCCGGTGCTCATGCTCTGCAGGCTTCAGACGGGGCGGCCGAGTCGGCGCGTGACCCAAGGGGCCGGGTGCGCGGGGCGACCGGCGGGCTCAGAACTCCTCCCACTCGTCGTCCGGAGCGTTCGAGCGAGGCGCGGCGGCTTTGGAGGCCGCCCGCGGCGCGGCTGCCGCGGGCGGCGGGGACTCTTCGGACCCACCGGCGGGCTTGGCGATCGACGCGGGCGGCCGCTTCGCCGCTGCGGCCGGCGCGACCGCCGGGCGGGGGCGCGGCGCAGCCGCCGGCTCGGCGGCCCGCGCCGCCGCACCCGACGCGGCGGCCGCGCGGCTCGCGGGCGGCTCGACCGGCGCCGGCGAGGACGTCGGACGCGACGGTGCCGGGGTCGACGCCGCCCGGGCCTGCGGCGGCGGCAGGGTCGACGCCTTCGGCGCCACCGCGGGCGGTGGCGCCGCCGGTGCCGCAAACGCACTCGGCACGGCGGCGCGCGGCGCGTCGCGGCCCAACCCGGCGGCGCGGTCGTCCAGCCGGAACTCGCCCACGGTCTCCGCCAGGCGGCGAGCCTGCTCGCGCAGGCTCTCGGCCGCCGCCGCGCTCTGCTCGACCAGCGCCGCATTCTGCTGGGTCATCTGGTCGAGCTGACCGACCGCCGAAGTGACCTGCGCGATGCCCGAGCTCTGCTCGTGGGTCGCCGACGAGATCTCGCCGATGATGTCGGTGACCCGCTTCACCGAGGTCACGATCTCGGCCATCGTGCTGCCCGCCTCCTGGACCAGCCGGCCGCCCGATTCGACCCGATGCACGCTGTCGGTGATCAGGTCCTTGATCTGCCGCGCGGCCTCGGCACTGCGCTGCGCGAGGCTGCGGACCTCGCCGGCCACCACCGCGAACCCGCGGCCCTGCTCGCCGGCGCGCGCGGCCTCGACCGCGGCGTTCAGCGCGAGGATGTTGGTCTGGAACGCGATGCCGTCGATCACGCCGATGATGTCGGCGATCTTGCGCGAGCTGTCACTGATCTCGCCCATGGTCGAGACCACCTGCTGGACGACGTCACCGCCGCGGGTCGCAACCTCGGAGGCGCCGAGCGCGAGCTGGTTCGCCTGCCGGGCGTTGTCCGCGTTCGTCGAGACCGTCCCGGTCAGGTGTTCCATGCTGCCCGAGGTCTGCTGCAGGCTCGAAGCCTGCTGCTCGGTGCGGCGCGACAGGTCCGCGTTACCGCTCGCGATCTCGCCGGAGGCGGTCGCGATCTCGTCGGCCGACGCCTGGATCGACGCGACCGTGCGCTTCAGATGTTCGCTCATGCGGGTGACCGCACCGACGAGCTGACCGAGCTCGTCGTCGCTCGGCGGCGGCAGGTTCACGCGCAGATCGCCCGAGGCGATCGACTCGGCTGCCCCGCGCGCCGCATCCAGCGGCGCGAGCAGCCGGCGGTTGTAGATCGCCGAGCCCACGATCGCGACGAGCACCGCGGTGCCGACACCGGCCCACAGCAGCAGCAGGAACCAGCGCTCGCGCGCCTGCGCGCCGGACGCCACGGCCTGTGCCGCGGCCCGCTCACGCTCGGAGAGCGTCTGGGCCGCCCGCGCGAGCTCCACGAAGCTCTCGTCGGCCGCCCGCATCGCGGCCGCGCCCGCCGCGGGCTCGGCGGCGGCCTTGGCGAACGCCGCGTCGACCGCGGACGCATAGCGCCCGAGCAGCGAGGCGAGGCCGCCGATCGCTTCGCGCGCCTGCGGCGCGGCGCCGGCGACCTGCCGGGACAGGTCGGCCGACACCGCCTCGAGCCGGCGCTTGGCCGCGGCCCGTTCGGCCGCGGTCTCGTCGGCCTTCGCGGCGGCGGCGCCCGCGAGCGCGCGGTACGCGTCGGCATGAACCGCGGCAACCACGGCCTTGCTCTCGTGAACGGCCACCTGCGCGGCGAGGTGGCCAGACACCCGTTCGTCCGGGCCGCCGCTCGCGCGCTGCATCGTGACGGTGACCCAGCCGCACACCAGCAGCGTCAACGCGCCGCAGGCGATCGGCATGAGCAGGAGCTTCTGTCGCAGTTTCATCGGTACCTCGCCAGGTATCGGGCCGCGGGTCGGCGGTGTCCCGATCGGGTGTCGGTCATCGGGATCGGTTCGGTGGGTGTCCGGTGCATCGGGCGCGCCGCGGTGCTCACGCGGCCTGCTCGATCAGGGCCATGTCGGCCGCGCCCATCAGCCGCTCGATCTCGATCAGGATCAGCATCCGGTCGGCGAGCGTGCCCAGGCCCATGATGAAGCTCGCATCGACCACGGTCGCGACCTCGGGAGCCGCCCGGATCTGCTCGGGCGACAGCTCCATCACGTCCGAGACCGAGTCGACCACGACGCCAACGACTCGGGCGCCCAGGTTCAGGATGATCACCACCGTGAAGTTGTTGTACTCGGCCGAGCCCAGGTTGAACTTCAGGCGCAGGTCGACGATCGGCACGATCACGCCGCGAAGGTTCACGACGCCCTTGATGAACGGCGGCGCGTTCGCGATCCGTGTGGGCTGCTCGTAGCCGCGGATCTCCTGCACCTTGAGGATGTCGATACCGTACTCCTCCTCGCCCAGCCGGAAGGTCAGGTATTCGCGCGCCCGCGCACCGGCGGCGTTCGGGTCACGATCGTGTGCGCCCATGGGGTTCTCCGGAAACGGCAGTGCTTCAATGGCGTGCGCGGCGGACCAGCCACGACACGTCGAGGATCAGCGCGACGCGCCCGTCGCCGAGGATGGTCGCGCCGGACACGCCGGGCACCTTGCGGTAATTCGCCTCGAGGTTCTTCACGACCACCTGGTGCTGGCCGATCAGCTCGTCCACCAGCAATGCGACGCGCCCGCCCTCGGCCTCGATGACGATCATGATTCCGGTGGCGTCTCGTTCGGCCGAGCGCGGCACCTCGAACAGCTCGTCGAGCGCGACGATCGGCAGGTACTCGTTGCGGACTTCGACCACGCGTCCCGATCCGCCGACCGACTTGACATCCTCCGCCGACAGGTGGATCGACTCGACCACCGACGCGAGCGGCACGATGTAGGTCTCCTGCGCCACGCCCACCGACATGCCGTCCATGATCGCCAGCGTGAGCGGCAGCCGCACGGCCACGCGCATGCCCTGGCCCTCGGTCGAGTCGATCTCGACCGAACCGCCCAGCGCGGTGATGTTGCGCTTGACCACGTCCATGCCGACGCCACGTCCGGACACGTCGGTGACCTCGCTCGCGGTCGAGAACCCGGGCTCGAAGATCAGCGAATACGCCTCGGAGTCGGTCATGCCGTCGTGAACCGGCAGCCCGCGTTCGGCGGCCTTGCGCAGCAGCTTCTCGCGGTTCAGTCCGCGGCCGTCGTCGCGCACCTCGATCACGATCGAGCCGCCCTGATGCGCGGCGGCCAGGGTGACCGTGCCCACCGCGGGCTTGCCGGCCGCAATCCGGTCCTGCGGCGGCTCGATGCCGTGGTCGGCGGCGTTGCGCACCAGGTGGGTCAGCGGGTCGGTGATCTTCTCGATCAGCCCCTTGTCCAGCTCGGTGTCCTCGCCGATGGTGTGCAGCTCGACCTGCTTGCCGAGCCGGCTGGCGAGATCGCGCAGCATCCGGGGGAAACGGTTGAACACCACCGCCATCGGGATCATCCGGATGGCCATCACCGCCTCCTGGAGCAGGCGGGTGTAGCGCTCCAGATCGGACAGGCCGGTGGTCATCGTCTGGTGGACGACCGGATCGAGCGCGCGCCCGGTCTGCGCGAGCATCGCCTGCGTGATCACCAGCTCGCCGACCAGGTTGATCAGCTGGTCGACCTTCTCGATCGGCACGCGGATGGTCGACTGCTCGAGGTTGCCGGTGGCGGTGGCGGCACGCTCGGGCTTGGCGGGGCGCGGCGGCGGCGCGACGCTCGCCGCACGAGAGGCGGCCGCAGGTTCGGGGAGCGGTGCGGGCGGCGCGGCGATCGCTTCGGTCGGCGGTGCGCCCGGGCTGTCGTCGAAGAATCCGTACCCGGCGGAGTCCGCCGCTGCGGGCGCCGGCGCCGGCGCCGGCGCGGGGGCCGGCGCGGCAGCGACCTTCGCGGCCGGGGCCGGGGCCGGGGCCGGGGCCGGGGCCGGGGCCGGGGCCGGGGCTGCGGGCGCGGCCGCCGAGGGCGCCGCCGCCGGCCCCGGCGCAGACGCGCCGACCACCGGGGCGATCCGCACCTGCTCGCGGGCCACGTGGAAGGAGAACAGGTCGAGCAGTTCCCCGTCGGGCGCCGCGGTCGCGACCCGGAATCGCCGGATGCGCTGCTCGTCCGCGAGACCGCCGTCGGTGGGCTCGATCGTGCCCAGTCCCGGGATCTCGGCGAAGAGCTCGACCAGATGGTCGGCCATCGACGGCTCGTCCATCGGACCGATCTCGACGTCGAGCACGCGCCCGCCCGACGCTTCGGCCGGCGCCGCGGCGGGCGCGGCGGTCTCGGCGCGAACCGCGGCGACCGTCACGGGTGGCTGGGGCGGCGCAGCGGCGCTGCCGTGCGTGAGCGCGCCGATGCGCGCGAGCAGCTCGGCGCAGTCGAACGGCTCGCCGCCACCGCCCTGGTGTCGAGCGAGCAAGTGCCCGAGCACGTCGCCCGACTCGAGCAGCGTGTCGATCATTCCGGTGGTGACCGTCAGCTCGTGGCGGCGCAGCTTGTCGAGCAGGGTCTCCATCACGTGGGTCAGGTCGGCCACGTCGCGGAACCCGAAGGTCGCCGCCCCGCCCTTGATCGAGTGGGCGCAGCGGAAGATCGCGTTCAGCGCCTCGTCATCGGTGCTTCCCTCGACCAGCGCGAGCAGCAGCGTCTCCATGTTGGCCAGGTTCTCTCCGGCCTCCTCGAAGAACACCCCGTGGAACTGGGACAGGTCGAACCCCGCGCCCCCGCCCTGAGTCTGCGTGTCGCTCATCCTGGATCCCCTGCCCCTACTGCGGCAGCACCTTCCCGATGACTTCGAGCAGCCGGGCCGGATCGAACGGCTTGACCAGCCAGCCGGTCGCGCCGGCGGAGCGTCCGGCCTGCTTCATCTCGTCGCTCGACTCGGTGGTCAGCACCAGGATCGGCGTCCGCTTGAAGCGGTCCTGCACCCGCAACTGACGGATCAGCGTGAGGCCGTCCATCCGCGGCATGTTCTGGTCGGTGAGCACCAGATCGACCTGCCGGTCGCCGATCTTGTCGAGGGCGTCCTGGCCGTCGACCGCCTCGATCACCTCGTACCCCGAGCTGCGCAGCGTGAACGACACCATCTGTCGCATCGACGCCGAGTCGTCCACCGCGAGAATCGAACGCATCACGTGTTCTCCGAATCGTCAGAAAAGCTCGACCGTGCCGGCGTCGACGGCACGCTGTGCCACCGGACAGGCCCGGCGGACCCACTCCACTTCGCAGCCCTCTTCCTCGCCGCCGACCGCGACGTTGCCCAGGCAGTCGGCGACCGAACCCAGCCGGCGGCGGGAATGCGAGATCAGTTGGGAGGCCAGGTCCTGGAACTGCAGGGCGGTCATCGCCACGCGCAGTTCCTCGCGCAGCGCCTCGTCGCCATGCTGCGCGGCGAGCGCGTGGGCGCGCCCGAACCGCTCGAGCAGCTGGTCGACCGCGTTGCCGAGCAGCCGCTCCAGTCGTTCGAGCTCCGTACCGGCGGCGAGCAGCTCGTCCTGCATCTCCGCGGCGAGGCGCGCTGGAATCGGGGACTCTTCGTTCCGGTTATCGTCGGCCATGGAGGTATCGAGGGTTGTACGCGCCGCCGCCGGACGCGTGCCGCCTGCGTCCGGAGCACTCCGAAGTAGCCTTGATTCTGGTGGCGTTCACCGGCCGCCCAAGCGTGGATAAGGCCGGAACTCCCCCGGCATTTCCTCGCCTCGCGGGCGAGCGGTCGCGGGGCGCGGCGGCGCAGCCGCCGCCGATCGGCGCCGCCTCACCCGGTCGACCGCCGGTCGGCGGGACGACCCGTTGCACGTCGTCGCCGAATGACCGCCCGCGGCCGTCGATCGGGCTCCACGGCTCCGGTCCGCGTCCTCGGCGTCGACCGCCGGAGCGCCGAACGGCCGGCCCGCGAGGCATACTCGGGCGCCGAGGAGGATCCGACGATGGGCACCGATCGCGTGGCGACGCTGCGCACCGACCTGGCCGCGGCACTGCGCGCCGCGGCGATGCACGGGCTGAACGAGGGCGTCTGCAATCACTTCAGCGTCGAGGCCGGTGCCGACCGGTACCTGATCAATCCGCAGGGTCTGCACTGGTCTGAGGTCACCGCAGGCGACCTGCTGCTGATCGACGGCGCGGGCCGCGTGCTCGAAGGCCGCCACGCGCTGGAGCCGACCGCGTTCTTCATCCACGGCTGCATCCACCGGATGCACCCGCACGCGAAGGCCGTGCTGCACACCCACATGCCGTACGCGACCGCGCTCACGCTGGTGGAAGGCGGCCGGCTCGAGTGGTGCGGCCAGAACGCGTTGCGCTTCTTCGGTCGGGTCGCCTGGGACGAGCACTACGCCGGGCTCGCGCTGGACGCGGCCGAGGGCGAGCGGATCGCCGCGCGCCTGCACGGGTGCGACGTGCTGTTCATGGCCAGCCACGGTGTGACCGTGGTCGGGCCCACGCTCGCGTGGGCGTACGACGACCTGTACTACCTCGAGCGCGCCTGCATGCACCAGGTGCTCGCGGTGCAGGCCGCGGCCGGCCGGCCGCTGCGGCGCGTGCCCGACGCGCTCGCAGCCCGGGTGGCCGCGCAGACCGCCGGCGAGCGGCAGCAGTCCGACCTGATGTTCGATGCGATCAAGCGCCTGCTCGACCGCGATGCGCCCGGCTGGCGCACCCAATGAAGGAACCCGCAGCGATGACCCCGCCCGTGCAGTTGCAAAGCTTCGTCACCGGCCGATGGGTCGGCGAGGTTCCCGACCTGCCGCTGCGTGACGCGGTCGACGGTCGCGTGGTGGCCCACACCCATCGCGAAGTGCCCGACTTCGGCGCGGTGCTCGAGCACGCGCGCAGCGTCGGTCTGCACGGACTGCTGACCGGGGACTTCCAGTCGCGTGCCGCCGTGCTGCGCGCGCTCGCCCGCCGGCTCACCGAGCGCAAGGAGGCGCTCTACGCGATGTCCGCCTGGAGCGGCGCGACCCGTGCCGACGGCTGGATCGACATCGAGGGCGGCATCGCCACGCTCGCCGCCTATGCGGGACTGGGCGCGGCCGAACTGCCTTCGGGCAACCTGCTGCACGAGGGCCCGGCCGTGCCGATCGGCCGACGCGGCAGCTTCGCGGGAACGCACGTGCTGGTGCCGCGGCGCGGGGTCGCGGTGCTGATCAACGCATTCAACTTCCCGGTCTGGGGCTTGCTCGAGAAGTTCGCGCCGGCCTTCCTCGCCGGCATGCCGTGCATCGCCAAGCCGGCCACGACCACCGCCTACCTCGCCGAGGCGCTGGTGCGCGAGATCGACGCGACCGGGCTGCTGCCGCCCGGCGCGCTGCAGCTGGTGGTCGGCGGCACGGGCGACCTGCTCGATCGGCTGGACACGCAGGACCTGGTCACGTTCACCGGATCGGCCGACACCGCGGCGCGGCTGCGCACCCACCCGAACCTCGTGCGCTGCGCGGTGCCGTTCACCGCCGAGGCCGACTCGCTGAACGCGGCGATCCTGGGGCCGGACGCGGGCCCCGGCAGCGTCGAGTTCGCCCTGTTCGTCGACGAGGTCGTGCGCGAGATCACCGTGAAGGCAGGCCAGAAGTGCACCGCGATCCGTCGGGCCATCGTGCCGCGCGAGCGGCTGGATGCGGTCGCCGACGCGCTGCGCGAGCGGCTGCGCGCGGTGGTGGTCGGCGACCCGGCGCTCGAGGGCGTGCAGATGGGCCCGCTCGCCTCGTCGGCGCAGCGCCGCGACGTCGCCGCGCGGTTCGAGCAGCTGCGCGCGGGCTGCGAGACGGTCGTCGGCGCCGAGGGCGTTGCACCGCGCGGCGATCGGATCGCCGGCGGCGCGTTCTTCGCGCCCGCGCTGCTGCTGTGTTCGCGCCCCCACGAGTTCGCCGCGGTGCACGAGGTCGAGGCCTTCGGACCGGTGAGCACGCTGATGCCGTACGACGACCTGGACGACGCGGTCGCGCTCGCCGCGCGAGGCCGCGGCAGCCTGGTGGCGACGCTGGTGACCGGTTCGCGCACGGTCGCCGCCGAGGCGATCCCGCGGCTGGCCGCCTGGCACGGGCGGCTGCACGTGCTCGATGCGCAGGCCGCCGCCGAGTCCACCGGGCACGGCTCGCCGCTGCCGATGCTCAAGCACGGCGGGCCGGGCCGGGCCGGCGGCGGCGAGGAACTCGGCGGACTGCGCGCGGTCGCGCACCACCTGCAGCGCGCGGCGGTTCAGGGCTCGCCGGCGATGCTCACCGCGATCACCGGCGAATACGTCCGGGGCGCACCGACCGCCAGCTCGGACGTGCACCCGTTTCGCCGCCACTTCGAGGAGATCCAGGTCGGCGACTCGCTGCTCACGCACCGTCGCACGGTCACCGAGGCCGACATCGTCGCGTTCGGCGGTCTGTCGGGCGACTACTTCTACATGCACTTCGACGAGCCCGCGGCGCGCGCGAGCCCGTTCGGCCGCCGGATCGCACACGGCTACTTCGTGCTGTCGGCCGCCGCGGGCCTGTTCGTGTGGCCTGCGCCCGGCCCGGTGCTCGCGAACTACGGGCTGGACACGCTGCGGTTCGTCAAGCCGGTGGGCATCGGCGACACGATCCAGGCGCAGCTCACCTGCAAGCGCAAGGTCGACCGGCCGTCCAAGGGCGAAGGGCCTGGCCAGGGCGTGGTCGCCTGGGACGTGCAGGTGACCAACCAGGAGGGGGTGCTGGTGGCCTCGTACGACATCCTGACGCTCGTCGCCAAGCGCCCGGTCGCGTGACCGGGCGCGGCGGGCCCGGGGCTCAGCGCACCGCGCCGACCACGCCCGCCACCGCGGCGGTCAGCCGCTTCCCCGCCTCGATGTGCAGGAACTCGTTCGGCCCGTGCGCATTGGACTGCGGACCGAGCACGCCGGTGATCAGGAACTGCGCGTGCGGGAACCGTTCGCCGAGCATGTTCATGAACGGGATCGTGCCGCCCTCGCCGATCCACGCGGCCGGCCGCCCCCAGGCGGCCATCGACGCGGCGTCGGCCGCCGCCTTCAGCCAGGCGGCGGTGGGGGGCGCGTTCCAGCCGGTCGCGCCGTGGGCATCCGAGAACGTGACCTTCGCGTCGTACGGCGGCTCGGATTCGAGCAGCGCCTTCATCCGCGCCGCCGCGCGCTCGCCGTCGACCGTCGGGGGCAGGCGCAGCGAGAGCTTGAGCGAGGTCTTGGGCCGCAGCACGTTGCCGGCCGCCGCGATCCCGGGCAGGTGCTCGGCGCCGACCACCGACAGCGCCGGCCGCCAGGTGCGGTTCAGGATCGCCTCGACCGGGTCGGTGGTGGTCGGCATCGCGTGCGCGTGCGCGTCCGGCCCGTGGTTGCAGCCGACCCAGGGGAACTGCCGCCAGACCGACTCGCCCAGGATCGCACCGGCGGCCTGGGCCTGCTCGATGCGCTCGGCCGGGATCTCCGCGTGGAAGCCCGCATCTCGCAGGCGCCCGGTGTCGACGTCGTCCAGGCGGTCGAGCAGCTTGCGCGCGATCCGGAACGACGAGGGCACCAGGCCGCTCGCCACGCCCGAGTGCACGCCCTCGCGGAGCACCTCGACCGTCAGCACGCCACCCACCAGCCCGCGCAGCGACGTGGTGACCCACAGCTGGTCGTAGTTGCCGCATCCCGAGTCGAGCCCGGCCACCAGCGCCACCTGCCCGAAACGCGGGGCGAGCGACTGGAGGTAGGCGGGCAGATCCGGGCTGCCGCTCTCCTCGCAGGTCTCGATCAGGCCGACGCAGCGCGGCCGCGCGATCCGCTGCGCATCCATCGCCTGGATGACGGTGAGCGCCGCGTACAGCGCGTAGCCGTCGTCGGCCGCGCCGCGGCCGTACAACCGGCCGTGTTCGATCACAGGCGTCCACGGGCCCAGGCCGTCGCGCCAGCCGGTCATCTCGGGCTGCTTGTCCAGATGGCCGTAGAACAGCACCGTGCGGTCCTCGCCCAGGCCGTGCGTCGAGGGCACGTCGAAGAACAGGCACGGCGTGCGGCCGTCGATCGACACCACCTCGACCCGCAGGCCGGCGATCGGCTGGGCCCGAGCCCAGGCGGCGGCGGCCTCGACCGCGGCGGCGATGTGGCCGTGCGCGGCCCAGCTCGGGTCGAATGCGGGCGACTTCGCGGGCAGCCGCACGTAGTCGATCAGACGGGGGACCAGGTCCTGGTCCCACTTCGCGTCGACCAACGCACGGATCTCGGACAGGTTCATCGCTCGGGCTCCGGCCGGGGCGGGGCGCGCCGTCGGCCACCGCGTGCGGCCGATGATACGACCGTTCCGATCGGCCTCGCACCGCGCGGACGGGCGCCGCGACCGGCGGCCTATACTCGCCCGGAGCGGGCGCGCCCGCCCCGCCCCACGATGCCGCCTCCCGCCGATCCGCCCCGACCGCCCGTGGACCGCACGCCGCCGGCGGCCGACGCGCCCCTCGCGCCGGCGCCCCCCGCGCCGGCGCCCCCCGCGTCGGCGCCCCCCGCGCCGGCGCCCCCCGCGCGGCGACCCGCGCTCGCGCTGGCCAGCACGCTGTCGGTGCAGGCGGTCGCCACCCTCGCGCTCACCGCACCGGCGGTGATGGCGCCCGCGGTCGCACCGCTGCTGGGCATGCCCGCGCATCGGATCGGCTGGTTCGTCGGCGTGGCCTACGCGGCCGCGATGCTCACCGGGCTGGTCGCCGGCGTGCATGCGACCCGGGTCGGCGCGATCCGATTGTCCCGGGTCGCGCTGCTCGGCTGCGCGGTCGGACTGCTCGTCGCGGCGGCCGCCGCGCCGACGGGCTGGATCGTGCTGGTGCTGGTCGCCGGCGCGGCGATCGGCGCCGGCTACGGGCTGGCGAACCCGACCGCATCGCTGGTGCTCACGCGGCACGCGCCGGCGCATCGGCGCGGGCTGTTCTTCTCGATCAAGCAGACCAGCGTGCCGATCGGCGTCGGCACCGCCGGCCTGCTGGTGCCGCCGCTGCTGGCGGTGATGCCCTGGCCGGGCGCGCTGGCGGTGATCGCGGTCGGCTGCGCCGCGCTGGCGGCGTGGCTGCGACGCGCCCGCGTGCTGGACGAGACGCCGCAGCGTGCCGCGGCGCCGGGCGCCGCGGAGTCGGCATCCACCCCGCTGATCGATCCGCTGCTGCAGGTCTGGCGCAGCCCGCCGCTGCGCCGGCTGGGGGTGGCGTCGCTCACGTTCTCGATGACCCAGTTGTGCTTCGTCACGTTCCTGGTCGCGCACCTGACGCTCGAGCGCAGCTACCCCTTCGCCACCGCGGCTCTGGTGCTGTCGCTGTCGCAGGTCGTGGCGGTGGTCTGCCGCGTGCTCTGGGGGGCGGTGTCCGACCGCTGGGTGACCCCGTCGCGGATGCTGGGGCTGCTCGGGGTCGCGATGGGGGCGTCGGTCGCGCTGCTCGGCGCGCACCCGGACGGCGCGCCGCGCGGCGTGACCCTCGCGATCGCACTCGCGTGCGCGGCCACCGCGGTCGCCTGGAACGGCGTCTTCTACGCCGAACTCGCGATCCGTGTCCGGCCCGACCAGATGGCGAGCGCGAGCGGCGCCGTGCAGGTGCTGACCTTCGGCGGCGCGATGACCGGACCGATGCTGTTCGCCCTCGCCGTGAGTGCGCTCGGCGATCATGCGACCGCGTACCTGCTGCTGGCGGGCGTGCCCACGGCCGCCGGCGCCTGGCTGCTCGCGTACGCGCGCGACTGACCCTCGGGTCGCGCCGCGATCGCGGGGCCGGCCCGTGGCCTGCGCTCGGATCCGACGGCCGCTGCCGCGTCGCGCGGCCGGTGCCGTGCCCCGTCCGTTCAGCGCAGCGATCGCGCGCGCCAGTGCCCGGAGCGCCAACGCCAGGCGAGCGTGATGCCGAGCAGCGCCACGTAGACGACCGCGGCGAGCCAGCCCCCGGGCGCACCCCAGCCGAGCCCGGGCGCGGCTGCGATCCAGCCCTCACCGGGCGCGAACGCGAACAGGTGCACCAGCGGCACGAACACGCCCCAGGCGAGCACCAACAGCGCGAGCGCGGGAAACCGCGTGTCGCCCGCGCCGCGCAGGCAAAAGCCGCAGCCGATGTTCAGACCGTCGAACAGCTGGTAGGCCGCGGCGATCCACAGCAGCGTCACACCGAGCGCGATCACGTCGGCGGCGCTCGGATCGGAGGCGGCGACGAATGCGGGCAGGATCCAGGGCCCGGCTGCGGCGAGCGCGAAGCCGACGCAGACCATGTACGCGACCGAGAGCGCGATCGTGCGCGACCCGACGCGCGCGGCCCAGTCGCGGTCGCCGGCGCCGATCGACTGGCCGACCAGCGTGGTGCCGGCCATGCCCAGACCCACGGCCGGCATGTACGCGACCGAGGTCAGCATCAGCACGATCTGGCTCGCGGCACCGGGCACGACGCCCAGCCGGGTGAGCATCGCCTGGAACGCGGCCAGCCCCAGCACGTCGAACGCGATCGACAGGCCCACGGGCAGCCCGAGCCGCACGATCGCGGCAACCGCCCGCCGATTCGGCCGCCCGGTCCGCGCGGTGCCGAAGGCGTCGCGGTAGCGGGGCCCGAGGAAGACCGCGAGCGCGATCGCCAGCCCGCAGGCGATCGCCGCGGTGGTCGCCCACGCCGCACCCGCGATCCCCCAGCCCAGGCCGAAGATCAGCCCTTCGTTGAGTGCCGCGTTCGCGAGCGCGACGAACGCGTTGATCGCCAGCGTGGTCCGCACGTGACCGACGCCGGTGAAGAACGACAGCACCGACCACAGCGCGACCGCGAGGCCGCCGCCGAGCAGCCGCGGGGTCCAGTACTGCAGCGCGGACTCGCGCAGCTCGACCGGCAGACCGAGCGCCGGCACCGCCCAGGGGCCGGCGAGCGCGAGCGCGACGAACGCCGGCGCGATCGCGAGCGACGCCCACAGGCCCGACCAGGTCGCCTGCGACGCGCGCATCCGTCGCCCGGCGCCGAATCCCTGCGCCGCGAAGGTCTGCACGACCATCCCGACGCCGCCCAGCAGCAGCAACACGCCGAGGATCACCCAGTACACGCCGCCGACCGCGGCCACCGACTGTGCGGAGATCCGGCCGACGAACCAGGTGTCGGTGAGGTTCAGCACCGCCTGCAGCGCCGAGTTGACGAACAGCGGCGCAGCGAGCGCGACGATCGCGCGCGCATCGACCCGCACGCGGCCGTCGGGATCGACCCGGCGCGCCGGCAGGTCAATCGGCACGCGCAGCGCCCGTGGGTGGTCCGGCCGTCGCGTCCCGCGGCGGGCGCCGTGGCGCCGCCGCGCGGG
>JBIKMO010000079.1:0-16748 GCA_044359175.1 Burkholderiaceae bacterium | reverse complement strand
CCCCCGCGGCCGAACCCACCGCGCAGGTCGCACGCGACCCCACGCCGCGCTATCGAATCGCGCCGGTGAAGAGTCGCGGCGGGGTGGTCACCAACGAGGTCATCGACCGGTTGCGCGGCGACGACGCCTACTGATCGGCACGGCAGGCCTGGCGTGCACGCGCTGCTCGACGTCAATCTGCTGATCGCTCTGTTCGACGTCGACCACGTGCATCACGCGCGCGCCTGGCGTTGGTTCGAACGGCACGGCCGTCGCGGCTGGGCGAGCTGCCCGATCACGCAGAACGGCTGCTTGCGGGTGATGTCGAATCCCGGTTACCCGAATCCGGTGCCGGTGGCCGAGATGCTCTCGCGCCTGCGCGCCGCGGTTGCCGCGCCCGAGCACGCGTTCTGGCCCGACGACGCCAGCGTGCTCGACAGCCGTCGCTTCGCAAGCGCACGCATCCATGGTCCCGGGCAGATCACGGACATCTATCTGCTCGGACTGGCCGTTGCGCATGGCGGCCGACTGGCGACCTTCGACGAAGGCATACCCCGTTCAGCCGTCATGGGTGCCGAGGCCAGGCATCTGGTCGTCGTCTGAGCGTCGTCGCTCAACGCCGCGTCCACTTCGGGTTGCGCTGCTTGCTCGAACCCGGGCGGGCTGAAACCGAGCTGCGCGACATGTTCCGCCGGTACTGCCCGCCCAGCTCGAACGGCGCGCCGGTGATCTGCCCCAGCGAGCACACCCGCACCGCGTCCATCAGCACCTCGAACACGTTGCCGTCGGCGATCAGCGGGTCCTGCGGCCGGCGCAGCATCGCGGGTGCGGCTGCGGGTTGCGCGCGTGGAAGTCCGCCAGCCGCGCGCACGGCCGAAAGGTCCGATCACCCCTACGACGGACCCGCTGCGCGCCGGGGCATCGGCGGCCCGGTCGGCCGGCCCTCAGTTCGGGCAGCCTGGAGACACCGCCTGCGTGACCGCGCCGACCGCGCCACCGACCATGCTTCCGACGCTGCGCCGCCAGCCGCCGCCGAGGAGCGCGCTGCCGAGCGCGGCGCCGGTGTTGGCCGCCTGTCCGCCCTGCTGGGCCTGGGACGGGGGGCAGTTCGGGGGGAGAGCCCGCCTGGGCGGGCGCCGACGCGGGCACGGGCGCAGGCGCGGTCGCGACCGGCGCGGCCGGCGGTGCCGGCGCGGGGGCCGGGGCGCCCGAGGCCGAAGCCGGCTGGGGGGGCGCCTGCACCGCGGCGGGTGCGGCGCCTGCAGCCGGCACCGCGACCCGCGTCGTCGACGGCACCGCGGCCACCGTCGCCGGCGGCAGCGCCGCGAGCCTCACCGCGTTCGCCTGCGACGCCGCCCCCTCGGGCGGCGGCTTGCCGATCAGGCCCTGCAGCCAGGCTATGTCGATCGAGTCGAGCAGCGCCTTGCGCGCGGGGCCCTGCGGCCCGCGGACCTCGACGACGACGTTGACGACGCGGAACCCGGGGCGCAAGCGCCTGGTCGGCACCGTGGAGGTCGACGAGACGTACGTCGATGTGGAGATCCAGGTGTTGGCCGCGGCAACGGTCGGGGCGAGACGGTGTTGGCGGGCATCGCGGTGCAGATCAGGGAGCCCAGGGGCTACGGGCGGTGTCGGATCGCACCGCTGGCCGACGCCTCGGCCGCATCCCCGCACGCCTTCGTGCGCGATCGAGCACGCGCATCTGCCCGATGACCTCAACGAGTTCGTGTTCCGCTTCAACCGGCGTCACGCCCGAAGCCGCGGAATCGGGTTCTACCGACAGCGCGAGCGTGCTGTCGTGCTTCGACCGCGTGCTGTTCCGCGGCGACCTGCCGATCATGTCGGGCGGGTCGATGGCGCAGCAGCTCCAGGCGCACGAGATCGACCGCACCCGCGTGAAGCCGTTCCTGCTGTCCAACGCCGAGCGCGTCAAGGCTCACTGCGGTGGCCCCGGCCCGCGAGCACGGGCGGCCGTTCGAGTCCCTGAGCTCCAAGCTGCGCAAAGAGGGCGCCGCGCGCAACATCGCCGCGCGCGACGGCATCGAGGAGGGCTTGGTGTGCGTGTTGTCGGTCCTCGAGCCGTGCCGCACGGCTGCGAGTACGACGGGGTGGCCGCGCAGGCCGAGTATTTCACGGACGTGCTGTTCGAGACCGCACAAGGACCGTGCGAGCTCTACCCGCGTCTGCTCAGGCGTGGCTCTGGCGAAGTTCGATCCCGTTGGCCTGTGCTTCGTCGACGAGCTGCTCGCGCACGCGGTTCAGCAGTCGGCTGTCCGTCGGATGCGCGATCGCCTTGGCTGCGCCGTCGTGTCCACCACGATCGTCGACAGGCTCGCGGTCTTGATCGTGCCGCTTCGCTTGGCCGCCTCGATCGTCTCGGTCAGCGTCCACTCCACGCCTTCCTCGCGGATGCGCTGGCGCCAGCGCACCACGCTCGAGCGATCGCACGGCACCTCGTGCTGGAAGTACCGCTCGCCGCAGGAAGTACCGCTGGTAAGGAGTGTCGCCCAACGCTCGACCCCATCTTCGTCGTAGCGCGCTCCAACGAGCTTCGGACACAGCAACCCAGCCGCCCGCCGCGTCGGCACCGCGGGTCGATCGGTCGGCGATCCGAACTGCGCACCGAACTCCCGATCGAACACCGTCCAATCGAAGAGCGCAGCCAGCTTCATCAACCCGTGCCGCGCGTTGATGACGTTCACCAATTCCTGTCAACACAGGTCGTCAACTACGGGCTCAACGGCCGGCCTGGATTGCACCGATTCGCTCTCACCAAATCGCAGGGTGTCGACCCGATCACACATCATTCCTGCGATCAGCGCGACCCTGTATGGCTCCGAGATCCGTGCTATGAGCCGACCTCTGCGTTATTCAGGGGGGCTACCTACTCGAGCAAGAGAAGCCCAAAACCCCGCGCTATTGTTGGACGCTACCGATTCATCGGGCAAAGTTCGTGCTAGTCCTTCAAGGCTGTCCTGACGATGGCCTTCGTCATCGTCGTTGTCGTCGCCGGCGGCGGCGGCGGCGACGACGTCTTGGACGAAGTCACTCGCCGTGTAAGTTGGGCGATCGCACCGTAACCCCCAAGACTCAAGAGCGTGACGGTGTTGGCCGTGTTCTTCAGCACGACCGTGTTGGTGCCGTTCATTGGCCATCCCGCTCTCTGGGTGACGTTCAACTGGACGATGCCATCGACCACCCTGTACCTCCCACGGGTTTGGTCACATATCCAGACTTCGAAGGGGATGAAGGCTCCGGGTGCACAGGCGCTGGCGATCGCAACCCCCCCCGCCGTGACGATGAAGGTGCCATCGCTCCGGAAGTCCACCTTGCCTGACTCGAGCGAGCCGGTGAAGACGGGACTTCCCCCGAAATTTCGAACATCCCACTCTCCGAGGATGTTCTTGTTGAGATCCACCGCGATTTCAGTGTTCAGGGCCGCCTGGAGGTTCGAGGATTGCAGGTTGTTCGCTGAAGTATCCACCACGACTTGCGAGGCGAGCACCTCGACATTCTCCGGGAGTTGTCTCGCCTGAATTCCGACGACCGCGGCGTTTGCAGTTGCCGCCTGCTTCGACAGGATGATCTGCGAAGCAGCGATGCTCCCGGGATCCACATTGCCGCTGCCACTGCTGTTGCCATCGCCATCGCCATTGCTATTGCCATGGCCAGCGCTGCCGCTGGACGTATTCGAGCCACAGGCTGAAATCGCCAGCGCGCAAGCCACTGTCACGATCCAACGTACTGCCCCCGTGGACAAGATCGAGCGCACAACAGCTTGTGATGAAGCAATCAGTCTTCCGCGTCGCCGTGGCCTCAACCCTTGGACGGGTCTATCAGCCATCGCGGAGGGAATTCTCCCTATTCGGTGAATCTCCCTTCGCACTGTCTTCATCGCGACCTGTGGACGAAGGCACCGGATGTACGGCGTCGTCATGGCAACTCATCCAGGAAGGCTGTTCGACATCGACATGCGGCGCTGCCCGAGGTGCGGCGGTGTGGAGATCATCGCGGCGATCCAGCCGCGAGTCGCGGCCGCGCTGGGCGCGCCGCGAATGCGGCTATCATCGACGGAGCACCGGCGCGCGCGACCTGGCCCCGGAGATCCCGTCATGACCTGCCTTCGGCGTCACCCCCGCCCGATCGTGCGCTCGCGCACGCGGGCGTCGGTGCGCGCGGTGCGGTGACGTCGGCTTGAGCCCTGAATCGGCCCGACAGCGTGCCGCCCGCCGCATGGCCGACGTGCTCGGCTGCGCGGCGGTCGGCTGCGCACTGTTCGCGCCGATCGGCAAGTCGCCGTTCAACCTGTGCCTGGGGGTCGGCCTGCTCGCCGCGATTGCGCTGGCCGCGCTCGATCCGGCGCCGTGGCGCGAGGCGCTGCGCAATCCGGTGGTGCTCGGTTCGCTCGCGCTGCTCGGGCTGTACACGGCGAGCCTCGCCTGGACCGTGGGGCCGATGCCTGTCGCGCTCGAGCAGCTCGGCTCGTACAAGGTGCTGCTGATGCCGCTGGTGTTCGCGCCCGTCCTCGCCGAGACGCGCTGGCGCGATGCGACGCTGCGGGCGCTGCTGATCGCGCTGGCGGTGGTGCTCGCCTTCAGCCTCGCGCAGGCCGTGCACCCGCTGCCGTTCGCACGCGCGACGCTCGACCCGCCGGTGCTCGACGCCTGGGGTCGGCCGGTACTGGACGCGCCGGTGTTCAGCGACCGCATCCGCCAGAGCATCCACCTGTCGCTGCTGTTCCTGTGGGCGGGCGGGCTGCTGCTGCTGCACCGCCTGAGCGCACCGCAGCGCGGGCTGCTGCTCGGACTGGCCGCGCTGTGCGTGCTCGACGTGCTGTTCCTGCTGGCCGGCCGCACCGGCTACCTGACGCTCGGCGCGATGCTCGCGTATCTGCTCGGGTGCCGCTTCGGTGCCCGCGGCGTGCTGGCGGTGGCCGTGGCGGCGGCCGCGCTCGGCGCTGCAGCGGCCGCCGGGCTGCCGGTGGTGTCCACCCGCGCCGCGGCCACCTTCGCCGAAGTGCGCGCCTGGCTGGCGACCGGCAGCGCGCTGCTCGAATCCGGCGTCGGCAACGCAAGCGGACAGCGACTGGCGATGTGGGGGCAGGCGCTGCGAATGATCGCCGAGGCGCCGATCCTGGGCCACGGCGTCGAGTCGTACCGCGAGCTCGCGCGCGCCGCGCAGGCGGCCGCCGGGGTGACCACGCTCGAGCTGTACCACGACCCGCACAACGAGCTGCTGTACGTCGGCGTCGAGCTCGGGCTGGTCGGGGTGGCGCTGCTGCTCGGACTGCTCGCCGCGCTGTGGCGGCGGGCGGCCCGGTTCGACCGGTTCTGGTCATGGTTCACGCGGGGGGCGATCGTGCTGTACCTGGCCGCCGGCCTGGCCAACGGGGTGCTGAACATCGGATGGACCGGCTACTTCTTCGGGCTGCTGCTTGCGCTCGCGGCCGGTCGCACTGCCGCCGATCGATCGGCCGCGCTCGGCGGGCGGGGGGCGGTGCGGTGAGCCCCTCGCACGCCCGCCGCTTCGTGATCGTGCGACAGGACAACCTCGGCGACGTCGCGCTCGCGCTGCCGATGGCCGGTCTGCTCAAGCGTGCGGTGCCCGGCTGCCACGTCGCCTTCGCGGTGCGCGGCTACGCGCGCGACGTGGTCGCCGCGTCGCGGTACGTCGACGCCGCGCTGGTGTTCGACGGTCCGGACGGCCTCGAGCGGGTGCTGCGCGAGCACCGTCCGGATGCGGTGATCCTCGCATTGCCGTCGCGGGGGTTGGCCCGGGCTGCGGCGCGCGCGCGCGTTCCGATCCGGGTCGGCACCGCACGGCGCTGGTACCACTGGCTGTGGTGCACCCACCGCCCGTTCGTGCGCCGAAAGGGCTCGGCGCTGCACGAAGCTCAGCTCGACCTGCGGCTGCTCGCCCCGTTCGTCGCCGACGTCGACCTGCCGCGCGGTGCGCTCTGGCCGCTGGCGGGACTGGGTCCGCGCGATCCGTCTGCCGCCGCACCGCACGCCGGCACCGCCCCGCCCGCCCGGGCCGCCAGCCCGAGCGAACCGACCGCGGCCGAGCCGACCGCCGCCATGGACCCGCCCCGACCTGCGCCGGGCTGGCCGCTCAGACCCGGGGTCGCCAACCTGCTGCTGCAGATGCGCTCCAACGGCAACGGCAAGGAGTGGCCGCTCGAGCGCTACGTCGAGCTGGTGGGCCGGCTGCCGCCGCAGCGGGTGAACGCGATCGTGAACGGCACGCCGGCCGAGGGCGACGCATTGCGCGCGGCCGCGCCCGAGCTGTTCGCGCTGCCGCAGGTGACCGACGCCACCCGAGGCTTTCCGATCGCCGCACTGATGGCGGCGCTGCCGCGGATGGATGCAGTGCTGTCCAACAGCACCGGGCCGATGCACCTCGCGGCGCTCTCCGGCGCCCCCACGGTGGGATTGTTCGTCGACCTGCCGGGGATGGACGCGGCGCGCTGGGGGCCGCTCGGGCCGAACGCGCGTGCGGTGCTCGCGCCGCGTGCGGCCTGCGTGCGCTGCCCGCGCGGCGCTGCGCGCTGCCCGTGCATGGCGGCGATCGACGTCGATACCGTGCTGCGCGCGCTGCCGCCGCGCGTGGCTGGCCGCGATGCCGGCTGAGTACGGCGCGCGGGCGCCGCGACGGGGCGTCGCGGCGCGTCGCGGTGCGCGCACGGCCGCGCGTGCACGCCGCCGGTGCTCTCGGATGCACCGTCGCGGTGGCACGCGGATTGCGTCCGGGCGACCCGCTCGCGACCTCGGCGCCAGGTCGGCGGCAGATCCTCGAGGAGGGGTAGGGTGTCGATCCAGGTCGCGTTGAATCACGTCAGCCACTACGCGTACGACCGGCCGGTCGCGCTCGGTCCGCAGGTGATCCGGCTGCGGCCGGCACCGCACGCCCGCACGCGCGTGCTCGCCTACTCGATGCGCATCGAGCCGGGGAATCACTTCCTGAACTGGCAGCAGGACCCGCAGGCGAACTGGCTCGCCCGTGCGGTGTTCCCCGAGCGCACCGACGTGCTGCGCATCGAGGTCGATCTGGTCGCCGAGATGGCGGTGCTGAACCCGTTCGACTTCTTTCTCGAGCCGTCGGCCGAGCGCTGGCCGTTCGGATACGACCCGGGGCAACGTGCCGAGCTCGCGCCGTACCTGGCCTGCGAGCCGGCCGGTCCGCGGCTCGCGGCCCGCCTCGCGGCGGTGCCGCGCGAACCCGCGCCCACGGTGGACTTCCTGGTCGAGCTGAACCGGCGGCTGCAGCAGGACGTCGCCTACCTGATCCGGATGGAGCCCGGGGTGCAGACGCCCGAGACCACGCTGGCGCTGGGCTCGGGCTCGTGCCGCGACTCGGCATGGCTGCTCGTGCAGATGCTGCGCCACCTCGGACTCGCCGCGCGGTTCGTGTCCGGCTACCTGATCCAGCTGGTCGCCGACGTGAAGCCGCTCGAGGGCCCGGCCGGGCCCGATCGCGACTTCACCGACCTGCACGCGTGGTGCGAGGTCTACCTGCCCGGGGCCGGCTGGGTCGGGCTGGACCCGACCTCGGGCCTGCTCGCCGGCGAGGGCCACCTGCCGATCGCCTGCGCGCCCGAGCCCGCGTCCGCGGCGCCGCTGACCGGCCTGACCGAGCCGGCGGGCTGCCGGTTCGCGCACGAGATGTCGGTGCGCCGGATCCGCGAGGCACCCCGCGTCACACGACCCTACGACGACGCGGCCTGGGCGGCGATCGACGCGCTCGGCCTGCGGGTGGACGCGCAGCTCACCGCAGACGACGTCCGGCTGACCCAGGGCGGCGAACCCACGTTCGTCTCGGTCGACGACCGCGACGGTGCCGAGTGGAACACCGAGGCGCTCGGCCCCTCGAAGCGCAGGCTCGCGGAATCGCTGCTCGATCGGCTGCGCGAACGCTCGGGCGCCGCAGGCCTCCTCCACTACGGCCAGGGCAAGTGGTATCCGGGCGAGCAGCTGCCCCGCTGGTCGCTGAACTGGTTTTGGCGCCGCGACGGCGAGGAGCTGGTGCACGAGCCGCGGGTGATGGACGCAGGCACCCCGGGCGCGCCGCCCGACGCGAGGACGCTGCGGGCGCAGGCGCGCGGCCTCGCCGCCGGGATCGCCACGCAGCTCGGAGTGTCCCCGGGGTTCGTGCTCGAGGCCTACGAGGATCCGTGGCACTTCCTGCATCGTGAGGAGCAGCTGCCGATCAATGTCGACCCGCTGGACGCGAAGCTGGACGATCCGATGGAGCGCGACCGCCTGCGGCGGGTGTTCGAGCGCGGACTGGGCGAGCCGGTCGGCTGGGTGCTGCCGCTCGCGCCCGCGCCGCGCCCGAGCGGCACGCCGACCACGGCGCAGCCGGTGCAGCTGTGGCAGACGACCGACTGGCCGCTGCGCGCACGCCGCTGCGTGCTCTCCCCGGGCGACTCGCCGGTCGGCTACCGACTGCCGCTCGCCTCGCTGCCCTGGGTCGCGCCGAGCGACTACCCGTGGCTGCATCCGTTCGACCCGAACCAGCCGCTGCCGCCGCTGCCGAGCCGCGAGGCGCTGCGCGCTCCCGGTGGCCGCCATGCGATCCCGGGCTCGACCCGGCCGGCGGGCGCGGCGACGATGCCTGCGCGTGCGCCGGTCGACCAGCCCGCAGCGCCGCAGCCGCGGCAGGCCGCCGGCGCACGCGCCGCCGCCGACCCACGGCAGCCGATCGGGCGCGAACCGGGCGACGGCCAGGGCAGTGCCGCGGGCGCCGCGTACGCGGCGGTTGCCCGCACCGCGCTGTGCGTGGAGCCGCGCGATGGTCGCCTGCACGTGTTCATGCCGCCCGCCGCCCACCTGGACGCGTACCTGCAGCTGGTCGCGGCGGTCGAGGCCGCGGCGCTCGAGGCGGGTGTCCGTGTGATCTTCGAGGGTTACGAGCCGCCGCGCGACCCGCGGCTCGCGGTGTTGCGGGTGACTCCGGACCCGGGCGTGATCGAAGTCAACGTCGCGCCGGTCGCCTGCTGGGCGGCGCTGGTCGAGCAGACCACGGCACTGTACGAGGCCGCGCAGCACACACGGCTGTCGACCGAGAAGTTCATGCTCGACGGCCGTCACGCCGGCACCGGGGGTGGCAACCACGTCGTGCTCGGCGGAGCGACGCCGGCCGACTCGCCGTTCCTGCGCCGCCCCGACCTGCTGGCGAGTCTGCTCGGCTGGTGGCTCGCGCACCCGTCGCTGTCCTACCTGTTCTCGGGGCTGTTCATCGGGCCCACCAGCCAGGCGCCGCGGGTCGACGAGGCCCGGCACGACTCGGTGCGCGAGCTCGAGATCGCGTTCGGCGAACTGGCGAGGCTGCAGTCCGACGGACCCGCGGGCTGTCCGCCCTGGCGCGTGGACCGGCTGCTGCGCAACCTGCTGGTCGACGTGACCGGCAACACCCATCGCGCGGAGTTCTGCATCGACAAGCTGTGGTCGCCGGACTCGCCGAGCGGCCGGCTCGGGCTGCTCGAGCTGCGCGGCTTCGAGATGCCGCCGCATGCGCGCATGAGCCTGGTGCAGCAGCTGCTGCTGCGTGCGCTCGTCGCGCGGTTCTGGCGCTCGCCGCTCGCGCCATCGCGCCTGCCGCGGTGGGGCACCACGCTGCACGATCGGTTCATGCTGCCAACCCATCTGCGCGAGGACCTGCGCGAGGTGATCGACGACCTGCGGGCGCATGGCTTCGGGTTCGAGCCCGAGTGGTTCGCGCCGCACTGGGAGTTCCGCTTCCCGCGCCTCGGCGACTTCGAGGCGCAGGGCGTGCGCATCGAGCTGCGGATGGCGCTCGAGCCCTGGCCGGTGATGGGCGAGGAGGGCGCCGCCGGCGGCACGGCCCGCTACGTCGACTCGTCGCTCGAGCGCATCGAGGTCCGCGTCGAGGGTCTCGCCGAGGGCCGGTACGCGGTCGCGGTCAACGGCCGCGCGCTGCCGCTGCATGCGTCCGGCAGCGCCGGCGTCCAGGTGGCCGGGGTCCGCTACCGGGCATGGCAGCCGGCGTCCTGCCTGCACCCGACGATCGGCGTGCATGCACCGCTCACCTTCGACCTGGTCGACACCTGGAATCGGCGGGCGGTCGGGGGATGCCGGTATCATGTGGCGCATCCCGGGGGGCGCAATCACGAGACCTTCCCGGTCAATGCCTACGAGGCGGAGGCGAGGCGTCTGGCGCGCTTCTTCCGCCATGGCCACACTCCGGGCACGATGGACCTGTCACCGGCGAGGATCGATCCCGAGTCCCCGTGCACGCTGGACCTGCGGCGTGCCTGAGCGGCCGATCGGCGCCGACCCGCTGCCGGAGGCGCGCTACGACGAGATGTTCTCGGCGCCCTCCGAGCCCCGGGCGCACTGGTCGGCGCTGCACCGCGCGCTCACCGACGCCTCGCCCGCGCAGGTCATCGAGCGGGTCGCCGCGGTCGAGCGCGAGGTCCGCGACGCGGGCCTCACCTACAACATCTATGCCGACCCGCAGGGTGCCGACCGACCGTGGTCGCTCGACGCGCTGCCGCTGGTGCTGCCTGCCGACCAGTGGGCCGGCATCGAGGCCGCGGTCGCGCAGCGCGCGCGACTGCTCGACGCGCTGCTGCGCGACCTCTACGGACCGCAGCGGCTGGTCGCCGAGGGGCTGCTGCCCGCGCGGTTGGTGCTCGGCCACAGCGCGTTCCAGCGGCCGGCGTGCGGCAGCGCGTTCGCCGGCGGCGTGGCCCTGTTCGTGTACGCCGCCGACCTCGCCCGATCGCCCGACGGCCGCTGGTGGGTGGTGGCCGATCGGACCCAGGCGCCCTCGGGTGCGGGCTACGCGCTGCAGAACCGGCTGATCGTCTCGCGGATCTTCCCGCAGCTGTTCCGCGACCTGCACGTGCAGCGGCTCGCGGGCTTCTTCGCGACCATGCGCGATGCGCTCGCGCGGCTCGCGCCTCGCGGCGACGGTCCGGCACTCACGGTCCTGCTGACCCCAGGCCCGTACAACGAGACCTATTCGGAGCATTCGCTGCTCGCGCGCTACCTCGGCGTGGTGCTCGCCGAGGGCTCGGACCTGACCGTGCGCGGCGGCAAGGTCTGGCTGAAGACCGTCGAGGGGCTGCGGCGGGTCCACGCGATCCTGCGCCGGCAGGACGATGATTTCTGCGACCCGCTCGAGCTGCGTTCGGACTCCGCGCTCGGCGTGGCCGGTCTGACCGACTGCGCGCGCCGCGGCGGCGTGCTGGTCGCCAACGCGATCGGCTCGGGCGTGCTCGAGACCGGCGCGATGATGGGGTTCTTGCCGCGGCTCGCCGAACGGGTGCTCGGCGAGCCGCTCGCGATGCCGTCGGTTGCCACCTGGTGGCTCGGCGAGCCGGCTGCGCGCGACGCCGCGCTCGCCCGGATGCACGACCTGGTGTTCAAGCCCGCCGATCCCGTGCTGCGCCGCGAGCCGGTGTTCGGCCAGGACCTGGACGGCGCGCGCGCGGGCGCGCTGCTGCGCTCGATCCGCGAGCATCCGGAGGCGTGGATCGCGCAGGAGCTGGTTCGGCTGTCGCACGCACCGGTGTACGACCGGGCGCGACCGCCACGGCTGTCCTCGCGGGCGATCGGCCTGCGGGTGTACGCGGTGGCGACCGGCGACGGGCACTGGGCGGTGATGCCCGGTGGGCTCGCACGCGTGGCGGGCAGCGCCGATGCCCGCGTGATCTCGATGCAGCGCGGCGGCGCCTCCAAGGACACGTGGGTGCTCGCGCCCGGCCAGGTCAACCAGTCGCTCACGCTGCTGCGCGCCACCGTCGGACCCGACGACCTGGTGCGCGCCAACGTCGGGCACCTGTCGTCGCGCGCGGCGGAGAACCTGTTCTGGCTCGGTCGCTACGGCGAGCGCGCCGAGGGCGCGGCCCGGCTGCTGCGGGTCGCGCTGCCGCGCTTCTCGGTCGATGCCGACGAGGACGGCGCGGCGCAGGCGCCGCTGCTGGCGATCGCGCGCGAGGCGGCGCTGCTCGACGACGAGGCCGCAGCCGAGCCTGGACTGCTCGAGGCGGTTTTCGCCGACGGCGGGCTGCGATCGATCCTGCACCAGGTGCAGCGGACCGCGTTCGGCGTCCGCGAGCGCCTGAGCGCCGACCACTGGCGCACGGTGAATCGGCTCCCGCAGGACCCGGGGTTCGACGCGTCCCGCGACCTGCCGCAGGCGATGGCGCTGCTCGATCGCACGCTCGACGGGCTGGTCACGACCTCGGGGTTCACGCTCGACGGGATGACCCGCGACATCGGCTGGCGGTTCCTGTCGGTCGGGCGACGGGTCGAACGGCTGTCGGCGCTGTGCACGTCGGTCGCCGCGGCCGTGCGCGAGGGCCACGACGCTGGGCTCGACTGGCTGCTCGAGCTGTGCGACTCGACCATCACCTACCGGTCCCGCTATCTCGGCCCCGCGGAGTGGCTGCCGGTGCTCGACCTCGTGGTACGCGACGACACCAATCCTCGCTCGGTCGCCTACCAGGTGCGGGGGCTGCAGACGATGATCCAGCGCATCGACCGGGATCTCGACGGCGCCGACCTGCGGATCGTGCCGCCGATCCTCGCCAGCCTGGGGCGGTACGCGGATGCGCGCGCGCTGGGCGCCGATGCGGCGCTCGCCGACTGGCTGGACGCGGTCGCCGCGGGCGCGGCCGTGCTCTCCGACCGGCTGTCGCTGCGGTTCTTCAGCCACGCCGACGACCGCGAGCGGGTCGTGCTGGTCGCCTGACGTCATGGATGGCCGTCGTCTGCACGTGGTGCACCACACCGCGTACCGCTACGCCGCGCCGGTTGCGCAGTCGTGGCAGCTCGCGCACCTCGCGCCGCGCGAGCTGCCCCGGCAGCGCGTGCGCGAGTACCGGCTCGAGGTCGTTCCGCGGCCCGACTGGCTGGAGACCCGCCGCGACTGGTTCGGCAACGCCGCGACCGTGTTCGCGATCCACGGCGCGCACGACGCGCTCGACGTGACCGCCGAGTCCTGGGTCGACGTGTTGCCGGCGACTCCGGATTCACCCGCCGCGAGGCGGCCGTGGAACGCGCTCGACGCCCCGGCGCCGGACGACGCGACCGTCGCGCAGTATCTCGCGCCCAGCCCGCACGTACCCCGCTCGCGCCGCGCGCTGCTCTACGCGCGGCGCAGCTTCCGGCCCGGTGCGCCGTTCGCGGACGCGCTCGACGATCTCGCGCACCGGATCCACCGCGACTTCGGCTTCGAGCCGGGCGCCACCACGGTGACCACCCCGCTCGACGAGGTGTTCCTGCAGCGGCGGGGCGTGTGCCAGGATTTCGCGCGCGTGATGATCGCGGGCCTGCGTGCGATCGGCGTGCCCGCGCGCTACGTGTCCGGCTACATCGTCACCCGGCCGCCGCCGGGGCAACCCCGGCTGCTCGGGGCGGACGCCTCCCACGCGTGGGTGTCCGCGTGGTGCCCAGGGCAGGGCTGGATCGACGTCGATCCGACCAACGACCGGCGCTGCGACCAGGACTTCGTCACCCTCGGCTGGGGCCGGGACTTCACCGACGTGACGCCGCTGCGCGGCGTGATCCTGGGGGGCGGCGAACAGCGCCTGGAGGCTCGAGTCACCGTCACGCCGCTCTGATCAGGTTTCGCGCAGGCGAAAGCGCTGCAGCTTGCCGGTTTCGGTGCGCGGCAGCGCGTCGCGGAACTCGATGCGCCGAGGGTACTTGTACGGAGCGATCGTCGCCTTCACGTGCTCCTGCAGCGCACGGACCATCGCCTCGTCGCCCGGCTGGCCGGGCCGGAGCACGACGAAGGCCTTGACCACCATCCCGCGCGCCTCGTCCGGCACGCCGATCACGCCGGCCTCGGCGACCGCCTCGTGCGAGAGCAGCGCCGCCTCGACCTCCGGTCCGGCGATGTTGTAGCCCGCCGAGACGATCATGTCGTCCGAGCGGGCGTGGTAGCGGAAGTACCCGTCGGCGTCCATCGAGAAGGTGTCCCCGGTCAGGTTCCATCCGTCGCGCACGTAATCGCGCTGGCGCGGGTCCGCCAGGTACCGGCATCCGGTCGGACCACGCACCGCGAGTCGGCCGGGCTCGCCGACCGGCACCGGGCGCATCGCATCGTCGACCACCCGGGCCTCGTAGCCGGGCACCACCCGGCCGATCGCGCCGCGTCGCACGTCCGCGGGCGCCGACGAGATGAAGATGTGGATCATCTCGGTCGCGCCGATGCCGTCGATCAGCTCGATCCCCGTGGCCTGCTTCCACAGCTGGCGGGTCGCATCGGGCAGAACTTCGCCGGCCGACACGCACTTGGCGAGCGAGCCGAGGTCGAACTCACGGGCGCGCATCGCCATCTGCCGATAGAACGTCGGCGCGGTGAACAGGATGGTCGCGCGGTGCCGGGCGATCGCCGCGAGCAGCGAGTCCGGCGTCGCCCGTTCGAGCAGCAGCGTCGATGCACCGACGCGCATCGGAAAGCACAGCAGGCCGCCCAGCCCGAACGTGAACGCGAGGGGCGGCGTGCCACAGAACAGGTCGTCCGGGCCGGGCTGGAGGATCGAGCGCGGGAACAGGTCGCACATCGCCAGCAGGTCGCGATGGAAGTGCATCGTGCCCTTGGGCTGGCCGGTGGTGCCCGAGGTGAACGCGATCAGCGCGACGTCGTCCTGCGCGGTGTCGCACGCGTCGAAGTGCGGCGGCTTGGTCGCCGCCCGCGCCTCGAGCGAGCCCGGCGCGGCGCCGCCGACCGAGCCGTCCCCGTCGTCGAACCAGAGCACGCGCTCCAGGCCCGGGCACTGCGCGCGGGCCTCGAGCAGCTCTTCCCTGAGCCGCGCATCGCACAGCGCGGCGCCGATCCGTGCGGCGTTGATCACCGGCACCAGTTCGCGCGCACGCAGCAGCGGCATGGTCGCGACCGCGACCAGGCCGGCCTTGACCACCGCGAGCCAGCACGCCGCCAGCATCGGCGTGTTCGCGGCGCGCAGCAGCACGCGGTTGCCGGGCACCAGCCCCAGGTCCTCGACCAGCACCCGCGCGATCCGGTCGACCTGGGCCTGCAGCTCGCGGTAGGTGCAGGCCGCAACGTCGTTGCGCAGCGCGATCCGCTCGCCGTCACCGGCCGTCAGCCGACGGTCCAGCAGCTCGACCGCGGCGTTCAGCCGGGGCGGGTAGCGCACCTCGGGGCGGTCGAGCAGGAACACCGGCCACTGCGCCGGCGGCGGCAGGTGATCGCGGCAGAAGGTGTCGACGTGGGCGCTGGGGAACATCGCATCCTCCGGTGACGGCGGGGCTGGACGCGGCGCGGACGGCTACGCGCCGGACTTCAGCAGCTCGCGTCCGATGATCAGCTTCTGGACCTCGGTGGCGCCCTCGTAGATGCGCAGGGCGCGGATCTCGCGGTACAGCGCCTCGACCGCCGTGCCGCGGCGCACGCCTAGGCCGCCGAACAACTGCACCGCGCGGTCGATCACCTGCTGCGCCGACTCGGTCGCGACGAGCTTCGCCATCGCCGCCTCGCGTGTCTGGCGCTCGGCGGCGCCGCGCGCGACCGCGCTGTCGCGCAGCCACGCCGCGCGGTAGGTGAGCAGCATCGAGGCGTCGATCGCGGTCGCCATGTCGGCGAGCGCGGCCTGGGTCAGCTGGAAGTCGGCGAGGGTGCCGCCGAACATCCGGCGCGTACGCGCGTGCGCGAGCGCCTCGTCCAGTGCGTGCCGCGCGAAGCCGAGCGCGGCCCCCGCGACCGAGGCGCGGAAGATGTCCAGGTTCGACATCGCGAGCTTGAATCCCGCGCCGATCTCACCCAGCCGGTTCGTGTCCGCGACGCGGCAGCCGTCGAAGGCGAGCGTCGCAAGCGGGTGCGGCGCGATCACGTCGATGCGCTCCGCGATCGCCAGCCCGGGGGTACCCGCCTCGACCAGGAACGCCGAGATGCCGCGTGCCCCGCCCGCGGGACCGTCGACGTCCGAGGTGCGTGCGAAGGTCACGTAGAAGTCGGCGATGCCGCCGTTGGAGATCCAGGTCTTGCGGCCATCGAGCACCCAGTGGTCCCCGTCGCGGCGCGCGCGGGTGGTCATCGCGGCGACGTCCGATCCGGCCTGCGGCTCGGACAGTGCGAACGCGGCGATCGCCTCGCCGCGGGCGACCCGCGGCAGCCAGTGCGCCCGCAGCGCATCGCTGCCGGCGAGCGTGATCGGGCCGCTGCCCAACCCCTGCATCGCGAACGCGAAGTCGGCCAGACCGTCGTGTCGCGCAAGCGTCTCGCGCACCAGGCACAGCGAGCGGGACTCCAGCACCGGCAGCGCGCCGCCGTGCGCTGCCGGCACCGCGTAGCGCAGCCATCCGGCCTGGCCGAGCGCGCGCACCCAGGCGCGGCAGGCCGTGTCGGTGTCCGTGGCGTCGATGCCTGGCGCGGTACGCGCCGCCCAGGCGTCGAGCGAGGCGGCGAGCGCCGCGTGGCGAGGCTCGAAGAACGGCAGATCGAGGTAGCGGGTGTCGCTCATGGGCGGCTCCGGACGGTGACCGGCGGTCGCGGATCGGCCGAGGGCGGCTGCGTCAGTCGCCCTCGAAGCGCGGGCGCTGCTTCGCGACGAACGCCTGGTACGCGCGCTCGAAGTCGCGGGTCTGCATGCAGATCGCCTGCGCCTGCGCCTCGGCCTCGATCGCCTGCTCGACGGTCATCGACCACTCCTGGTGCAGCATCGTCTTCGTGACGCCGTGCGCGAAGGTCGGCCCGTCGGCCAGGTCTGCAGCGAGCCGGCGCGCGTCGCCGAGCAGCGCCTCCGACGGCACCAGCCGATTGAAGAAGCCCCATGC
>JBIKMO010000078.1:0-16753 GCA_044359175.1 Burkholderiaceae bacterium | reverse complement strand
GCGAGCCTGGATCTGATGGTCACCCAGGACGTGTTCGAACACGTGCTGCGCCCGGACGTCGCGGCGCGCGAGATCCTGCGCGTGCTGCGCCCGGGCGGCGCGCATGTCTTCACCGTGCCGAAACACCGCGGCCTGCGCCGCAGCCGGCCGCGCGTGGAGATCGTCGACGGTGCAGCCCGACCGGTGGCGGAGGCCGTCTACCACGGCAATCCGGTCGGCGACGGCCGCGTGCTGGTCACCTGGGACTATGGCGACGACTTCGAGTCGCTGCTCGCGCACTGGTGCGGCGCCCCGACGGTCACGCACCTGACGCGCGACCGTCGGTTGGGCATCGATGGCGAGTTCCTCGAGGTCTTCGTCACCCGCAAGCCGCACCCGCCGGCATCGCCGACCGCCGCGGGACGCGAGACCTCACTTACTTGACCGCCTCCTGCGCCTTCTTCAGCACCCGCACCTTGACCTTGGTGCTCGCGGGCTTGGCGGCGAACATCTGCTCGGCCTTCGTGAACGGATTGATGCCCTTGCGCGCGGGTTTGGCCGGGACGATGACGGTCGTCGCCTTGAACAAGCCGGGCCACGTGAACATGCGCGCGCCCTTGCGATGCAGCGACGCGAGGATGGTCTGCTCGAGGCTCGCGATCACCGCCTTCACGGTCCGCGCGTCGGCCGCGGCGCGCTCGGCGACCGCCGCCACCAGGCCCTGCTTGGTCAGCGGCGCGGCGATCGGCTTCATCGGCTCGGCGGCCTTCGGGGCGGCCTTCGCGGCCTTCGGGGCGGCCTTCGCGGGCGCCTTCTTCGCGGCGGGTGCCTTCGCGGCGGGTTTCTTCGCAGGGGTCTTCGCGGCTTTCTTGGTCGTGGTGGCCATGGATCTTCCTGTGGAAGTGGGCTGAAGGGATGACGGCGGCGCGTTGCGCATCCGATGTGCCGTCGCGTCGGTGACGCTGCGCGATTCTAATCACGAAGGCGCGCGCGGTGGCGCCTTTTTCAAGGGATTTTCGTGTCTCCGGTGCTCGTGCGACCGACGGCCCGCACGGCGCGCGCGGCGACCGACGCCACGCTCAGTCGGCGACGCGCGAGGCCATCGGCTCGCCCAGACGGATCGCGCCGCCCGCCGCCCACGACGGGTCGAACCGCAGCCGCATCGCCGGCCACAGCACGATCACGGTCGAACCGAGCAGGAAGCGCCCCATCTCGGCACCACGCTCCAGGCGCACGCGGCCGGGCTCGTAGCGCCACTCGCGCACGCCGCGACTGCGCGGCGGCGTGACCACGCCGTGCCAGACGGTCTGCACGCTGCCCACGACGGTCGCACCGACCAGCACCAGCGCCAGCGGCCCGTGCGCGGTGTCGAACGCGCAGATCACGCGCTCGTTGCGCGCGAACAGGCCCGGGATCGCGCGCGCGGTGGCCGGGTTGACCGAGTACAGGCTGCCCGGCACGTGCGACATCCGGCGCAGCGCGCCGGCGCACGGCATGTGGATGCGGTGGTAGTCGCGCGGGCTCAGGTACAGCGTCGCGAACGATCCGGCCTCGAAGGCGCGGGCGAGGTCCGCGTCGCCGCCGAGCAGCGCGAGCGTCGAGTAGTCGTGGCCCTTGGCCTGGACCAGCCGGTCGCCGCGGATCGCCCCGAACTGGCTGATCGCGCCGTCGACCGGACAGACCCAGTCAGCGTCGGCCAGCGGCCGCGCCCCGTCGCGCAGCGCGCGGGTGAAGAATGCGTTGAAGGTCGGATACGACTCGATCCGCGGGTCGGCCGCCTCCGCCATGTCGACCCGGTAGCGCGCGACGAATCGGCGGATCGCCGCGGTGGTCCAGCGACCGCCGCGCGCCGACGCCGCGCGCCCGGCGGCCTCGGTGATCAGTCGCTTGGGCAGCAGGCGCTGCGCGAGCACGAAGGGATCGGACACGTCGGCGCCCGGCCGGTCACCAATACGGCCGATCCGCAGGCACCCGGATCGGCTGCACCTCGTCGACCGAGACCTTGGCGAGCGCCTCGCCGAACTCGGCCGGGATCGGCAGCGAGCGCAATCGGTCGCCCACCTTCGCGACCCACGCGCGCACCTCCCAGCCCTCGACCAGCAGCGCGCCCGAACGGGTGAGACGGTAGTCGATGCGAAAGCGCTTCGGGCCGAACCGCTCGATGCGCGCCTGCGCCTCGAGCCGGTCGCCATCGGTCGATGCGACCAGGAACTTCGCGTGGGCCTCGAGGATCGGCGTGCCGACCACGCCATAGCGCTCGGTGAGCACCGCCTGCGACAGCCCGGCGCACCGCAGCCAATGCTGGAACGTCGTATCGAACCAATAGAAGTAGTGCGGATAGAAGACGATCCGCGCGGGATCGCAGTCGCCCCACTCGACGGTGAAGGCGGTGCTGAAGGCGATCGGTGGGTCCATGGCGGTGGGCGGGCGAAGGCGGGCGCGATTGTGCCTCGGCGGGCGCGAGAGGCGCAAACCACGGCCGAGATCGGCCACCGGCTCGTCTGGTGAGCCTGCGGCGCGCGACGCTGTCGGTTCATCGCCCTGGAGAACACCGATGCATCGCTGGTCCCGACCCACCCGACTCGCCGACTGCCTGCTGCACGGTCCCGACTCGGGCGCCGAGCTGTTCGTCGTCGAGGGCTCGAGCGCCGCGGCCGCGGTGCTCGCCGTACGCGATCCGCTGCGCCAGGCGGTGCTGCCGCTGCAGGGCATGCCGCTCGCAGGGCACCGCGCCCCACCCGCGCGCGTCGCCGCCGACCCGTTCCTGCGCGCGTTCGCGCAGGCGCTCGGACTGGAGCCCGGCGAGCGCTGCACGCTGGGCCCGCTGCGCTACGAGCGCGTGCTGCTGCTCACCGACCCGGACGCCGACGGCATCCATATCGGCGCGCTGCTGCTGCTGCACGTGCATCGTTGGCTGCGCCCGCTGCTGGACGGGGCGCGCCTGGAACGGGTGATCGCGCCGATCGGCGAGGTGCACGCGAACGCGCAGGACGCACCCTGGCCCGCGTTCGGCGACGCGCACCTGCGTGCGCTGCACGAGCGCGCGCGGGCCGGCGGCGTTCCGCTCGCGATCGCGCGACGCTACCGCGGGCTGGCCAGCATCGGGGCCACGATGCTGCGCGCCACCTGCGTCGATCCGTCCACGCGGCTGACCGCGGTGCTCGGCGAGCCGGACGCGCAGGCTGCGCTCGCGGTGTTCGGCGGGCCGGCCGCTCAGCGCGAAGCCACCCAGGCGGCGACGCCGGTCATCGCGACCGCCGAGCCGCGGTTCAGCCAGCGCAGCGCCCGCGGACTCGCGAACAGCCGGCGCGCGCGCGCTGCCAGCGCGATCCACGCGCCGAGCACCACCGCGAGCACGGCGAGCGTGACCGCGACCAGCTCGGCCCAGCCGAGCCAGCCGACCCGCGGGAGATCGACGATCGTGGGCAACAGCGCAACGTAGAACACCATCACCTTCGGATTGCCCAGCGTGAGCGCGAACCCGGCGGCGAACCGCGTGGCCGCACGGTCGCCGCGCACGTCCGCCACCACGCCGCTCGCGCGGGCCGGCGCGCACGCCATCCGCCAGGCGAGCAGCAGCAGGTAGGCGACACCCGCCCATTTCACCGCCGCGAAGACCGCGTGGAAGGTGTGCGCAAGCACCGCCAGACCGCCGATCGCCAGGGTCAGCCAGACCACGTCACCGAGCGCGAGTCCGAGTCCGAACGCCACCGCGCCGCGCGCGCCACCGCCGAGCACACGCGCGACGATCGCCGCGATGCCCGGCCCGGGCGACGCCGCAGCGACCATCAGCGCGGTCGCGTAGACACCGAGTCCGGCGAGGTCCATGGGCGGCGGCGAATGCGTGGGGCGCCATTGTCGGCGACGCGCGCCACGCCGTCGACCGCGCACCCGCCGCCGCACGGCAACGGCTGGCCGCGGCGCACGCCCGGTGTTACCCTGGCCGGGTTGGTGCCTGGTCCGCCGCCCGGCAGATCGGGGTAAACGGGAAGCAGGAGGGCCGGACGCCGCCGGCATCGGCCCAACCTGCGCTGCCCCCGCAACGGTAAGCGGACGGAGTGCACCGCACTCCCGCTCGTGCACGCTGCCACTGGAGGCCAGCCTCCGGGAAGGCCGCACGGGTCGATCCGTCAGCCCGGATACCGGCCAACGGGTGGTTCGCGGTTCTCGCCGCGCACCGTGGGTCCGCGCAGCGGGGAGGCTCGCGCGGACAGCGTCCGGAGTGCCGCCGTCCGATGAACCCCCTGCTTCGCAGCGCCATTGCGCTCGCCTGCGGTCTCGTCGCATCCAGCGCGACCGCCCAGCCGACCGACGCCTCGCCTTCGCGCAGCCTCGAACCGGTGAGCGTCACCGCGTCCCGCATCCCGACCCAGGTCGCCGACACGGTCGCCGAGACCACCGTGATCGGACGCGACGAGATCGACCGCGCGGCCGGACGCACGCTCACCGAGCTGCTCGGCCGACTGCCCGGGCTGCAGTGGAGCGGCAACGGCGGCGCCGGCAAGCCCTCGGGGCTGTTCATCCGCGGACTCGAGTCGCGCCACACGCTGCTGCTGGTCGACGGCGTGCGGCTGGGCTCGGCGACCGTCGGCACGCCCTCGTTCGACAACCTGCCGCTCGCCGCGATCGAGCGTATCGAGGTGGTGCGCGGGCCGCTGTCGTCGGTGTACGGCAGCGAGGCGGCCGGCGGCGTCGTGCAGGTGTTCACGCGCCGCGGACACGACCGTGCGGGCGGCGACCTGCACGCGCGCGTGGGCTCGCACCGCTACCGCGAGCTCTCCGGCGGCCTGGGGTTCGGCAGCGGCCCGCTCGACGGCGCGGTGAGCCTCGGGCACTCGCGCACGCGAGGGTTCTCGGCGACCCACCCGCGCGTGCCCTTCGGCCTGCACGATCCGGACGACGACGGCTTCGAGCAAACCGCGGGCAGCGTGCGGCTGGGCTGGCAGGCGACGCCGGACTGGCGGATCGACGGCCTGGCGCTCGAGTCCGCCGGCCTGACCCGATACGACGACGGGCCGGGTGTCGACTCACGCGCCCGCCTGCGCAACGGCGTGCAGTCGCTCGCCGCGAGCGGGCGGCTCGCCGACGGCTGGCGCACGCGGCTGTCCTACGGCCGCGCCACCGACGTGTACGACACGCTCGCCACCGCGAGCGCGTTCACCCCGCTGGGCGCGACCCGCACCGAGCAGCGCCAGCTCGGCTGGGAGACCACGGTGGCCACGCCGGTGGGCGTGGCGCTGGCACTGCTCGAGCGAATCGACCAGCAGGTCTCGCGGCCTGGCGAACCGTTCGCGACCGGCTCGCGCTCGATCGACGCCGCGGCGATCGGACTGGTCGGCGAGGGAGCCGGGCAGGCCTGGCAGGCGGCGCTGCGTCACGACCGCAATTCGCAGTTCGGCGCGCAGACCACCGGCAGCGTCGGCTACGGGCGGGACCTCGCGGCGGCCTGGCGGGCGTTCGCCTCGTATGGCACGAGCTTCGTCGCGCCGAGCTTCAACCAGCTGTACTTCCCTGGCTTCGGCAATCCGACGCTGCAACCCGAGTCGGGTCGTCACGGCGAGCTCGGGCTGCGCTACGCGAGCGGCGCGCATGCGCTTCGCGCCGCGTACGTCGACAACCGCATCCGCGGCTACATCCCCGCGGGACCGCTGCCCGCGAACGTGCCGCGCACGCGGATCGACGGCTGGGTGCTCGCCTACGAGGGACGCCTGGGCGATGCGCGGATCGCCGCATCCTACGAGCGGCTGGACCCGCGCAACGCGACCGACGGCAGCCCGGACGCGGGCCGGCTGCTGCCGCGCCGCGCGCGAGAGGCGCTGCGCGCGGGTGTCGACGCACCGCTGGGCCGGGCGCTCGTGGGCGCGACGCTGCTCGCGTTTTCCGAGCGCTACGAGGATCCGGCCAACCAGCTGCGGATGGCCGGCTTCGCAACGCTGGACCTGCGCGCCGCCTGGGCGATCGACCGCGCCTGGTCGATCGGCCTGGCGCTGAACAACGTTGCCGACGTCGCGTACGAGACCGCCTACGGCTACAGCCAGCCCGGACGCGAGGTGTACCTGACGCTGCGCTGGGCGCAGCGCTGAGGGCGGCGGTGCGCGCCCGGTCCGTGCTCCGGTGGCTGATCGCGTGCACGGTCGCGGCGGGCGCACCGCTGCCCGCCCCGGGCGCGCCCGCGGCCGCGCCGGGGGTGATCGTCGATGACCGCGGCCGCGCGGTGACGCTCGCGCATCCGCCCCGACGCATCGTGACGATGCTGCCGTCGCTGACCGAGACCGTGTGCGCGCTGCAGGCGTGCGACCGGCTGGTCGGGGTCGACCGCGCGTCGGACTGGCCGCCGCAGGCCGCCGCGCTGCCGCGCATCGGCGGCCTGGAGGACACGTCGATCGAACGGGTGGTCGCGCTGCGGCCCGATCTGGTGCTCGCGCCGCGATCCTCGCGCGCGATCGGGCGGCTCGAGGCGCTCGGCGTGACCGTGATCGCACTCGAGCCCGAAGGCTTCGAGCAGACACGGCGGATGCTGACCACGGTCGCCGCCGCGCTCGGCCGGCCCGGCGAGGCCGACGCGCTCTGGGCGTCGATCGAAGCCCGCATCGACGCGGCCGCCGCCCGGGTGCCGGCCACGCTGCGCGGCGCACGGACCTACGTCGAGGTGTCGGAGGCACCGCACGCCGCGGGCGAGGCGTCGTTCGTCGGCGAGACGCTCGCGCGCATGGGGCTGCGCAACGTCGTGCCGGCTGCGCTCGGCCCGTTCCCGCAGCTCGGCCCCGAGTTCGTCGTGCGCGCCGATCCGAGCATCGTGATCGCCTCGCGGCGAGCGCTGGAGACGATGCCCGCACGCCCCGGCTGGGCGGCGATCGACGCGCTGCGCGAGGGGCGCACCTGCGGGCTGACGCCCCAGCGCTGGGACGTGCTGGTGCGCCCCGGGCCGCGACTCGGCGAGGCCGCCGAGACCATCGCCGACTGCCTGAGCGCGATCCGGGCGCGCACGCCGAGCGCGCGGCGATGAGCCCAGGGCGATTCGGCGCGCTGCTCGCGGGACTCGCGGGCGTGCTCGTGCTCGCCGGACTGGCGGCGGGCAGCGAAGGCTGGTCGTTCGCCTGGCGCAACGACTGGACGCTGATCGCCGGCCTGCGCGCGCCGCGCACCGCAGGTGCGCTGTTGACGGGCGCGTGCCTCGGGCTGTCCGGCGCGATCGCACAGGGCCTGTTCCGTAACCCGCTGGCCGACCCGTACCTGCTCGGCTCGGCCGCCGGGGCCGCGCTCGCGGTGACCGCGGTCCTCGCCGCCGGCGGCGCGACCCTGGGCTACGCGGCAGCGGCGCCGCTCGCACAGCTCGGGCTCGCCGCGGCCGCCTTCACCGGGGCGCTGGCGGGGGTGACCGCCTCGCTGCTGCTCGCCGGCGGCAGCGCGCGACCGTCGACGCTGCTGCTGGCCGGGGTCGTGGTCGGCGTGCTCGCCGCCGCACTCGCCGAACTGATCACGCTGTTCGCGCCGCAGACGCTGCGCGGCCGTCAGGCGTTCCTGCTCGGCACGACCGCGTTCGTCGGCTGGCCCGGAGCGATGCTGCTCGCGGCCGTGCTCGCCGGCTGCACCGCGGTCGCGGTCGCGCTCGGCCGCACCCTCGATGCGCTGGTGCTCGGCGACTCGGCGGCCGCGAGCCTGGGGCTGCGGCTGCCGGCGCTGCGGGCGACGCTGGTGGCGGCGATGGCCCTCGCCACCGGCGCGGCGGTCGCGCAGGCCGGGCTGGTGGCGTTCGTGGGGCTGGCCGCGCCGCACCTGGTGCGACGGGCGGTCACGGTGACCCACGGTCCGCTGCTCGCGCTGTCGGCGCTCGCCGGCGGCACGCTGCTGCTGGCGGCCGACGTCGCCGCGCGCAGCCTGATCGCCCCGCGCGAGCTGCCGGTGGGGCTGCTCACCGCGGCGATCGGCGGCGGTTACCTGCTGCTGCTGCTGCACCGCCGGGCCGGCGGCGAGGCGACGCGCGCGCCCCGCGCCCCGGACACCGCCGGTGTGCCCGTCGCCGGTAAGCACGCCGCGCAGGGCGTGCCGGCGGGCGGCGGGCCTTGGACCGCCGGCGGGGCACCCGACGCCGTGACGCGCGAGCCCGCGGCGGCGGCCGCGCCGCCGCGGCTGCTCGCCGACGGGCTCGTGGTGCGCCGAGGTGGCCGCGAGGTGCTGGACCGCGTCTCGGTCGGATTCGGCCGCGGCGAGTGGACCGCGGTCGTCGGGCCGAACGGCGCCGGCAAGAGCACGCTGCTCGAGACCCTGGCCGGGCGGCTGCGACCCGACGCCGGGCAGGTCGTGCTCGAGGCTCGCGCACTGCCCGACTGGCCGGCGCGGGCGCGCGCACGCGCGCTCGCGTGGCTGCCGCAGTCCGGCGAAGCCGACGGTGAGCTCGCAACGCGCGACGTGGTCGCGCTCGGGCGGCTGCCCCACCACGGCCTGCTCGGTGGGCCCACTGCGACCGACCGCGCCGCGATCGACGCGGCGATGCGGGACGCCGACTGCGACGCCCTCGCCGGGCGGCGGCTCGCATCGCTGTCCGGTGGCGAGCGCCAGCGCGTGCTGATCGCCCGCGCGTGGGCGACCGGCGCGCCGGTGCTGCTGCTCGACGAGCCGACCGCGCACCTGGACGCCCCCCACCAGCGCCGGCTCGCGCGCGCGCTGCGCGAGCGGGCCCGCGCCGGCGCGACCGTGGTGTCGGTGCTGCACGACCTGACGCTCGCGCTCGGCGCCGATCGCCTCGTCGTGCTGGTCGACGGCCGCGTGCACGCCGACGGCGTGCCGCAGGACGCCGCACTGCACGCGGCGCTGCGCGAGGCGAGCGGCGGCGCGATCCGCGTGCAGCGGATCGACGGCCCCGAGGGCCTGCGCTGGGTCGCGTATCCCGCCGAATGAGTCGGGCGGGGCCTCCGTCCCCCCCGGCCCGTCCGCCCCGCCCGCGGTCAGACCGGCAAGCGTCTTCGCGAGGCTCGCCTTCGGACGGTCGTTGCTCATGAAGCCCTCGCGTCGACCGCGTTGCCGCCGGCCGCGGACGGCCCGCGCGGCCCGGGTTGCGGCACGCGGGTCGGCGCCGGTGAGGTCCGGCCGGCCAGGGCCACCGCAGCTCCGAGACCACGTGGGTGTCGAGCAGGAACATCGTCACCCTGCCGCGGCCGGAGGTCTGCGCGTGGAGGCGACGCCACTCCTCGATCGGCACCCGCACGGCGATCGGGTCCCCGGACGGCGGGATCGCGGCGAAGTACGCCCCGCGACGGACGGCGCCGCTGGACGGTCGGCGGAGCCGGTCAGCGCGGCGCGTCGGGCTCGGCCACCACCGGGTTGCGCAGCCGCCCCACCCCGGGAATCTCGACCTCGAACACGTCGCCCGGCGTCAGCCAGCGTTGCGGCTTGCGTGCGCTGCCCACACCGGCGGGCGTGCCGGTCACGATCACGTCGCCGGGCAGCAGCCGCGCGAAGCGCGACGCGTAGGCCACGAGCTGCGCGATCGTGAAGATCATGTTCGCGACCGAGTCGCGCTGCATCACCTCGCCGTTCACCCGGCCGATCACCTCGAGCGCAGCCGGATCGGGCACCTCGTCGACCGTGGTCAGCCACGGGCCGAACGCGCCGCTCGACTCGAAGTTCTTGCCCGGCGTGGCCTGCGTCGCGTGGCGCTGGAAGTCGCGCACCGAGTTCTCGGCGAAGCACGCGTAGCCGGCGACCGCACCCATCGCGTCGGCCTCGGACAGCGCCCGGCCGCCCGACCCGATCACCACCGCGAGCTCGGCCTCGTAGTCGTACTTCTCCGAGGCGCGCGGCGCGAGCGTGGGCGTCTCGTGGCCCACCTGCGAACCCGCAAACCGCACGAACATCGACGGGTACTCGGGAATCGGCATGCCGGCCTCCTGCGCGTGCCGCCGGTAGTTCAGCCCGACGCACAGGATCTTGTCCGGATCGGTGACCGGCTGCAGCCAGGTGAAGGTACCGGCCGGCACGTTCGCCGGCGCGCCTGCCGCGCGCCGCCGCAGACCGTCCAGGCCCCAGCGGACGAGCGCTTCGCGCAGCGTGCTCACCTCGCCGTCGGCCAGCTCGGCGATCGCGCCGTCCGGGCGGACCTCACCGAACGAACGACGGCCGTCGGCCGTCGCGAAGCTCGCGAGTCTCATGGGGATTGCCTCGTGTGGGAGCGTGATTCGATCGAGAGGAGCGTTCGCCGGGACGGCATCGCGCCCGAGCTCAGAGCCCGCCGGCCACGTCGAGCACCGCGCCGGTCACGTACGAGGCCTCGTCGGACAGCAGCCACAGCACCGCCGCCGCGACCTCATCCGGCGTGCCCATCCGCTTCATCGGCACCTGCGCCATCAGCGCACGCACGCGATCCTCGCCGTGGCGCGCGTGCACCTCGGTGTCGATCACGCCGCAGCGCACGACGTTCACGCGGATCGCGTCGTCGGCGAGTTCCTTCGACAGTCCGATCGACATCGTCTCGACCGCGGCCTTCGACGCCGCGTAGTGGACCCACACGCCGGGGCTGCCCAGCCGCGATGCGCCCGAGGACACGTTGACGATCGCGCCGCCACGCCCGCCGCTGCGCACCGACATCCGACGGATCGCCTCGCGGCTGCACAGGAACGCGCCGTAGGCGTTGGTGCGGAACGCACGGTCGAGATGCTCGAGCGTGACCTCGCGCACGAACGACCGCCCGCCGTTGGAGGCCGCGTTGTTGACCAGCGCACGCAGCCCGCCGAAGGCGCGGTCGACCTCCTCGAACGCACGGACGACGTCGGCCTCGACCGACACGTCTGCGCGAATCGCGAGCCCGCGCACGCCCAGCGCCTCGATCCGGCCCACCGTATCGCGCGCGGTGTCCTCCCGGCTCTGGTACAGGATCGCGACATCCGAGCCGGCTTGCGCGGCGCGCACGGCGACGCGCGCGCCGATCCCGCGCCCGCCGCCGGTCACGACGACCGCACCGCCGCGCTCACTCCATGGCAATTCCGGCCTCCTTGATCACGCGCGCCCACAGGTCGGCCTCCTGGCGCAGGAACGCCCTGAATTCGGCAGGGTTCGCGGTCAGCGGATAGAAGCCGAGCTCGCCGATCTTGGCGATGACCTCGGGATCCTTGCCGGCCTCGACCGTCGCGCGCGCCATCGTCTCGATGATCTGGCGCGGCGTGTCCTTCTGCGCGACCAGGCCGAAGCGACCGACGCCGTCGAAGCCCGGGAGGGTCTCGTTGCCCAGAGGATAGGCCTCCATCCCCGGCATCCGGGTGGGCGACAGCACCGCGAGGACCTTCAGGCGCCCGCCGCGCACCAGCGGCATCGGCACCGAGATCGCGTCCGAGTGGAAGTCCACCTGCCCGGTCGACACCGCGCCGAGCGCCTCGGGCGAGCGCGCGTACGGCACCACGTTGAGCTTGACGTTGGAGCGCTGCTCGAGCAGCCGGGCGGCGAGGTTGGCCAGGCTCATCACGGTCGGCGTCGACATCGACACCTGGCCGGGCTTCTCGCGGGCGAGCCGGATCAGGTCGTTGAGCGTGTTCGCCGGCGAATTCGCCGCGGTCACGAAGATCACGAAGGTCTGCACGACCCCGGCCACCGCCTCGAAGTCGCGCGCGTAGTCGACATCGGAGACCGCCTTCATCGTGGCCGGCGCCACCGCGGCGGAGCTGGTGATCGTCATCAGGAACGTGTGGTCGTCCTTCTGCCCCTGGAAGGCGCGCAATGCGGCGACGCCGCCCGCGCCCACCTTGTTGTCGATGATGACCGGCTGCTTGAGCTCGTTGGAGATGCGCTGCGCGATCAGCCGCATCGACACGTCGGGTCCGGAGCCGGCGCCGCTGGGCACGATGATCTTGATCGGGCGGGTCGGCCACGCGGCCGCGGGCAGCGCCGCCGCCGTCAGCGCGATGCCGGCCATGAGCGACAGGATCAGGCGGGAGAGTCGGTGCATGGGGGCTCCGTGCGTTGCGGATGTCGAAGTCTGGGATCGGCCGGGGCGCGGGCCCGGCGCGCCGCCGGTCTCCGACGGCGGCGCGCTCGGATTCGAACACGCGGGTGCGGTCACAGCAAGCGCGCGCACTGCGCGACACCGCGTTGCTGCGCAACGCGTGGAACGGACGGACCCTCGGGTTCCGAATCCCGGGCCGTGCACCGCCGCGGCGGGACGGCGCTATTGTCGGTCGGGAGGGTTTGTGGGCACACTGCCTGAGCGCCACCCCCGGACGGCTCGGCGAGTGCGGGGTCGCGGACGCGCGATGCGCTGCGCGGCTCGCGACGGGGCTGGCGGGAGACAGCCTGCGTGACACCCCACGACCCCCCGGATGCGGCGAGGCCACCTTCGCCCGAAGTGCCTTCGGTGCCACCCCGACCGACCGTATTCCTCGAACCCCCGGCGATGCCGCCGACGCTGTTCAACGCGATCGTCGCGCCGCGCCCGATCGGCTGGATCAGCTCGATCTCGCCGTCGGGGGAGGTGAACCTCGCGCCGTTCTCCTACTTCAACGGCATCTCGTCGCGCCCGCCGATGGTGATGTTCGCCTGCAACCGCGCCCCCGACCGAGCGAGCAAGGACACGTTGGCCAACCTGCGCGCCCGTGGCGAGTTCGTCTTCAACTTCGTGTCGCGCGAGCTCGGCGCGGCCATGAACCTGAGCTCGGCGCCGCTGCCCCACGGCGGCGACGAGTTCGCGTTCGCCGGCCTCGAACGCGCGCCGAGCCGCGTCGTCGCACCGCCCCGGGTCGCCGCGTCGCCGGCGAGCCTGGAGTGCCGCGTGCTGCGCATCGTCGACCTCGACCCGGACGAGACCGGCCGCACGGTGAGTTCGGTGGTGATCGGCCGGGTGGTCGGCGTGCATCTGCGCGCGGACCTGGTCGACGCCGACGGAGGGTTCGACACGGTCGCCGCCGACCCGATCGTGCGCATGGGCGGCACCGCCTACGCCGCGCTCGGCGACGTGTTCCAGATGGCCCGGCCCGATTACCCCTGAGCCCGAGCGAAGGAGTCCGACGTGACCGCATCCCCCCACCGCTTCGTCGACGTCTCCGGTGCCGCGCCGCGCGCCCAGACGCCCTGGCCGTCGATCGTCGTGCCCGGCGAGGAGATCGCCGCCGAGGCACGGCGGCTGTCCGCGCTGCCCGCGCCCGACAACGGTCGTCGCGCGTCGCTGATCACGCACCCATGCGCGAGCGCGCCCGGGCTGGGCTTCGCCCCGGGCATCGACGTCACGCTGTCGGTGGTGAACCCGGGCGAACGCACGCGCAACCTGCGCAAGAACTCCAACATGGTGGAGATCTGCATCCAGGGCGCGGGCACCGCCACGGTCGACGGCCGCGAGCTGCGGATCGCCGAGAAGGACGTGTGGAACGTCCCGTCGATGCAGGTGCACGCGTATCGCAACGACGGCGATCGCCCGTGGGTTCGGCTGTCGTACTCGAACGCGCCGGTGCTCGAGAAGCTCGAGGTCCACTACGTCGAGGAGTTCGACGGTCCGGTGCCGCCGGCGGACCGCCACGCGCGACCGGCCGCGGCCGCCGCGCCGGGCGGCGGACCGCCCCCGGCGCGCGAGCTCGCGATGCGCCGCCAGCTCACCGAGGACGGCGCCTGGCTGCTCGGCTACGAGTGGCTGATCGACATCGACGTGATCGAGTCGAAGGCGCTGCACTGGCCGTGGGCGAAGGTCTCGGAGTACCTGCCCAGCGTGAACGAGCTCGACATGGGGTACAACGGCCGACGCCTGTTCGTGCTCTACAACCCGGCCACCGAACGGCGCATCGGCACCACGCACAGCTTCTTCGCCACGCTGTCCTCGACGCCGCCGGGCAGCCACCACATCCCGCACCGGCACAGCTCGGCGGCGATCAACTACTACCTGCGCGGCCACGGCTACAGCTACGTCGACGGCCGCCGCATCGAGTGGCGGGCCGGCGACCTGCTGCTGTCTGCTCCGGGCTGGGTGATGCATGCCCACCATACCGAGGACGAGCACACCTCGGCGCTGACCGTGCAGGACCACCCGCTGCAGATCGCGATGGAGTCGCTGATCTGGCAGGAGCGCATGGAGGAGCCGATCCGCGCGCTCGGTAGCCAGAAGGGCTTCGAGAGCAACCTCGCGTCGCTGCTCGGGAAGGCGGCATGACCCGACGGCTGTCCGAGGCCGCGGTGCTGCGCGCGCAGCTGCGCGAGTTCTACGAGGACTACGCGGCCTGTCTGGACGCGCAGGACCTCGAACGCTGGCCTGACTTCTTCACCGAGGACGCCCGCTACCGCGTGCTGCCCAAAGAGAACCACGACGCCGGGCTGCCGCTGTCGCTGATCTACGCCGAGAACCGGAACATGATCCGCGACCGGGTGGTCGCGCTGCGCGAGACCACGGTCTACGAGCCCCGCGCACTGCGCCACTTCGTGAGCGGGGTGCGACCGGTCGCACTCGACGGCGCGACGATCCGCGCCGAAGCGAACGTGCTGGTGGTCGAGAGCCTGTCCGACCGCGAGCCGGTGGTGAGTCTGGTCGGTCGCTACCTGGACACGATCGTCGAGACCGAGGCGGGGTTCCTGCTGAAGGACCGCTGCTGCGTGATCGACAACTACCGGATCCGCAACTCGCTGATCATCCCCGTCTGACGGAGCCGCGATGGACCCCGCCGAAGCCCAGTCGTTCGCTTCCCGAGCCGGGCGCTGGCCCGAGGAAGGCCACACCCGCATCCCGAGCTGGATCTACACCGACCCGGAGATCTTCCGCCGCGAGATGGACGTCTTCTTCGCCGGCAAGACCTGGAACTACGTCGGTCTGGCCTGCGAGGTGCCCGAGCCCGGCTGCTACAAGCGGCAGTGGATCGGCACGCGCCCGGTGATCATGGTCCGCAACCCGGCGGGCGAGATCAACGTCTTCGAGAACCGCTGCGCGCACCGCCAGGCCCAGATCTGCTGGCAGAACACCGGGCGGGTGAAGGACTTCACCTGCCCGTACCACCAGTGGAACTACTCGCTCGACGGCCGGCTGGTCGGCATGCCGTTCCGGCGCGGCCAGCGCGGCCAGGGCGGCATGCCGGCCGACTTCGACCTGAATGCGCACGGACTCGCGAAGCTGCGCACGGTGAACCGCGGCGGCATGGTGTGGGCGAGCTTCTCGCACGACGGGCCGAGCTTCGAGGCGTACTGCGGGCCCGAGGTGCTGGCCGAGATCGACCACGTGTTCTCCGGCCGCGAGCTGGTGCTGATGGGCTACAGCCGCCAGCTGATCCCGGCCAACTGGAAGACGTACCTGGAGAACCTGAAGGACCCGTACCACGCGACGCTGCTGCACACGTTCTACATCACCTTCGGGCTGTGGCGCGCCGACTCGGAGAGTGCGTGCATTCCCACCGAGGGCGGCAAGCACAGCGTGATGATCTCGCACAACCGCGGCAAGAAGGTCACCGAGACCACGTCCGAGATGAATCGCTTCCGCGGCGACTTCCAGCTGCTCGACATGGAGACGGTGACGCCGGTGCGCGAGTTCAACGAGAGCCGCGTGGGCGGAGCATGGATCTTCCCGGCCGCGCAGATCGGCATCCAGGCGAACTCGCTGAAGGTACGCCACGTGATCCCGCGCAGCCCCGGCGAGCACGAGCTGGTCTTCACGTACTTCGGTTTCGCAGACGACTCCGAGGACCTGAAGCGGCTGAGGCTCAAGCACGCGAACCTGCTGGGTCCGGCGGGCTTCGTGTCGATGGACGACAGCGAGATGCTCAAGCAGGTGCAGGAGGGCGCGGCAGGCTACCCGGAGTCGCTCGGCGTGATCGAGATGGGCGGCCGCGACCTCGAGCCGACGGACTACATGGTGACCGAGGTGATGATCCGCGCGTTCTACGCGTGGTACCGCGAGCAGATGGGGCTGTGATGACCGCAGACGACTACGCCGCCTGCACCTCGCTCGTCCACGCGTTCTTCGCGGGGCTCGACGCCAACGACCCCGACGCGGTCGCGGCCTGCTTCGCACCCGACGGCGTGTGGGTGCGTCAGGGCAAGCCGCTCGCCGGCCCGGGGGCGGTCCGCGCGGCCTGCGCCGCACGGCCGGCCGACCGGGCGACCGCGCACGTGATCACCAACCTGAGCCTGCGCGCCGACGGCTCGGATCGCGCCACCGCGACCTTCGCGCTGCTCGCCTACCTGAGCGCGCGCGAAGACGGCGGCTGGTCCCGGCCCGAGCTCGCCCCGATCCGCGCGTGCACCGACGCGCTGGTACGCACGCCAGCCGGCTGGCGGATCGGTCACAAGGACAGCCGGCAGCTGATGCCGCCGCCCGCCTGACCCGCGGCGGGCGGCCGGCGCAGGCCGGGCCGTCAGAACGGCACGCGGAATTCCACGCCCACCCCGTCGAGCCGGTCGCCGCGCGCGATCGGGCGGATCAGACAGCAGTCGGCGAAGAGCGCACCGAGCGCCGCGCCCGCCAGGTTGGCTGCGAGGTCGCGCGCGGACGCGGTGCCGCCCTGGCGCTGCAGGTCGATGGCCTCCTTGGCCAACCCCGGCAGCGAGCCGAGCGCCGCCCCCCACAGCAGCCGCGTCCCGGTGCCCGCGTCGGCCGGGGCGAGCGACGCGCCGATGGCGCCGAACGGCGCCGACATTCCGACGTGCAGCGCCTTGTCGGCGCCGCTCCAGCGGTCGGCCGACTGGGCCGCGAGCGGACCCGCACCGAGCGCGAGCGCCACGCCGAGCGCCGCCCCGGCGACCGGGCGGGCTCGACCCCGCACGCCGTCGCGAGCCGCGCGTCGGTTGACATCCATACGGGTCCTCCTGCTGACGCCGCACAGCG
>JBIKMO010000321.1:0-5053 GCA_044359175.1 Burkholderiaceae bacterium | reverse complement strand
CTCAGCGCGGCCAGGTCGTTCGCGAAGATCGGCACGTCCTTCCACAATCCGCGCAGCCGCGCGTTGGCCACCGACACCCATTGCGGCTGGTACAGGAATGCGTGGACCGCGTCGTTGGCGATCATCTTCTGAGCCTCGCCGAGCAGCCTTGCGCGCTCCGCGTCGTCGCCGGTGCTGGTGATCCGCTGGAACAGTGCGCGGAACTTCGGCGAGTCGTAGTTCCAGTAGTAGTTGTCCTTGGCGAAGTTGCCCAGGTCCAGCGGCTCGACGTGCGAGATGATCGTGAGATCGTAGTCCTTGTTCGTGAAGACCCCGGACATCCACTGCGCCCACTCGACGTTCTGGATCCGCGCATTGATGCCGACCTTCGCGAGCTGCGCGGCGATCACCTCGCCTCCCTGGCGGGCGTAGGGCGGCGGCGGCAGCCTCAGCGTGAGCTCCAGCGGCGGCTTGACGCCCGCCTCGGCGAGCAGTGCGCGGGCACGCTCGGGGTTGTACGGGTTGATGCCGGTGGTGTCGACGAAACCGAGGGCTCCGGGGACGTAGTGGCTGCCGATCGGCGCCCCGAAGCCGTCGGCCGCGCCGCTGATCACCGCCTTGCGGTCGATCGCCATCGAGATCGCGCGCCGCACGCGCACGTCGTCCAGCGGCTTGCGCTTGTTGTTGATCGCGAGGATGGTCTTCGCCCGCGAGCCGCCCACGGTCACCCGGTACCGGGGATCCTTGCGGAACACCTCGACCGCCTTGCCGGTGATCCGGGGCATCGCGTCGACGTCGCCTGCCATGATCGCGGCGATCTGCGCGGCCGGGTCGCTGATGAAGCGCCAGGTCACGCGCCGCATCGCCACCTTGGCGACGTCACGGTAGCCATCCCAGCGCTCCAGCGTGAGCGACGAGCCGCGGATCCAGTTCGTGACCCGATACGGCCCCGTGCCGACCGGCTGGGTCGCGTTCGTGGCCGCGCTCTTCGGCTCGACGATCACCGCGGTCGACAGCCCCATGTGGAACAGGAAGTCCGGGTTCGGCGCCTTCAGCCGGACCGCGACCACGTAGGGATCGGTGATCCGGATCGCGTCGATCGCCGAGAAGGTCATCTTGTCCTTGTTCGTGCTGTCGGCGGCCGCCGCGCGTTCAAGCGCGAACTTCACGGTCGACGCGTCGAACGGCTCGCCGTTGTGGAATCGCACGTCGCGCCGCAGCTCGAAGGTGAACGTGCGCGCGTCCGGCGACACGAACCAGCGCTCGGCGAGCAGCGGGCCGATCGTGCCGTCCTCGCGGATCTTCACCAGCGTCTCGAGCACGTTGTAGTGGACCACCTCTCCGATCGCGGCCGCCGCGGCGGTGGTCGGATCGAGCCCGGTGGGCTCCAGCGCCATCGCGAGCACCACTGCGTCCTTGCCGCGGGTCTGGGCCGTGGTGGTGGCGGGCGCGACGATCAGTGCTGCGGCGACCAGCCCCAGCAGGGTTCGCAGGAACGTCATGTCGATCTCCTTCGGCGGGGTCGCCGACGCGCATCTCGGGCACGCCGCCCACGTGGGGATTGTACTGCGCGTGGTCTGACCGGCCGCGTCACGCGGCCGGCCCCGGCGCGGCGGCCACCGCCTCGGCGGCGTGGCAGGCCGCATGGTGCTCGGGGCCGATCGCGCGCAGCGCCGGCGCCTGCAGCACGCACCGGGGCAGCGCGTGCGGGCAGCGCGCCCGGTACGCGCAGCCCGCGCCCGGGGTCGCCGGGGACGCCGCGGCCGCGATCGCGGTCTGCGGTGCTCGCCGCTCGCCCCGACTGCGCCGCCGCCGCTGCGGATCGTCCAGCCGCGGCACCGCATCCAGCAGCGCGCGCGTGTACGGATGGCCGGCTGCCGAGAACAGCGTGCGGGGGCTGCCCTCTTCGACCACCTTGCCGCGGTACATCACCACCACCCGGTCGCACACGTGGTCGACCACCGCCAGGTCGTGGCTGATCAGCAGGTAGGTGACCCCGTGACTCGAGCGCAGGTCCTCGAGCAGGTTGAGCACCTGGGCGCGTACCGACACGTCGAGCGCACTGACCGGCTCGTCGGCCACGATCAGCCGCGGTCGCGTGATCAGCGCACGCGCGATCGCGATACGCTGCCGCTGGCCGCCGGAGAATTCGTGCGGGTACTTGTTGAGGTCGCCCGCCCGCAGCCCGACCGAGGCGAGCGACTCGAGGAGGCGCTCGCGCCGCCGTGCGCCGCCCAGTCCCACCAGCGCGTCGAGCGGTTCGGCCACGATCCGTTCGACGCGCTGGCGGGGGTCGAGCGAACCGTACGGATCCTGGAACACCATCTGGAAGTCGCGCCGCGCGGCCCGCAGCGCCGTGGGGTCCAGCGCATTGAGGTCGCGGCCGAGCAGCGACACGGTGCCGGCGGTCGGCCGCTCGAGCGCCATGACCGCGCGCGCGAGCGTCGACTTGCCGGAACCGGACTCGCCGACCACCCCCAGGCTGCGGCCCGCCGTGACCTCCAGGCTCACGCCGTCGACCGCGGTGAGCTGGGGCGTCGGCCCGAGCAGCCGCGTTCGCGGCAGCCCGTAGCGCTTGACCAGGTCGCGCACCCGAAGCAGCGGCGGGCCGGCGTCGGGCACGGGCACGGGCACGGGCACGGGCACGGTCACGATCCGATCCGCAGGCAGCGGGCACGATGGCCGGCGCCGACTTCGACCTCGGCCGGCGGCGCGACTCGGCACGGGTCGATCGCGCGGGCGCAGCGCTCGGCGAACGCGCAGCCGGGGGGCAGGTCGGCCAGGTCCGGCACCGTCCCGGGGATGGTCTCGAGCCGCGCCCCGCGCGGCCCGCCCAACCGCGGTCGCGCGGCGAACAGCCCCTGCGTGTACGGGTGCGCACGCAGGCGGAACACCTCGGCGGCGGGCCCGCGCTCGACCACGGTGCCGCCGTACATCACGAGCATGCGATCGACGTTCTCGGCGATCACCCCCAGGTCGTGCGAGATCAGCAGCAGCGCCATGCCGCGCTCCTCGACCAGATCGCCGATCAGGTCGAGGATCTGACGTTGGATCGTCACGTCCAGCGCGGTGGTCGGCTCGTCGGCGATCAGCAGGTCGGGCGAGCAGGCCAGCGCCATCGCGATCGTCACGCGCTGGCGCTGGCCGCCGGACAGCTGATGCGGGTACGCATCGACGCGGCGCGCGGCCTCGGCGATCCCGACGCGGTCCAGCAGCGCGATCGCCTCGCGCCGCGCGGCTGCGGCGTCCAGCCCGCGGTGCAGCCGAAGCGGCTCGGCGACCTGTCGCCCGATCGTGTGCAGCGGATTGAGCGAGGTCATCGGCTCCTGGAACACCATGCCGATGCGGTCGCCCCGCAGCCGGCGCAGCGACGCGTCCGGCAGTCCGACGAGCTCGCGGCCGGCGAAGCGCACGCTGCCGCGCACCACCGCATGCTCGGGCAGCAGCCCGGTCAGCGCGAGCGCGGTCACCGACTTGCCGCTGCCGGACTCGCCGATCAGACCGAGCGCCTCGCCGCGGCCGAGCTCGAAGTCCACGCCGCGCACCGCATCGGCCGGCCCGCGGGCGGTCCGCAGCGTCACGCGCAGGTCCGAGACCGCGAGCAGCGGCGGCGCATCCGGGCCGACGGCGGGCGCGGTCATCGCGCCCGCGCGAGCCGGGGATCGAGCAGGTCGCGCAGCCCGTCGCCCAGCAGGTTCAGCCCCAGCACCGCGATCGCGATCGCGATGCCCGGGAACACCGCGAGCAGCGGCGCCTGGAACAGCAGCGCCTGGGCCTCGTTCAGCATCCGGCCCCAGGACGGCTGCGGCGGCTGCGTGCCCAACCCCAGGTAGCTGAGCGCCGCCTCCGCGAGGATCGCGAGGGCGAACTGAATCGTCCCCTGCACGATCAGCACCGAGGCGACGTTCGGCAGCACGTGCTCGAGCGTGATCCGCAGCCGCCCCTTGCCGGCGGCCCGCGCGGCCAGAACGAACTCGCGCGCCCAGACCGCGTTGGCCGACGCCCGCGTGATGCGCGCGAACACCGGGACGTTGAAGATGCCGATCGCAACGATGGACACCACCACGCCCGGACCGAACACCGCGCTCATCATGATCGCCGACAGGATGGCCGGGAACGCGAACACGAAGTCGGCGCCGCGCATCACGCCTTCCTCGGTCCAGCCGCCGCGCGCGGCGGCGAGCAGTCCGAGCGCCGCGCCCGCGACCAGCCCGATGCCGACCGCGATCGTGCCCACCAGCAGGGAGTTGCGCGCCCCCACCAGCAAGAGCGACGCGACGTCGCGCCCGAACGAGTCCGTGCCCAGCCAGTGCTCCGAGGACGGAGGCATCAGCTTGCGCGCGACCTCGATCTCGTACGGCGGCCACGGCGTCCACAGCAACGAGAGCGCCGCCGCGAGCACGACCAGCGCGGTCAGCACCGCGCCGAGCACGAAGCTCGGATGCGCGAGCGCGGCACGCGTCGCGCCCGGGGCGGCGGAGTCGGCGCTCATGCGTCGGAGGGCTTGAGCCTGGGGTCGATCGCCGCGTACAGCAGGTCGACCACGAAGTTGACCAGGATCACCATCGCGGCGAGCAGCATCACGCAATTGCGCACGACGATCAGATCCCGGTTGGAGATCGATTGGAAGATCAGCCGACCCAGACCGGGCAGGTAGAACACGGTCTCCACGACGATCGTGCCGGTCAGCAGGTTCGCGAACTGCAACCCCATCACCGTGACCACCGGGATCATCGCGTTGCGCAGCACGTGGCCCCACAGCACCGCGCGCCGCGACAGTCCCTTCGCGCGGGCGGTGCGTACGAAATCCTCGCGCAGCACCTCGAGCACCGCCGACCGGGTGATCCGCGCGAGGATCGCTCCCTGCACGACCGCCAGCGACACCGCGGGCAGCACCAATGCCCGCAGCGCCTCGAGCCCGCCCGCCTCCCAGCCCGGGAACCCGCCGGCGGCGAACCAGCGCAGGTGCACCGCGAACAGCAGGATCAGCAGGATCGCGAACCAGAAGTTCGGGATCGCGATGCCGAGCTGCGACAGGCTCATCAGCCCGACGTCGCCCGCCCGGTTGTGGCGG
>JBIKMO010000320.1:0-5058 GCA_044359175.1 Burkholderiaceae bacterium | reverse complement strand
GCACGGCGAGGTGATCACGGCCACGGGCATCCGCGGCGACGGCGGCGTGGCCGGCCAGGTGGTGCTGCGTCCGACGCCCGGGAGCGGGCGGGTGGGCGACGGTGCCATGGCCCCGCGCACGCCGTCGTCGCCGCGCGGGGCCCCGGCGAACCGGCCGAGCGGCGCCGGCGGCGGCCCCTCGGACCGGGGAGGAACGCTCGCCGGCACGGGGCCGGAGCGCGCAGCGGCGGGCGCGCCGCGCGAACCGCCGCTCGCCCCACGGGTGGCGACCACCCTGGCCGGCGGTCAGCGCCCGTTAGCCGAGGCGCTGATGCCGCGGCTGCGCGGGCTGAGCGAGCAGGCGCTGCGGGCGCTGCTGGATCCGCCCGCCGGGCCGCCCACGCAGGGGCAGATCGGCGCGCTGCGCGATGCGAGCCTGCAGCTGCTCGCGCAGCGGCCGGGCGGCCTGTCGGCCACCGAGCGGCGGGCGCTGGACGCGCGTCTGCGCCAGGAACTCGACCAGCGATCCCCCGACGCGCAGCGCCGCTGGCTGATCGACCTGGCCAGCAGCCCGGGGCTGAGCCGCACGCTGCTCGCGTCCGTCGCCCGGCGTGCTGCCGTGAGTGCGCCGCCCACCGGGACGGCCTCGCTCCGGGTCGTCCAGCAGCAGCTGCAGCAGCCGCAGCTGCAGGCGCCCGCGACCCGCTCCGGCGGGTCCGGGAGCGGCGGCCCGTTCGAACCGCTGCCGGACCGCCTCCCGGACCTGTCGTCGCTGGCGACCTGGCTCGGTCGCCTGCGTGAGCGGGGCGAGCTCGCCGGCTGGCTCGATCGGCCCGAAGCGCCGCGGGAGCTCGGCAACGCGCTGCTCGGCATCGGCGGGCGGACGCAGCGGTTCGATCGCGACACGGACGCCGTGGCGATGTCGTCGCTCGCTCAGGTGATCCGCGGTCTGGACGAGGCAGGGCTGGCCGAGCTCGGGCCGGACGTGCTGCAGCGGATGCTCGGCCGCGGCGGCCCCTACCAGGCGGCTCTGGACGGCTACCAGAGGCTCGTGGGCCGCACCCAGGAGGACCGACGGCTCGCTCACGACGGTACCCTGCCGCCGCCGGAGGCCGACCTGCCGTGGGCGATCCAGGGGCTGCTGCGTGCGCTCGCCACGGCACGCGCCCGATACCCCGGTGCCCCGACCGACGGCGCCCGTCCCTCGGCGGTCACCGACGCGCAGGGGCGGCCGTTCGCGCTGAGCGGCGGCCGGGTGACGTCGCCGCTGCTGCTGCAGCCCGGCACCCGGATCCCGGACCAGGCCTACGAGCCGACCGGCCTGGTGACCGACGGACGGCATCATGCGGTGATCCCGGACGTGCACGGCAACAGCGACCTGCTGGCGGCCCTGCTGAAGCAACTCCGTACCCTGATGGTCGGGCAGAGGATCGAACCGGGCCAGATGGTCCTGTCGCAGCTCGGCGACGAGATCAACAAGGGCCCCGACCCGGCGGGCGTCGTCGGCCTGCTGCGCGGCGTCAAGGCGCTCGCGATCGACGGCGGCGATCCGGGGGCGATCGCGGCGCTGGATCCGGCCACGCAGCGCGCGGTTCAGGAGCTCGGGCTGGGCAGGCTGGCGAGCGTTCGCCTGTTCGAGGGCAACCACGAGGACCCGCTCACCTACGCGCTGCACATGACACGCGGCATTCCGACCGACCGCTTCGCGCGCGCGGTCGCGGACATGCTGGGCAAGGGTCTGGACAACACGGTCGTGTCCTGGATCAAGCGCCACCCCGACGCGTTCAGCACGGAGGATCGGGCGTGGCTCGCGCGCGCGACGCGGGTCTACCCGGTCCCCCAGCAGAGCGACGACCACCGGGCACCGTGGGTGTGGCGAGACCCCGATTCGCCGGGTCCCGGGCGCGCGGCCTCGCGCGAGGAGGTCCAAGCGCACTACAACCGCTTTCGCGCCGCGTGGATCGGCGCGCTGGAGCGCACCGGCGCCCTGGCGCACTTCGGCAGTCTGCAAACCGCGGCCGAGGCCGGCGGTTTCCTCTTCTTCCACGCCGCCCCGCCGATCACCGCAGCACAGGCGAGGGAACTGCGCGAGCACCTGCGACAGGGCTCGTCGTTGCCCGATTCGACCCGACGTCATCTGATCTGGACCCGCGGTCCGGAGGACCCGACGCTGCTGCAGACCTACGACACCGCGGTCGCCGGGCTCGACGATCCGTGGAGGGGGCTGATCGGAGGGCACACGATGGGCGGCGCGCTCGGGCGCACCCCAACGACGACCTCCTGGTTCCTCGACCTGGGGTTCGGCCGGCACACGCTCCCGATGATGCACATCACGCCCGACGGCCGGGTGGCCCTGGTCATCGCCCAGCGTACCCCGCAGGGCATCGAGGTCCACTCGGCGCGCCCGAGCGACTTCCTGCCGATCGGGCTGGGCAATCGGCAGCTGCCCAACCGCTTCGCACCCTGACCCGCTCGCTGCGGACGATCGGCTATCCTCGCGCCGGGCCCCAGCGATGCGCGACGAGCGCCTCCGGCCCCGACCGGATCCGACCATGGACGCCGCCGACGCCGAGCTCGACCGCCTGAACGACAACCCGCTGTACCGAGCGCTCGGCATCCGCCTGGACGCGGTCGGCGGCGGCGACGCCCGCGCGAGCCTCGCGCCGACCACCGCCGCGTGCTGGCCGATGCCGGCGCAACCGCACGGTGGCGTGCTGTTCACGCTGATCGACACCACCGCCGCCTGGGGGGCGTCATCGCTCGTCGGTCCCGGCGAGGGTTGCGTGACCGTCGACTGCAGCGTGCAGTACGTGGCGCCCGCCCGCCACGCGCCGTTCGCATGCGTCGCGCGCACGGTCGCACGCGCCGGGCGCAGCATGTTCGTGCGCGCCGAGGTGCTCGATGCGCGGGGCGCGCTGGTGGCGCTCGGGCAGGGGACGTTCCGGAGCGTGCCGACCGCGGCGTGAGCCCCGTACCGGCCGCGGCGGCGGTCGGTCGGGCGCCGTCCGCCGCCGCCGCGGGGCGCCGGCCCGACCGGGCGGGCCGGGTCTGTCACGGTCACCACAGCCGCGCGCCACCGGTCCGGACCGCGCCGCCGGAGGTCGGTCCGGTCTCAGGGACGCGTGCGGCCGACGCGCGACCCATCGGACACTCTGGCGGCGACCGACCCTTTCGGCGGTCGCTGCATCGCCACTTCCGCCGGAGCGTCCGGACATCGCCTTGCCGTCCTCGACCCCATCCGTCACGACCCCGCGGCCGCAGGGCCGGTGGACCGGACCGCGCCGTGCCGCCGGCAGGGTGCGCGCGCCGGGCCGCCGTCTCGCGCTCGTGCTCGCGCTGGCCGCGTCGCTGTGGGCGGCCGCCGGTGCGGTGGCGTCGGACGCGTCGGGCGAGCGCTCGGTCTCTTGGCTGAGGTACGCGCAGGCGATGGGCGCGCCCGAATCGCCCCCCGGCGCAGCGCCGCCCCAGCTCGCCGCCCCGCCTCTGCCGGAATCGATCGTCGCGCTGCGCCTGTCCGACATCGCCGGACTGGAGCGGGTGGAGGTCGACCCGACGCTCGAGCCGATGCGCGGCCAGCCCCGGCTCGAGCAGGCCGACGTGCGCACGAGCATCGAGCGCGCGCTCGCGATCAGCGACGAGCTCGCGGGTGCGCAGGCGCGCAGCCTCGCGCAGCGCTTCCAGATCGACGTCGCGACCGGCGCGCTGCGCCCGCGCGTCGATCTGCGCGTGGCCTCCGGCATGGAGAACTCGCGGCCGAGCGCGCGCATCGACCCGGACGCCGGCACCCCCCTCGCCAGTTCGACGCACGGCCGCGACGACTCGTCGCTGGTGCTGCGCCAGCCGCTGTACGACGCCGGCGCGACGAGCGAGCGCGACCGGCAGCGCGCGCTGTTCGGATCGAGCGAATCCGGCGTGGCGGCGGCGCGCGACCAGGTTGCGGTCGACGCGGCGACCGCCCACCTGGACGTGCTGCAGTTCTCGCTCGCCTCGGTCTTCGCCCGCACGTACCGGGTCGAACTCGAGAAGCTGTTCGCCCAGGTCAACGCGCGGGTCGAGGCCGGCGGCGCGAGCCCCGCCGAAGCCGAGCGGGTGAAGGCGCGCGCGATCAATGCGCGCTCGTCGGTGATCGAGGCCAGCGGCTCGCTCGAGTCGGCGCTGCTCAGCTACCGTCGTCTCGTCGGTGCGGTGCCCGGATCGATTCCCACCGACGACGTGCTCGCGCCGTCGTCGCTGCCCCCGCTCGAGCAGGCGCTCACCCGGGCCCGGGCGGAGAACCCCGGGCTCGCCTCGCTGCGCGCGAACCAGCGCGCGATCGAGGCCGAGGTCGAGGCCGCGCGGGCGCGGCTCAGGCCGCGGCTGGAACTCGAGGTGGGCAACTACCGTACCCGCGGCGCGAGCGGCGCCGACGGCACGACCAACGAGGCCCGCGCGATGCTGGTGCTGTCGTGGAACCTGCTGAGCGGCGGCTCGGACCTGGCCGCCGCCAACGCCGCGGCAGCGCGCCTGGACGAGAACCGGTTCCGGATCCGCGACGCCGAGCGGCGTCTGGAGGACGCGCTGCGGATCTCGTACAACACGCTCGACGCGGTGTCGCGCCGAGCGCTGTCGGTGCGCGAGGAGTTCATCGCCAATCAGCGCGTGATCGACGCGTTCCGCACGCAGCTGCTGTCGGGCAACCGCCCGCTGCTGGACGTGCTCGACGCCGAGCAGCGCCTGTATCAGAGCCGGGTCGAGCTGCTGCGCCTGACGGTGCTGCAGGCGAGTCTCACGCTGCAGGCCCTGCGGCAGATCGGCCTGATCGGCGGCGCGCCCGCGGCCGCCGCGCCGCAGGGTCGCACCGCGCCCGCGCCGGTCGTGCCCGCGCCGACCGTGCCCGCGCCGGTCGCGCCCGCGCCGGTCGTGCCCGCGCCGACCGTGCCCGCGCCGGTCCCGCCCGCGCCGGTCCCGCCCGCGCCGGTCCCGCCCGCGCCGGTCCCGCCCGCGCCGGTCGTGCCCGCGCCGGTCCCGCCCGCGCCGGTCGTGCCCGCGCCGGTCGTGCCCGCGCCGGTCGTGCCCGCGCCGGTCCCGCCCGCGCCGACC
>JBIKMO010000319.1:0-5070 GCA_044359175.1 Burkholderiaceae bacterium | reverse complement strand
AGATCCAGCCCCGTGATCGCGCGCATGCGCATCACGTTGCCGTCCATCGCCATCTCGTGGATCTCGACCACGCCGGCGACCGGCGAGCGCGCCTCGATCAGGCGCGTGCCATTCGGCGACACCAAGGTCATGAACGCCCCGGAGGCCTGCTGCTGCGGCACGGTGGCGCGAACCCAGGGTGCGGTCACGGTGACCTGGGCGTGGGCGGAGGCGGCGAGTACGCCGAAGGCGATCGCCGCGAGCGGAATCAGACGCTTCATGAGTCGAGTCCCAGGCCGACGCGCGGAGCGCGCGACGGCCGCGAAAGGAGGGTCGGTGGGCGGGCCGCCGCCGGCCCGCGGATCGTCCGGGAGGCGCCGCGCGGCGCGCGCGGCTCAGGCGCGCGGCGGCCCGCGGACCCGGACGAGCGGCGGAGCCTGCGACGCCGGTCCGTCGACGGCGACCGGCGACCGATGCTCCGGCGAACACGCGCGCAGCGCACCCGACGGCGCCAGAGGCGGTGCGGCGTCGCTGCCGCCGTGGGGCAGGCACAGTGCGCACGCCGTGCCGTGCCCGGCGTCGCGCTGCCCAGGGTGGGGCGTACCGTCGGAGGTGCACAGGTCGGGCACGAGGCCAGCCGCGACCACGCGCGAGACCGACGGCGCGACGCCGGACAGCACGAGCACGAGCACGAGAGCGAGCAGCGCGGCCAGGCGCACCGGCGTGCGGCGTCGGCGAAGGGACGGTCGACTCACCCCGGCAGTCTAGCAGCGGCCCGCCGCCGTGCCGACCGGCGACCGCAGTCCCGACCGGCCCGCCCGACGCGTACCGCCACCGGGCGTGCCGCAGGTGCACTGCCGGTTCACGCCGCACGCGCAGGGGATTCGGACCCCGCGACCGCGGGCCGCACTATCGTGTCCGCATGTGCAGCCCGGCGTCCACCCCGAGGTCCGCGGCCGCGGGCCGCCCTGCGCCGTCCGCCACCGCGCTGCCACGCCGCGCCGCACTCGCGACGCTCAGCGCCGCGGCTGCGGCGGCGACCGGCGTGCCTCGCCGTGCGGCCGCGCAACCCGCCGCACCGTCCGCCGCGCTCATCGACGCGACCCTCGCCACCGCCGCGCGCCAGTACACGTTCCTGCTCGCGAGCCTGCCTGACGCGTCGCGGCTGCCCCGCACCGTGGAGCGCGGCGCGCTCGTTCGCGTGGCGCCCGAGGACTGGACCAGCGGCTTCTTCCCGGGCGCGCTCTGGTACCTGCACGAGGCGACCGGCGAGGCGGGCTGGCGCGAGCAGGCCCGCCGCTTCACCCGCACGCTCGAACCGCTGCAGCACTTCCGGGACCACCACGACCTGGGCTTCATGCTGTTCTGCAGCTTCGGCAACGGGCTTCGTCTCACCGGCGACCCCGGCTATCGCGCGGTGCTGGTCAACGGCGCCCGGGCGCTCGCCACGCGCTTCGATCCGCGCGTGGGCATGATCCGATCGTGGGACCACGGGGCGTGGACGTACCCCGTGATCGTCGACACCCTGATGAACCTGGAGCTGCTCGCCTGGGCGGCGCGCGAGGCCGGCGAGCCGCGCCTGCGCGAGATCGCGGTGCGGCATGCCGACGCGACGCTCGTGCACCACTGCCGACCCGACGGCGGCACGGTCCACCTGGTGGACTTCGACCCGGTCAGCGGCGCGGTGCGCGCTCGGCGCACCGTGCAGGGCGCGGCCGACGACTCGACCTGGGCGCGCGGCCAGGCCTGGGGCCTGTACGGCTTCACGATGATGTACCGCGAGACGCGGCTCACCCGCTACCTGCAGCAGGCCGAGCGGATGGCCCGCTTCCTGTTCGACCACCCCCGGCTGCCCGCCGATCGCGTGCCGTACTGGGACTTCGATGCCCCCGGCATCCCGGCCGAACCGCGCGACGCGTCGGCCGCGGCGATCACCGCGAGCGCGCTGCTCGAACTCTCGATGCACGCGTCCCATGCGGCGTTGGCACGGCGCTGCCGCACGCTCGCACGCGAGCAGCTGGCCGCGCTCGCCTCGCCCGCCTACCTCGCCGCGCCCGGCTCCAACGGCGGGTTCCTGCTGCGGCACTCGGTGGGCGCGCTGCCCCACGGCGTCGAGATCGACGTGCCCCTGGCGTACGCCGACTACTACCTGCTCGAGGCGCTGCTGCGGCTGCGGCGCGCGCCGACGGGCTGAGCGCGCGGCCCGCATCGGGCCTAGCCGCTCAGCGACATCCCGTCGGCCGCGTCGACGCGGCTGCACCCGTTCGTCGCCGGCACGATCGAGGGGCTGGAGCCGGTGCCCTCGACCGTGCTGGTCGAGCTGCTCGAGGAGGCCGACCGGTTGCGCTCGCAACTGCTTGGCTTTGCCGCCTCGTACCCGCTCGTGCTCGGCCCGGTGGCCGCGCGCGCCGCCGCCGAGCACGGAGAGTGGACGCGGATGCTCGCACGCTCGTGCTCGCCGCGGCGCGCCGGATCGAGGCGGCGCTGGGCGGCTGGCGCGCAGCGCGGCGGCCCGGCACGGGCTAGGCGTGCGCCGGCAGCCCGTGCGCCGCCGTCACGCGACCCGTCCGAACCACGCGATCGACAGCATCCCGGCCAGCGCCGCGAGCAGCGCCGCGCCGGCCGCGAGCAGCGCGGTAACCTCGGTTCGGCCACGCTCCATGACGAACCGCGCGGTCAGCTGCTCGTAGACCTTCACCAGGTCGGCACCGGTGCTGGCATGGAAGTACTCGCCGCGAGTGATCCGGGCCACCTGCACCAGCGTGTCCTCGTCGAGCACCACCTGCATCGACCAGCGCTCGCCGGTGTCGGCCATCGGGTCGCGCGACCCGAAGCCGACAGTGAATACCCGCACGCCGAGATCGGCCGCGTGGCGGGCAACCTCGATCGGATCCGGGCCGGTGGTGCGGCGCCCGTCGGTCATCAGCACGATCACGCCGGAACGGTACGAGCCGGGTGCGACCGCCGCCGGCCGGGCACGGATCGCGCGCGCCTCGCCGCCCGTGCCCGTCCGCGGCGCGCCCACCCCGGGGACGAGCCCGGGCAGCTCGAGGTCGTGGTCGGGGAACAGCGCGGCGAGCGACACCGCGAGCGCACTGCCGGTCGCGGTGTGGCGCTGCAGTTGCAGCTGATCGATCGCCTCGATCAGCTCGGGGACCCGGTCGGTGGGCGGGCGCACGAGCTGCGCCGAGCCGGCGAAGGCCACCAGCCCGATCCGGGCGAAGGGCGGCCGGCTTTCGACGAACGTCCGCGCCGCCGCCTGCGCGGCGGTGATCCGGTCGGGCGTGACGTCACGTGCCCGCATGCTCAGCGAGACGTCGATCGCCATCACGATGGTCTGCTGCTGCGACGGCAGCGTGATCGTCGCGGTCGGGCGCGCGGTGGCGAGCAGAGCCGCAGCGAGCGCGGCGGCGAGCAGCGCCGGCGGCACCCGACGCCGCCAGTGGGCAGCGCCGTCCTGTCCGGCGCGCACGAGCGCGAGGCTCGAGTGGCGCAGCGCGGTCTTGCGCCTGCGCATCAGCCACGGCCAGGCGGCTGCGCACGCCGGCAGCGCGAGCAGCAGCCACAGCATCTCCGGCCACAGGAACGTCATCGCGTCAGGCGGCAGGCGTCGGGCTCAGGGCGTCGGGCCTTGCGACGGGCGCGACTCGCGTCGAACCGACCCACCGCAGGCCCGCAGCGTATCCGAGATCGACTGCCGCGGCGGGGCGTGTGCCCGCGCCGCGCGGGGTCATCCGCGGTAGCGCGCCTCGGGCAGCCCGGCGGGCTCAACCTCGGTGAAGAACACTGCGCCGGACAGCGGGTGCTCGCCGAGCTCCTGCGCCGGCCGCCTGCGCCGCGACGTGGTCACGCAGAGCGTGCGCAGCGAGAGGCCGCCGAACGCGACCCTGGTCGGGCAGCGCACCGGCACCGGCACCGGCACCGGCAGGCTGAGGATCGTGCAGCCGTCCGGATCGAGCCGCAGCACGCAGCCGGCCTCGTCCATCGCGACCCCGGAGCTGCGCCACGCGTACCGCGAGCCGTCGACCGAAATCGAGTCGATCGCGCCCGAGGCGCTCGGCCGGCGGATGGCACGCGACCAGAAGGGTTGGGTCGGGCTGATCCGCGGGGTGGGCTCGAACGGCCGTAGCGCGCCCGCGCGGCCGTACACTGCCGATCGGGCGGCCCGGACCCCGCGGCCGCGTCATCGAGGAGACGCCCCGTGAATCGCTCACCGCGCCGCGGCCTCGCCGCGCTCGTGCTCGTCCTGCTGGCTCCTTGGGTGATGGTCTCGCCCGCCTCGGCACAGTCCGATCCCTGGCCCGCGAAACCGATCCGGCTGGTGTCTCCGTTCCCGCCGGGCGGCACCACCGATCTGCTCGCGCGCGTGTTCGCGCCGCCGCTGTCGCAGGCCCTCGGCCAGCAGGTGATCGTCGAGAACCGCGCCGGCGGCAGCGGTGCGATCGGCACCGGCTTCGTCGCCAAGGCGCCGCCCGACGGTTACACGTTCGTGGTGGTCTTCGACACCCACGCGGTCAACCCCAGCCTGATCCCCAACCTGCCGTTCGACACCCGCGCCGATCTCGCTCCGGTGATGCTGGTGGCCACCGGCGCGATGGTGATCACCGGGCACGCGAGCGCGCAGCCGCACAGGAGCTTCGCCGACCTGCTCGCCGCCGCCCGGGCGAACAAGGGCCTGCCGCAGTACGGCACGATCGGCTCGGGCAGCCTCGCGCACCTGGCGATGACCCAGATGGGCGCGCAGGCCGGCTTCACCGGCACGCACGTGCCCTACAAGGGCGGCGGCCCGCTCGCTCAGGACGCGATCGCGGGGCACGTGCCGATCGCCATCGGCAGCGTCGCGCTGCTCGCGCCGCACATCCGCGGTGGTGCGCTCGTGCCGCTGGCGGTGACCACGGCCGCACGCGACCCGGTGCTGCCCAACGTGCCCACGGTCGCCGAAGCCGGGGTCCCCGGCTTCGAGGCGACCGCGTGGTGGGGCGTGCTCGCACCGGCGAGGACCCCGCCCGAGATCGTGGCGCGGATGAACTCGGAGCTCGCCCGGCTGCTGCGCGACCCGCAGATCCGCGAGCGGCTGACCTCGCAGGGGAT
>JBIKMO010000318.1:0-5076 GCA_044359175.1 Burkholderiaceae bacterium | reverse complement strand
AAGGCGCCGCCGCAGGCGCGGACCTGGGACAACGACGCCGACGGCCGCGAGGACCTCGCCTGGTGGAGCGCCACCACGGGCCGCATGCTGGCCTGGCGGATGAACGGCGTGACCCTCGCCGGTACCGGCGAGCTGGGCACGTCCGCGGTGCGTCCGTTCAGCCTGCGCAGCGCACCCCTCGGCGATACGTGCGCCGACACGGTCTATCGGGGAGGCAGCACGATCCAGATCGTCGAGCTGCTCGCACTCGGCAGCACGTGCCAGGGGACCGGCCGCGCGTTCACGTTCGAGCTGCCGGGCTGGTCGCTGATCGACGCCGAGGGACGCTACGCGAGCGGCGACCGCAACCAGCTGCTGTTCCGCAACACGGTGGGCACGGTCGCGATCTGGACGCTGAGTGCCGACGGTACGGTGACCGCGAGCGGCTTTCCGGCGACCGCCCCGCTCGAGTGGACCCTGGTCGATGGCCGCGGCGACTACGACGGCGACGGCCGCTCCGACATCCTGTGGCGCAACACCGCCGGCACCGTGGCGATGTGGCGGATGACCGCGATCGACGGCGTCGCGGGCGTCGCGTTCTTCGGCACGGCGCCCGCCGCCTCGTGGACGCTCGCCGAGGGTGCCGGCGACTACGACGGCGACGGCCGCTCCGACCTGCTGTGGATCGACACCTCGGGCCAGGTGGTGATCTGGTCGCTGAGCTTCGCGACGCAGTCGTTCGTCGCTCGTCCGCTCGGCTCGGTCGGCGCGGGCTGGCGCGTGCTGGACGGCACGGTCGATCTCGACGGCGACCGTCGCAGCGACATCGTCTGGCAGAACGCCGCGGGCGAAGTGGTGATCTGGCTGATGAACGGCGGCACGATCAAGCAGACCCGATCGCTGGGGATCATCGGTGCCGAGTGGCGGCTGATCAGCCGCCAGACGCGATGACCGGCCGCGCCATGGCAGGCGGCGCGCGCCTCGCGCTGCTGGCGCTGAGCGCGTCGATCCTGGGCGCAGGCTGCGCGGATGCGCCCGCGCCGGCCGCGAGCGGCGCCGCCGAGACGGCGGCCGACGCCGGATCACCCGTGCTCAAGGCGCCGCTGCAGGCGCGCCGCTACGACGCCAACGGCGACGGACGCGAGGACCTGAGCTGGTGGAACGCAACCACCGGCCAGCTGGTGACCTGGCGGATGAACGGCGCGACCCGACTGGGCACGCTCGAGCTCGGCCACTTCGCGCTGCGCCCGTACAGCGTGCGCGGCTCGCTGTTCGGCGATTCGTGCGCCGACACGGTCTACCGGGCCGATGGCGGCGCCACCGCGTTGATCAGCGAGCTGGTGCTGGACGTGGCCGCCTGGCGATGCGTGTCGCCGCCCGGCGGCGGTGCGCATGCGTTCGCCCCGCCGGGCTGGCGCCTCATCGACGTCGAGGGCCGGTACGACGCGTCCGGGCGCAACCAGCTGCTGTGGCGCAGTACCGCAGGCACGGTCGCGATCTGGACGCTCGGCGACGACGGCCGGCCGCTCGCGGCCGGCTTTCCGGGCAGCGCGCCCGCCGACTGGGCGATCCTGGACGCGCGCGGCGACTACGACGGCGACGGCCGCTCGGACGTGCTGTGGCGACACGCGAGCGGCACGGTCGCGGTCTGGCGGATGACCGGCATCGACACCGTCGGCAGCACCGCGTTCCTGGGCACGGCTGCGCCCGCCCAGTGGACGCTCGCCGAGGGCGCGGGCGACTACGACGGCAACCGCCGCGCCGACCTGCTGTGGGTGGGCAACGACGGGGGCGTCGTGATCTGGTCGATGGACGGCTCCAAGCAAGGCTTCACGCCGCGCAGCGTGGGCACGATCGGCGCGGGCTGGCGCGTGCTCGAGGCGACCGCCGACCTCGACGGCGACACCCGCAGCGACGTGGTCTGGCAGCATGCGTCCGGCGAGATCGTCGTGTGGCTGATGCACGGCGCCACGATCCGTGAGGCGCGCTCGCTCGGGCGGTTGACGCCGGAGTGGAAGCTGGTCGCACGCAACGCGATCTGAGGCCGCGGCCGTCGCCTGCCCCGGCTCAGTTCCGGGGCGCGCCGATCGCCGCCATCAGCCGCTTCTCCGCCTCGTTCTCGGTTGCCACGTGAGCGCGGTAGTCCTCGGTGCCCAGGTAGCGGATCGGCATGTCGAAGCGGGCGATCATCGCCCGGTGGATCGGGTCGTGCAGCGCGTCGCGGAACGCGTCGTGCAGCCGCGCGACGATCTCTGGATCCATGCCGCGCGGGCCGGCGATGCCGTAGCTGCTCTCCCCGTCGATCGGGAAGCCCAGTTCGATCAGCGTGGGCACGTGGGGGAATCGTGCGGCGCGCTCGCGCATCCACAGCGCCAGCGGCCTGACCTTGCCCTGCAGCGCCATCTCGGCCCAGGCGCTGGTTTCGGCCACGAAGTGGACGTCGCCCGCCAGCAGCGCCTGCAGGTTGGGCGCCGCGCCCCGGAACGGCACCGGCACCCACTCGATGCCGGCCATCCGGGCGAGCTGCGTCATCTGCACGTCGGAGGTCAGTACCCCGGGGGTGCCGTAGCTGAACTTGCCCGGATGCGCGCGCGCCTCGGCCAGCAGCGCGCCCAGGTCGGGCCAGGGCGCGTCGGCGCGCACCACGATGCCGCCCATGTAGCCGACCAGCCGCAGCACGTAGGTGAAGTCGCGGATCGGGTCCCACTGGGGACGATCGGTCAGCGCCGGCAGGCGGAAGACGCCGTTGGGCATCTGGCCGAGCGTGTAGCCGTCCGGGCGCGCCTCGCGCGCGAGGTGCAGCGCGCCGAGCGTGCCACCCGCACCAGGCCGGTTCTCGACCAGCACCGGCTGGCCCAGCCGACGGGCAGCGGCTTCGCACAGTGCGCGCATCTGCGCGTCGGTCGGCCCACCGGGGGCCCAGGGCACGATCATCCGGATCGGGCGCTCCGGAAAGCGGGTGCCCGCGCGTGCGGTGGTCAACGGCATCGTGAGCGCGACGCCCGCCCCCAAGAGGGTGCGGCGCCCGCGGAACCGGCTGCTGTTCATGTCGGGATCATCGTCCGGGACGGTACGGTCACGTATTGCAGCACAGCTCGCCAGCACCGCTCGCAGCGGGGCCGGCGGCCAGGCGCCCGCGCGCCCCGGCAGACTGCGCCAGCCCCGATGCCTCGGCACGCGTGGCGGATGCGCGCGTCGTCCGCACGCCCCCCCCCATGAGGATCGCCGAACGATGCTCGCATCCGACGCGTGGCACCGAGCGCCTCGATGAGCTGCGCTCACCGGCTCGGCGTGATCTCGCAGATGAAGCTGGCCACCGGCCTGCCCCGGCGCACGATCGTGTAACCCCGCATCCGCCCGTGGCGACCGGCGTCAGGGTACTGGTCGTTGTGGGGTGGGAGCCTGCCGACCCGCTCGAACGACCACCACGTGTCGCCCGGTCGCTCGAACGCGACGAACGACGTCCACTGGCGGTTCAGCAGCCCGAACGGCGCGACCGGCGCCGCACCCAGGGGATCGAGCACGATCTCGCGCGCCTCGATCTCCGGCCGGCTGAGGCGCTCGCGCAGGTGCGCCTGCCGCACCCCCCGGGCCGGATGCCGTATCGAAGCCAGTTCGGCCTGGGCTGCGATGCGCGAGCGTCGCTGCGCCCAGGCCGCGCGCGCGTCGATCCAGACGGCGACGGGCCAGGCCAGCACGACGCCGATGGCGGTCAGCAGCGGCGCGAGCACCGCGGCACGGAACCGGTATCCGGGTGCCCGCCGCCGCGGATCGAGGCCCTCGAGCATCCGCGAGGACCGCCCGAGCAGACCGGAGCGCCACCGCCGGTACAGCACCTGAGCCAGGCAGATCACGCCGAGGGCCAGGTACGTGACCGCCGCGACCGCAAGGAGGACGCGCGGCGTCACGGCCGCCTCGGCGGCGCGGACGCGGGCGCAAGCGCCGCCGGATCGGCGGTGGCGGGCACGTTGATCCGCTCGGTGCGACCGACGACCCGGCCGCGTTCGACGTCGATGAACACGGTGCGCTCGCGGACCACCGGCCGCCGGATCGAGTACGGCTCGATGATTTCGCCCCCGTCGGCCTGCAACCTCCCCGAATACCAGTGGGCGAAGACGCGTTCGGGAGCGTCGGGGAACAGGGTTGCGACGCTGCCCTCGCTGAAGTGGAGGTCTTCCACGGCCGCACTGAACGTGCCCGAGAGCCCCACCAGGTAGAGCCGATCCGACACCACTTCCCAGACGCCGTGGTAGCCCCGCCGGTTCCAGGTGAACGCGCAGACGAACGGCGAGCGAACGCCGGCCAGGTCGAACCAGGGCTCGAGGGGATGCGTGTGCATCGACAGGCTCTGGCCATCGAGCAGCAGCGTTTCCTTCACCTGCGTGGTCATGAGCGCTCCACGGGACGAGGGGACGGACGGGTCATCGGCGGACGGGTCATCGGCGGGCAGGCCACCCCAACGATCGGTGCCACAGTATCCCGCGGCAGTGGCTCACCCGGTGAGCCCGACACGATCCGCCGACCGGAGCGCGCCCCGCGCGCTGCCGCCGCCGAGTCCGACCGCCGCGCCGCGGGCCGTGCTCGCGCGCCCGGCGCGCGTCCTTCGCCCGTCCGGGTCAGCCGCGCGCGAAGCGCGGCCGCGGCTCGAGCACGTCGCCCTGGTAGTGGCCGTCGGCGAAGCCCGCGAGCACCCGCGGCGCGAGGTCCGCGCGCTGGTCGGCGCGCAGCTGCGCCGAGTCGAAGCCGGTACGCACGAGCAGCGGCAGCATGTCGAGCACGACGTCGCCGCGTGCCCGGATCCCGCCGGCGTAGCGCAGCCGAGCGCGCAGCAGCCGCGCCTGGCTGTAGGCCCGTCCGTCGGTCCACTTGGGGAACGCCAGCACCACCATCGCGACCCGGTCGAGCCACGCGGCGTGCACCATCGGATCCTCGGCGTTGTCCAGACACAGGGCGAGAGGCCGCGCGGGCGGCGCGTGCCCGGCGGTCGCGTCCAGGTCCTCCGGCCTCAGGATCCGGTACGGTTGCGGCCGCAACGAGCCACCCGCCCGCTCGTCGTCGGTCGGGTCGCGCCACGGGTCGGTGGCCGGGTCGACCAGG
>JBIKMO010000317.1:0-5077 GCA_044359175.1 Burkholderiaceae bacterium | reverse complement strand
TTCAGCCGATCGACGATCTCTCGCGGCGTACCCGCGGGGACGAACAGCCCCTGCCAGGTGGTCATCTCGAAGCCGGGAATCGTCTCGCTGGCCGAGGGCGCGTCCGGAAACGGCTGCTGGCCGCGGGTGCGGTTGGTGGTCGCGAGCACCTTCAGCTTGCCGGTGCGCACGTGCTGGGCGGCGCTGTTGGGCACGTCGAACATCATGTCGACATGGCCACCGAGCAGGTCGGTCATCGCCGGAGCCGAACCCTTGTAGGCGACTACGGTGACCGGAGCCTTGCCGTCGAGCCGGATGGTCTCGCAGGCGAGCTGCAGCACGGTGGAGGCTCCCCAAGCGCAGCGCACCGTGTCGGGCTTCGCACGCGCGGCGGCGATCGCCTCGCCGAGCGTGTTCGGCGCGAACGACGGATGCGCGACCAGTACGATCTGGATCGTGACCAGCTGCGCGATGCCGACCAGGTCCTTCAGCGGGTCGAACGACAGCTTGTACAGGTGCGGGTTGGTGACCAGGCCGGCCACACCCATCACCATCGTGTAGCCGTCCGGCGTGGCCTTCGCGGCCGCTTCGTAGCCGATGTTGCTCGCCGCGCCGGGGCGGTTGTCGATGATCACCGGCTGCCCGAGGCGCTCGGCCAGTCGCGGCGCGATCATCCGCGCGTTGATGTCCGCAGGGCCTCCGGGCGGGAACGGAATGATCCAGCGGATCGGCTTGGACGGCCAGGCCTGCGCGAACGCGGTTGGGGCGGCGAGGGTCGCGGCGGCGAGCGCGGCTGACAGGGCGAACGCACGGCGGAGTCGGGATGTGGTCATCGATCAGGCCTCTTCGGGGGGCATCGTGTGCGCCGCGGCCCGGTGGCCCGGCACCAGCGCCTGCCAGCGCGCGTCGCGCGGGGTGTTCTCGTCGATCGCGATCAGCCGGGACACGTCGGCGTCGACGCCGATCGGATCGTCGCCGGCGGCGATGCGGCGCGCGGACTCCAGCAGCTGCCGGCGCGCGCGAACCACCGCCTTGTCGGCCGCGACCAGCACCTCGCGGCTGCGGTCGGCGATCGGCCCTTGCGACATCGAGATCGCGAGATCCTCCATCGCTACCCCATGGATGCCGCTCCAGCCGGTCTTCATCGCGTCGCGATCCTGGCCGAAGCGGTCGTCCCACGTGCCCAGGTACTCGAACGTGGTCGGGCACAGCAAGTGGGTCTGGTGCCGGCCGCCGAGCTCGTTGAGCTTCCACACGTCGATCGGCCCGCCGTCGAGGCGGTAGGTCGCCCCGAAGGTGACCGTCCGCCTGTCGTTCACCGGGATCTCGAAGATCAGGTACTGCATCGCGGGCGCGGGAATGATGCGCGTCGACGGCATGATCACCGGCACCACCCGGACGTTGTGCTTGGACGGCCGTTCGCCGTCGGCACCGGCCGGCAGCTCGCGGATCGCCGCGTAGTGGAATCCGAATTCCGTGTCCTCGACGTCGAGCTCGGGCGCCAGATCGCCCGTGGCGAGGGTGGCTGGGTTGTCCGCATCGTCGTTTGCGCGGAACTCGCCGGTCATCCACGCCGGCCGCGCGACGTTCGAGTGCAGGATGCCGACGTGCGAGGTGTCGGTGCCGCCCTCGAGCTGCTGCATGTAGTTGACGTTCGCGTACAGCCGTACGGTACGCACGTGTGCGCTCGGCAAGTCGAAATACCGCCACTGCGGAAACGGCGGCTGGCGCTCGGGCGGGCCCATGTACGCCCACGCGAAGCCGCCGGCTTCGCGCACCGGGTAGGCGGGGGCGCGAACGCGCTGGCGCAGCCGCGGGTCGCGGTGGTTGGGCGTCTCCAGCACGGTGCCGTCGGCGTCGAACTTCCAGCCGTGGAAGAGGCAGCGGATCCCGCCGTCCTCGACGCGGCCCAGCGCGAGCGACGCCCCCCGGTGCAGGCAGCCTTCGTCCAGCAGCCCGAGCCGTCCGTCGGTGCCGCGGAACAGCACCAGCCGCTCGCCGAGGATCTCGAGCCGCGTGGGCGTGCCGTCCACCGCGGGCACCTGATCGGACATGCAGATCGGGTTCCAGAAGCGACGGAACACCGCGCCCATCGGCGTGCCCGGTCCGACCCGGCAGAGCAGCTCGTTGTCCGCCTTCGAAAGCATCGTCGTCTCCTGCGCGGCACGCGAGGATAGGCCGAGCCGGTCGTCGGTGTCCACGGCGCGGGCGGCGGCACGGAACTGCGCTGCGCGACGCTGCGATCCGGGCGCGAGCGCCGCCGCGCTCGCACGGCGCCGTCCGTTCCGGTCACGGCCGGGGGCCAGACTTGGAACGGCCGGTGGTCGGGTACGGCGCGCACTCCTATGATCGGCGGGCCGAGTGGGCACGCTGCGATCGCCGCGCGCCCGGCGCTGCGCCACCCGCAAGAGAGCCGACCCTGTCCGACGAGACCACCCTGGGCGCACCGATCGAGCGCCACGCACGTGAGCGACCCGAGGCGGTCGCGGCGATCGACCGCGATCGGACCGTGACCTGGCGCGAACTCGAGCGCCGCATCCGCGCCGCGGCGGCGTGGCTCGACGCACGGGGGGTGCGCGCCGGGGATCGGGTCGCGCTCTGGATGGACACGCGCATCGAGTGGCTCGAACTCTTCCACGCGCTGGCGCGGCTCGGCGCGGCGTCGGTGGCGGTCAACCCGAGGTACCGCGCCGACGAGATCGCCGACCTGCTGATGCGCTCGCGCGCGACGACGCTGGTGACCCAGCGCCGCGTCGGCTCGTTGGACTTCGTGTCGGTGCTCGCCGACCTCCGAGCGCAGGCGGTGCCGTCGGTGACGCGGGTCGTGCTGGTGGACGCCGATGCGGGGGCGCCGGTGCAGGCGCTCGGGTCGCCGGCGATCGCGTACGAGCCCGATCGAGAGACACTCGCCGCGGTTGCCGATCGCGCCTCGCCGGGGGCGCTCGCGATCCTGTTCACCACCTCCGGCACCACCCGGGGCCCCAAGCTGGTGATGCACACGCAGCGCTCGCTGTCGCTGCACGCGATGCGGGTCGGCCCCGCGCACGGGCTCGACGCGGCCGACGCGCGGCTGCTCGTGGCGCTCCCGCTCGCCGGCACCTTCGGCATGACCGGCGTACTCGCCGCCTGGCGGGCGGGCTCGCCCATCGTGCTGCACCCGACCTTCGATCCGCGCCACGCGTGCGAGACGATCGATGCCCAGCGGATCACCCACGTCTACGGCAGCGACGAGATGGCCCGCCGGATGCTCGACGCGGCGGACGGTGAGCGGTCGCTGCGGTCGCTGCGCGTATTCGGGTTCGCTGCCTTCCGCGCCGACGCCGCGGAGGTCGCTCGGGCGGCGGTCGACCGCGGCTGGCCGATGCGCGGCCTGTACGGCTCCAGCGAGGTGCACGCACTGTTTGCGATCCAGCCCGCCGACGCGCCGCTGGAGGCCCGGTTGCAGGCCGGAGGGCGGCCGGCGGCCGGCGCCGATGCGCAGGTGCGCGTGCGCGATCCGGACGGGGGAACGACCCTCCCCGTCGGCGCGCTCGGGGACCTCGAGATCCGGTCGGGGGCGAGCTTCGTCGGCTACCTTGACGACCCGGAGGCGAGCGCCGCCGCGATCGACCCCGACGGCTGGTTCCGCACCGGCGACGTCGGCTGGCTGCGCGACGACGGCAGCTTCGTCTTCGAGACCCGGCGCGGCGACGCGATGCGGCTGGGCGGCTACCTGGTCAATCCGATGGAGGTCGAGAGCGCGCTGCGGCGCGCGGCTGGGGTCGCCGACGCGCAGGTGGTGCCGGTCGAGATCGACGGCCGGCACCGGTGCGCCGCATTCGTGATCGCCACACCGGGCGGAATGCCGAGCCCCGAGTCCGTGATCGAGCACGCCCGCCGTGCGCTCGCCGGGTTCAAGGTGCCGGTGCGCGTGTGGTTCGTCGATGCCTTCCCGATCACCCCGGGCGCGAACGGCGACAAGGTGCAGCGGGCGAGGCTGCGTGCGATGGCCGCGCAGCGTCTCGCGAACGAGCCAGGGGCGGGCGGCGCGTGAGATCGCCGCGCGCGCCGCGGTTGCGCAGTGCTAGCTCTTCGCCCAGGAGCGGCGGCGCATGTCCATGGTGATCGGCCTCGGGCCGGTCGCGAGCGAGATCGCGTACTGCCGCAGGCCCCGCCAGTTGAAGTTCCACTCGTCCCCGTACGAGTGCGACACCATCACCGGGTGCTCGCCAATGCGCCGAGCCTGCTTCATTTCTTTGGCGAGCCGAAGCTCGGCGGGGTCGCGTTGCGCCTGACGCTCACGGCGCAGGCAGCCGTAGGGCAGGTAGTGTCCGGTGACCGACTTGCGCGAATACCGGGGGTCCTTCTGCTCGATCGCACCGTGCAGCAGGAACGGATGGAAGAACACGACCGTACCCTTGCGGATGATCGCGAGCTTGCCCAGGCCCTGGGCGTCCAGGCGTTCGCACAGCGCGGTGCAGTGCTTGACGAAGGCAACGTGGTCCATGTCCCAGAGCCCCTGCACCTCGGGCATCCGGTGGCTGCGCGGAAAGAAGCGGAACGGCCCCGCGTCCGGATGGATGTCCTCGAGCGCGATCCAGGCGCCGATCAGCTTGCCCGGGGGGTCGGTGTCGAGGTACCAGTGATCGATGTGGTCGATCGATCCGGTGGAGCGGTCGAAGAAGTGGTTCAACCAGTGCACGAACGCGCCGTACTCCGGCTGGAGGGTCTTCATCACATCGTTGATCTCGTGGCCGAGCAGCACGTCGTTGCCGGCTGCGTTCAGCCCGCCCGAGAGCCACAGGCGCGTGAAGTTCTCCATCGACTGCGTCATGAACCCGCGCTCGTCCAGCTCCGGCAGGATCCACTGATGGATGCTCTCTGACCAGAACGGGCGGCGCATGCGCTTGAAGTGTTCCAACCGGTCCACCAGGTGGTCGATCCTGGCATGGGGAATCAGGTCGGGAACGATGACGTAGCCTTCTTCCTGATAGTGATCCAGCAACTGCATGCCTGCGACCCTCGGTCAATCGTGGCGCCGCTCGGACGCCGGTGCCAGGAGCGTAGCGCGGGTCCGGAAACCGCAACAAGCACGATGTCACGCGCGCGGCGAAGCCGG
>JBIKMO010000316.1:0-5081 GCA_044359175.1 Burkholderiaceae bacterium | reverse complement strand
TTCGAGCGCCCGGTCGATCAGGACGGCGATGGCCTGTATCTGCTGCGCGTGCGTCAGCAGGATTCGCTCGGCGGGACGGTCGAAGGGGTTCACCGGGTCCAGGTGACCGACCTGAACGAGGCGCCGGTGGTGACCCTCCCGGCGTCGGTCGCGGGCCTCGAGGACACGCCGCTGCGTTTCGGGCCGAGCGCCGACACCGCGCTGTCGGTGACCGACCCGGACACCACCGCGGCGCCGCTGCGCGTGACGCTGTCGGTGGACCACGGCCGGCTCACGCTCGCCGGCGTCGAGGGCCTGAGGTTCTGGGACGGCGACGGTACCGCCGACAGCACGCTGTCGTTCACCGGCACGCCCGAGGACGTCGCCGCCGCACTCGCCTCGGTGCTCTACCAGCCGCAGGCCGACCACTCCGGCACGGTCACGTTGAGTCTCACGGCGCGCGATGCGGGCAACGCCGCGCTCCAGGCCGACGCGCAGCTCGAGATCGTGCTGCAGCCGGTCAACGATGCGCCGGTGCTCCGGCCGAACGCGGCCGACCCGATCTCGGCGCAATCCGGGGCGCGTCTCGCGTTGGGCCGCTCCGCGCTGCGGGCGAGCGACGTCGACCACGCCGCGGATGCGGTCGTCTACACGGTCGTGGAGGCGCCTGCGGGCGGCATGTTGCAGTTGGGCCGCACGAGGCTGGCGGTCGGCGATCGGTTCTCGCAGGCCGACGTCAACGCGGGCCGGCTCTCGTTCGTCGCCAGCTCGCCCGGAGAGCACTCGCTGACATTCGAGGTGGTCGACGGCGACAACGCGTCCGCGGGCGAGGTGACCCTGCGGATCAAGGTCGATGCCTCCGGCCGGGCGGGCGCTGCCGCGACGTCCGCACCGGCCGCGTCGACTGCGGCGGTGCCCGTACCCGCGCGAGCCGACGGTACCGCGCCGGCGGACGCTGCGCCGGCGCGCGACGCGGGCTCGGCCGGTGAAGGCGGTGCCGAGCGGGCGGCGCCTGCTGCGGCGGCCGCCTCGGCCGGCGGGGGTGGACGATCGGCGAGCGGCGCGCACTCGAGCCGTGAGCTCGGCGGCGTTGCGCTCGCGCTTGCAGGCCGCAACGAGGAGGTCGTTGCGCCGGGCATACGCGCCGATCGGCACACCGCCGTGCTGCGACTTTCGGCGGACCCGTCGCCGTTCCGGTTGAGCGAAGCCGCGGACGTTCGCGAGCGCTCGGCGCGCGTGCGGACCGAGGTCGGTGCCGCGATGCAGCCGGCCCTGCGGTCGTCGCCGATCGCGGGGTCGGGTTCGGTGGGCGAGCCGTCACGGCCCTGGTCGCCGGTCGCCGCACTGCGGCAAGCCGACTTCCGGGAGGCGCTCACCCGCGTGCGCGAGGACGCCGCCGCTTCCTTCGAGGTTCGCGGCGCGCTGGTCGCTTCGACCGCGGCGATCACCACCTCGCTGTCGATCGGCTACGTGGTCTGGCTGCTGCGCGGCGGGGTGCTGCTCACCAGTCTGCTCGCCTCGATGCCGGCCTGGCGATCGATCGATCCGCTGCCGGTGCTGGCGCGCACCGACGCGCGCGGCCGCGACGCCGAGGGCGAGGACGATTCGCTGCGCGGCCTGCTCGCGCGGGCGGCCGAGCGCCAGGCGCCTGACGCCGCGGCGGCGCGGGCCGCCGCGGCGTCACGTGCCGAGGCCGACGCAGTGTCGGCGGGAGCGTCCGCATGATCGGCGCACGGCATCCGGCGTCGGCGCGGTCCGCGGCGACGTCGCGGCCGCGGCGCCCGGGCCCGCGTGCGGCCGGGCGCGACGCACGCGCTCTGGACCGGGCGTCGCTGCGTCTGCGAGGCCTGTCTCGGCTGCCCGGCCTCGGCTGGCTGGCCAACGCGCGGCTGCTGGTCACGGTCGGGCTGGTGTCGATGGTGGTGAGCGCGCATCTGGTTGCCGGCTGGTTCGGGCTGATCCCTGATCCGCAGCGGCTGCGCGCCGAGGCGCGCGCAGCGGTGGCCGAGGTGGTCGCCGCCGGCAGCATGGGCGCGCTCGCGGCCGACGACCGGGACGCGGTCCGCGACCTGCTGCAGTTCGCGATCGAGCGCAACCCCGACCTGCGCTCGGGGGCGGTGAGGCGCACTGACGGCGGTATCGTGGTTCAGGCGGGCCCGCACGACGTCGAATGGACGATCGGCGATCGTGACGCCTCGAGCGCGACCCAGATCGCGGTGCCCCTGTTCTCCGACGGGCGCCGCTGGGGCCGACTGGAGCTCGCGTTCGAGGCACCACGCGGCGGACCGTTCTCGGCGTTGCTCGAACCGTCGACGCTTGCGCTCGCCTTGATCGCTCTGTCCTGCTTCACCGGGTTCTGGCTGTATCTGGGCCGGATGCTGCAGCAGCTCGACCCGGCACGGGCCGTGCCCGAGCGGGTGCGCAACGCGCTCGACACGCTCGCAGAAGGGTTGCTGCTGGTCGATGCGCAGGGGCGGATCGTGCTCGCCAACGCGTCGTTGTGCGAGCTGCTCGGCACGTCGGGCGATGCGCTGGCAGGCAAGCCGGCGGCCGCGCTCGGCTGGTGCGCCGACGACGGCTCGCCGATGGGCGCCGCCGCGCTGCCGTGGTCGGTCGCACTTGCCGAGCGGCGGGTGCTGCGGCTGCTTCCGGTCGGGCTGCCGGTCGCCTCGGGCGAGCCTCGGCGCTTCCTCGCCAACTGCGCGCCGGTGGGCGCGGACGAGGGGCTGCCGCCGGCCGGCGTGCTGGTGAGCCTGGACGACGTGACCGAGCTGCGGCACAAGGAGGCGCAGCTGCGCGAAGCCACCGAGCGCGCCGAACAGGCGAACCGGGCCAAGAGCGACTTCCTGGCGAACATGAGCCACGAGATCCGCACGCCGATGAACGCAATCCTGGGCTTCACCGAGATGCTGCGCCGCGGCCGCGTGCGCGACGCCGCCCAGGCGCGCCGGCACCTGGACACGGTGCACGCCAACGGCGCGCATCTGCTCGCGCTGATCAACGACATCCTGGACCTGTCCAAGGTCGAGTCCGGGCAGCTCGAGGTCGAGCGGATCGCCTGCGCGCCGCACCGCGTCATCGCCGAGGTGCTCGAGGCGATGGCGGTGAAGGCTGCCGAGAAGGGCATCGGGCTGCGAAGAGAGGTCGACGGCCCGGTCCCCGCGGAGGTCCTCGGCGATCCCGCCCGGCTGCGTCAGATCGTCACGAACCTGGTCGGCAACGCGATCAAGTTCACGTCGCAGGGCGAGGTCGTGGTGAGCGAGGCCTGGACCCCGTCGCAGGCCGGCCGGCCGCCGCGGCTGTCGATCGCGGTGCGAGACACCGGCATCGGCATCGCCGCCGACAAGCTCGGCGCGATCTTCGAGCCGTTCGTGCAGGCCGAGACATCGACTGCGCGACGCTTCGGCGGCACCGGGCTCGGGCTGTCGATCAGCCGCCGGCTCGCGCGTGCGATGGGTGGCGACATCGTGGTCGACAGCGAGCCGGGCCGCGGCAGCCGGTTCACCGCGTGGATCGACCCCGGTCCGCTCGCTCACCGCACGCTGCTCGATCCGGCCCAGGCGCTGGCCGACGTCGCAGCGGCAACGCCCGGCTGGAGCGGCGGCTGGCGGTTCCCGCCGCGCCGGCTGCTGGTGGTCGACGACTCCGCCGAGAACCGCGAACTGGTTGCGCTGGCGCTTCAGGACAGCGGTCTGGTGGTCGTGCAGGCCGATTCCGGCCACGCGGCGCTCGCGGAGGTCGCCCGCACGGTGCCGGACATGATCCTGATGGACATGCAGATGCCCGGCATGGACGGCTACACCGCAACGCGCCGCCTGCGGGCCTCGGGACTGAGCCTGCCGATCTACGCATTCACCGCGCACGCACTGCGCGGCTTCGAGCGTGAGATCCACGAGGCCGGTTGCGACGGCCACCTGACCAAGCCGATCGACATCGAGGCGATGCTCGAGACGCTGGCCGCGCGGCTGGGTGGTGTGCGTACCGATGGGCCAGCTGGATCCCCGACCGACGCGGGCGCGCTGCTGGTCGCGCAGGCCGGCGCGAGTGTCGCTCGCCCGGGCGCCGAGGCGGGCCGTCCGGTCGCGGCGGCGGCCGCCGCCAGCCCGGACCTCGCCCGACCGGTCGTGTCGCGGCTGGCCGGCCAGGCCCGGTTCGCGTCGGTGGTCGACAGCTTCGCACGGCGGCTGCCCGGCCGCGTCGCCGAACTGCGCGCCGCCCTCGAGGCGGGCGACGCCGCTGCCTTCGCCGAGATCGCCCACTGGCTGAAGGGATCGGCGGGATCGGTCGGCTTCGACGCGTTCACGTCGCCGGCGCGCGAGGCCGAACTCGCCGGGCTCGCCGGCGACCTGGACGCCGCTCGCGAACCGCTGCGGGCGATCGAGTCGCTCGCCGAGCGGCTGGTGACACCCGCCGACCTGGCCGCCGGAGGCTGAGCTTGGATCTGCGCGAGCCTGCCGCCGCCATCCCGGCCTCGGAGCCCGCCACGGCACGCGGACCGGCGCAGCGGCCGACCCGGCCGTCGGCCCGGCCCGCGCCGGCGCCAGCGCCAGCGGGAGTCGCCGCGCCGGTCGCCGACGGCGATCGCCTGCCGCTGATGAACGCGTCGGTGATGATGATCGACGACGAGCCGATCCTGGTCGATCTGGTGCGCGCGTTCCTCGAGGACGCCGGTTACCGCGAGTTCCGCGGCGAGATCGATCCGGTGGCGGCGATGGAGCGGCTGCGCGCCGACCCGCCGGACGTGCTGCTGCTCGACCTCATGATGCCGGGACTGTCCGGTTTCGAGGTGCTGCGCCAGGTCCGCGCCGATCCGCAGACCGAGATGACGCCGGTGATCGTGATGACCTCGGCGAGCGACGCGCGCACGAAGCTGCGCGTGCTCGAGCTCGGCGCGACCGACTTCCTCGAGAAGCCGGTCGACCCGAGCGAGCTGGTGCTCCGGCTGCGCAACACGCTCGCCTTCAAGGCCTACCGCGACCGCAGCGCCTGGTTCGACCTCGCGACCGGCCTGCCGAACCGGCGGCTGATGATCAGCCAGACCGCGAGCGTGCTGCGCCGGCGCGCCCGCGACGGCGGCACCTGCGCGCTGATCCTGGTCGAGG
>JBIKMO010000315.1:0-5100 GCA_044359175.1 Burkholderiaceae bacterium | reverse complement strand
AGTCGACGAATTGAACGGGAAGCTCAACATCTGGCCGTTCGGTGCCGTGTAGTAGCCGGCGACCGCGGGCACGTAGACCGACGGATCGAACTTCAGGCCGGCGTCGGCCATCACCTTGGTCACCGGAACGACCGCCTGACGCGAGGCCATCATCGTCGCCGTGCCCACCTCGAAGACCTGCAGGATGTGCGGCGCATTGCCGCCGCGGAACGCCGCGATCGCGGCGGTCATCGATTCGTCGTACGTGCCCTTGAAGGTCGGCACGATCCGGTACTGCTTCTGGCTGTCGTTGAAGTCCTTGGCGAGGCCGTTGACCCACTCGCCGAGCGCGCCCGGCATCGAGTGCCAGAACTGGATGTCGGTCTGGGCGAACGCCGGCGCGGCGGCGGCGAGCGCGGTGGCGAACACGACGCTTCTGAGTTTCATGCAGGCTCCGTAGCGGGGTGCGTAGCGAAAGGCACGCAGTGTCTTCGGCCCGGATGACAGAGCGATGTCCACCGGGCGGTCTCCTGGGGTCGACGGCGACCCGGCTTCTTCGGCCGGGCCGGCGGATCATGCCCGATCCGACCGCCTTCGGGAACCCCGGGGTCGGCGACCCGACTCGGGGCCGGCATGCGACCCGGCGGCGCGCGGGCGGTGCCGGCGCGCCGCCGGGTGCACGTCGCCGGCGAGGCGGCGGGCGGCTGATGCAGCGCTGGGGCGTCACCCGGACGAGTCGGCGCGTCCGCGGTCGGACAGGACACTCGGCTATAGAAGACATATGATATCGGTTCCATATTGATTAGCCGGTCCGTGGCGGATTCCTTCGACAGCCTGGGGTTCCTGATCGCCGACGTCGCGCGGATGATGCGGCGGGCGTTCCAGTCACGCTTCGACGACGGCCCGGTGACCTACGAGCAGGCGCGCGCGCTGGTGCACCTGGCCCGCGAGCAGGGGCTGCGCCAGATCGATCTCGCCGAACGCCTGGAAATCCAGCCGATCACCCTCGCGCGGATCGTCGACCGGCTCGCCGAGGCGGGGCTGGTGGAGCGACGCGCCGACCCGAGCGACCGCCGGGCCTACCGGCTGTACCTGACCGTCGCGGCCGAACCGCTGATCGCGAGGATCCGCGCGGTCGGCCTGGCGGTGCGCAGCGACGCGCTCGCCGGCATGAGCGCGCGCGACGCGGCGCGCGCGGTCGAGTTGCTGGGCCGCATACGCGATGCACTCGGCTCGCCCCGACGCGATTCGCGCGACGGCGGCCCGCCCGGCTGAGCGATGCGGTCGCCCGAGTCGATCGACGCCCCGGCCGGTGCGAGCCCGACCGCCGCCCCGGTGGCGCCCGCGACACCTGGGCCGGCTCGGCGCCGGACGGCGCTGCGGGCGCTGCTGATGCTCGGGGTGCCGCTCGCGCTGGCCGCCGGCGCGCTCGCGGCGTGGCTCCAGGGCGGCCGGTGGATCGAGACCGACAACGCGTTCCTGAAGGCCGACAAGGTGCCGGTGGGCGCGGAGGTGGCCGGCATCGTGCGCGCGGTGCTGGTGCGCGAAAACCAGACGGTGGCCGCGGGCACGCCGCTGCTGCGGCTCGACGACGCGCCGTTCCGGGTCGCGGTCGCCCGGGCCGAGGCGCGGGTCGCGCAGGCGCTCACCGACGTGGCGGCGATGCGGGCCGGCTACCGTGCCAAGCAGGCCGAGATCGCACTCGCACGCACCCGCCACGCGTTCGCGCAGCGCGACCAGGAACGGCAGGCGGACCTGGCGGCGCGCAACTTCATCTCGGCGTCGCGGCTGGACGAGGCGCGACAGGCAACCGATCTCGCGGGTCAGCACATCGGTGCGGTCGAGCAGGAACTGATCCGGATCGCCGAGAGCCTGGGCGGCGGGCCGGACGTGCCTGCCGAGCGCCATCCGGCGGTGCTCGCAGCGCGAGCCGAACTGATGCAGGCGCGGCTCGACCTGGCGCGGATCGAGGTGCGCGCGCCGGTCGCCGGCACGGTGAGCCGGCCACCCAAGCCCGGCCAGTACCTGGCGGTCGGCGCGACCGCCCTCGCGCTCGTGGCCGACGGCCTGCCGTGGGTGGAGGCGAACTTCACCGAGACCGAACTCACCTGGATCCGTACCGGTCAGACCGCGCTCGTGCGGATCGACACCTACCCCGACCGCACCTGGCGCGGCGTGGTCGACAGCGTGAGCCCGGCCACCGGCGCGGAGTTCTCGGTGCTGCCGCCGCAGAACGCGACCGGCAACTGGGTCCGGATCGCCCAGCGCGTACCGGTGCGGATCCACCTGGACGCGCAGCCCGACGCGCCGCCGCTGCGTGCGGGGCTGAGTGCGCGCGTCGCGGTGGACACCGGCCGCAGCCGCTCGCTCGGCGACCTGCTGCGCTGACCGTGGCCGCAGCCCTCGCGCGCCCGGCGATCACCGCGACTGTGGTGCTGGCGACGCTGATCCAGGCGCTGGACTCGACGATCGCGAACGTCGCGCTGCCCCGGATGCAGGCCTCGCTCGGAGGCACGCAGCAGACGCTCGCCTGGGTGCTGACCTCCTACGTGGTCGCCGCCGCGATCAGCATGCCGCTGACCGGATTCCTCGCCGCGCGCTGGGGACGCCGACGGGTGTTCGTCGCGTCGGTGATCGGGTTCACCCTCGCCTCGGTCGCCTGCGGCCTCGCGACCTCGCTCGCGCAGATGGTCGCGTTCCGGACCCTGCAGGGCGCCTTCGGCGCGTTCCTCGTGCCGCTGTCGCAGTCGGTGCTGCTCGACGCGTGGCCGCGCGAACGTCACCGAGCCGCGATGGCGATCTGGGGGATGGGCGTGATGCTCGGACCGATCCTCGGGCCGACGCTGGGCGGCTGGCTGTCCGAGCACCATCACTGGCGGTGGGTGTTCTTCATCAACCTGCCGCTCGGCGCGATCACGTTCGCCGGCCTGCTCGCGTTCCTGCCGGCGACCCCGGGCGACCGTACGCGCCGGTTCGACGCGGCCGGCTTCGGGTTCCTCGCCCTGGGGGTCGCATCGCTGCAGCTGATGCTCGATCGCGGCGAATCGCTCGACTGGTTCGAGAGCCGCGAGATCGTCGCCTGGGCGGTGCTCGCGGTGCTCGGCGGCTACCTGTACCTGGTTCACGCGCTCACGCACCCGGCGCCGCTGCTCACCCGAGCGCTGTTCGCGGACCGGAACTTCAACGCCGGACTCGCGATGATGTTCGCCGTCGGCGCGGTGCTGCTCGCGACCATGGCGCTGCTGCCACCGCTGCTGCACGGGCTGGGCGGACATCCGATCGACGCGGTGGGCGTGCTGCTCGCGCCGCGCGGGGTCGGCACGATGGCCGGCATGCTGGCAGTGGGCTGGGCCGGCCACCGAGTGGACGGACGCGCAACGATCGTCGTCGGACTGGCGATCGCCGCATTCTCGCTGATGCGCATGGCCCGCTTCGACGCGGACACGCCAACCGTGGATGTCGTGACCTCCGGTCTGCTGCAGGGCTTCGGACTGGGACTGGTGTTCCCGTCGCTCAACGCGCTGTCGTTCGCGTCGATCGCGCCTCAGCACCGCGACGACGGCGCCTCGCTGTTCGCGATGGTGCGCAACCTCGGCAGCAGCATCGGCATCTCGATCGTGATCGCCGCGCTCGCGCGCTACGCGCAGGCGCACCACGCCGAGCTCGCCGTGCACATCGACCCCTCGAGCCTCGCGCTGCGCTGGGCGATCGAGTCGGGCACCTGGCGGATCGACACGCCCGAAGGGCTGGCGTCGATCCGCGAGGAGGTCGCGCGGCAGGCGATCACGCTCGCGTTCCAGCAGGACTTCCGGCTGACCGCGTGGACCTGCATCGCGGCCATGCCGATCGTGCTGCTGTTCCGACCGGTCAGGGCTGCGGCGTGAGCACGTGGATCGTCCGGCGCGCCACCAGGGCCTTGGTGCGCTGCGCGTAGGCCGCCATGTGCGGCGCGGCGGCGTGCGCCGCGAGCGCCGCGGCGTCGCGCCACTTCTCGACGACCACGAACGTGTCCGGCCCGAGCACGGCCTGGAACGGGCCGATGCCGGCGGCGTCGACCGCGGCGCCGTACTCGATGCAGCCGTCCTCGGCACGCACCGCGGCCAGGTTGTCGTGCACCGCCGCGAGCACGTCGTCCCGCTTGCCCGGGTGGGTGGTGATGAAGGCCAGCACATGGATCATCGCGCGTCTCCCGGCGGTTGCCCGCGGATCACTTCCTGGGCGGCTCGCCGCCGCGGTTGCCGGGCAGACCGGCCGCACCGCTCGGGGCGGGCGCGCCCGCCGCCCCGGCGGGCCCGGCCGGCGCCCCCGCGCCGCCGGCCTGCGGCGGCGGCAGCCCGAGGTGCTTGGACACCGAGGCCTCGAGCGCCTTGAGCTTCGGCTCGACCTGGCCGCGCGTATCGTTCACCAGTCGCTCGATCAGCGTGCGCTCGATCTGCGGCGACAGCTGCTGGAAGCGCTTGATCACCGGCGACTCCAGCCAGTCGATCAGCTGCTTGAGCTCGGTCTCGCTGAAGTTGGTCTCGAGCTCGGTGCCCAGCGTGCCGGGCGCGAGCTTGATCGCCCGCTCCCGCACCAGCGGCACGGTCTCGTCGACATAGCGCTTCAGGTCGGCGTCGACCGCCTTGAAGGTCGCCTCGCGCTTGTCCGTCGGGACGTTCTGCAGGTGCAGGCGCGCGGCCTGGGCGATCCGCATTGCGGGCTGTTCGGCGATGCCGCGCGCAAGCGCCTCGACCCCGGGCTGCTGCAGCAGCAGGATGCGGTTGACCAGCTCCTTCTTCGACTGTGCCGCCGCCGGCGCGGCCAGCGCCAGGCTCAGTACGACGGCCGCGAGCGCGCGAGTTCGGGAGGTCATCGTTCGGACTCCTTCGGGGCCGGCCGAGCCGGCGTGGGCAACCCGAGAGCGTACCAGCCTTCGCACCCCAACCCGCGCGCGCCGGTCACTGCCAGCTCAGCGCGGCCAGGTCGTTCGCGAAGATCGGCACGTCCTTCCACAGTCCGCGCAGCCGCGCGTTGGCCACCGACACCCATTGCGGCTGGTACAGGAATGCGTGGACCGCGTCGTTGGCGATCATCTTCTGAGCCTCGCCGAGCAGCCTTGCGCGCTCCGCGTCGTCGCCGGTG
>JBIKMO010000314.1:0-5102 GCA_044359175.1 Burkholderiaceae bacterium | reverse complement strand
GGAGCCGCCGGACACCACCCGGCCCGCGCGCAGCCACTGCCAGCCGGCGCGTGCGAGCGCGAATGGGTTCACGCCCGGGTGCAGGTGGAACCACCGGTCCTCGTAGCGCAGCAACGCTTCGAGGTACAGCGGCGAGACCGCCTCGGGCGGCACCGGCGTGCGCAGCGTGCCGTCGGCACCCGGCCAGCCGCGCAGCGGCGTGCCGTCGCGGGCGAGCACGGTGGTCGTGCCGTCGCGCACCGCGCCCGGGCGCGCCGGCTCGGGCAGCGGGAAGGCCGCGTCCAGCGCCGCCACGCCCAGGCCGAGCGCGAGCAGCGCGAGCGCGGCGCGGCCGCAGCGCGAACGCGGCGAGATCTGCATCGGGGCCCGGATCAGCGCGGTGCCCGCGGGTCGACGATCACGACGTCCGCCTCCGAGGATCCGGTGCCCCGCACCTCGGGCCGGTACATGTCCTCGGCGAACGGCGCCGGCACGACGAAGCGTCCCGGGGTCACCACGCGCACGAGGTAGTACAGGTTCAGCGCACGGCCGTCCAGGTCGGCGGCCGCGACGAACCGGTCGTCGCGGTACTCGGTGTGTCGGATCCGCTCATCGGCCATCGCCTCGGCCACGCTCGCGCCGTCGACCTTGAAGTCGCCGGCCGCAGGGCCGCGGCTCAGGTTGCGGTTCTCCACCTCCAGGCCCGCCGGGATGCGGTCCACCACCAGCCCGTCGCGCACGCGCTGGCGCGCCTGCACGCGCAGACGCACGACCAGCAGCGCGCCGGTCTCGAAGCGGCGGCCGGTCGCCGCCTGGCCGTCGGCGCTCCACCAGGTACGCTCGATCGCGATCGCGTCGGCCCGCGGCGGCGGCGCCTTGATCGGGTGGCCGGAGACCGCGAGCTCGACGAACAGCGGGCCGGTCGAGTCGTTCGTGACCGTCAGCCCGCGCTTGAGCGCCGCGGCGTCGAGCGCGCGATGCTCGGTCGACGGCGAGGCGAGCGCGATCCGCTGCGGGCCCGCCTGCAGCGTCGCCCGCCAGGGCGTGCCGTCGCCGCCGGCGGCTCGTGCGGCGAGGAACAGCGCGAGCTGCTCCTGGGTCGAGAACCAGCGTCGCTCGGCCGACGCGTCGGCGACCGCCTGCAGCAGCGCCTCGCGCTGCGGATGCTCGACCCGGTGCCGGTGCATCAGCGCGTAGCCGAGCGCGGCGTCGCGCAGCCACGAGCCGTAGTCGCCGAGCCACTCGCCCGCGCCCGACCGGGTGGCCGGGTTCAGGCCGTAGCCGCGCGCCATCGCCTCGTCGATCGCGACCGCGGCGCGCGGCTCGTCGCCCATCAGGCGCAGCGCGAGCCCCAGGTGCAGCAGCGGCAGCGGCGAGCGCGCGCCCTCGCGCCACTGATCGTGCAGCGTGCGCAGCGTCGCGAGCGGCGCGCGCTGCTCGCGCGCGAGCACGTAGCCGGCGTGCGCCGCCTCGGCCAGGCGCTGGTGGGCGGCGAGCAGCGCCTGCGTCTCGGTGGCGTCGGCGAGCCGCCCTTGCGCGTCGCGCCGCGGCTCGCGCGGCGCGCGGACCTGCAGCGCCGGCGAGCGCTGCAGCTGCTCGAGCAGCGCCGTCTGCGCGCGCGTGGCCATCGCCTCGGGCACCGCGAAGCCTGCAGCGCGCGCGTCCTGAAGGAAGCCGGCGACGTAGGCGCCCAGCCAGCCCTCGGCCGGGTTGTTCGACGCCCACAGCCCGAAGCCGCCCTGGGGTTGCTGCAGGCCGGCCAGCCGTGCGAACGCGGTTGCAAGGCGCCGTTCGCGCGCCTCGCGCGACAGCCCGGGCAGTCCGACCGCGGCCGCGCCCGCCTCGTCGACGAAGACCAGCGGATAGGCGCTGCTCGTGGTCTGCTCCAGGCACCCGTACGGATACGCGAGCAGACCGCGCACCGCCTCCCGGACGTCGATCGGCGGCCGGTTGGAGACGGTCACGCCGACGGTGGTCGAGCCGGGCCACAGCCCGTCGGCGAGCGTCGTGTCCAGTTTGGCGAGTGCCCCGGGCTCGAGCCGCAGCCGGCGCACCTCGCGCAGCACCGGCGTGGCCGGCTGCACCTGCAGCGCCGCCTCGCGGACCAGCCGGATCGGCCCGGCGGTCACGGTCACCCGGATCGGCGCGAGGCCCGCGGCGTCGGTCGCTTCGGCGGAGAAGCGCAGCACCGTGCGCTGCCGGTCGGCGAGCTTCACCGGCGCGCTCGCGCCGGTCAGCCGCAGCGGCGCGCCGGCCTCGAGCGCCACCGACACGGTCTGCGGCGCCCCCGACAGGTTGGTCAGGTCCAGCGCGATCGTCGCGCTGTCGCCCGGCGATACGAATCGCGGCATCGACAGCTCGGCGACGATCGGGGCGGCGACCACCATCTCGGCCTGCGCGGACGCGTAGCGGTCGGCGCTGTGGGCGACCGCGCTCAACCGCAGCGTGCCGTTGAAATCCGGCAGCGCGAGCGGCACGCTCGCCTCGCCGTTGCCGTCCACGGTCACCGGGCCGCTGAACAGGTCGACCAGCCGCACCCGCCGCGGCAGGCTCTGCGTGTCGCGCATCGCCGCGTCGCCGCCGAATCGCTGCTTGGCGGTCGTGCCTTGCATCCGCTCGATCAGCCGGCCGTACAGATCGAGCAGGTCCGCGGCGAAGCGGTGCTTGCCGAAGAAGAAGCCGAACGGATCCGGCGGCGCGAATCCGGTCACGTTCAGGATGCCGACGTCCACCGCCGACAGCGTGACCGTCGCCTCGCCGCGCACCGGCTGCCCGGACGCGTCGGTCAACCGCAGCTTCACCGGCACCGTGCGCTCGGGCTGGGTCCGGGCGGGCGCGTCGATCGCGAGCCGCAGCGCACGCTCGTCGCGCGCGAGCGGCAGGTGTACCAGGCCGATCGCTCGCGCGGGGGTCACGCGCTCGCCCTGGCTGCCGGGGCGGAACGCGACCACGCCCACGTACAGGTCGTGCCGGTTCCAGGACGCATCGATCGGGATCTCGATCGAGGTGCCCGAGGCGCGCACCGCGATGCGCCGGTGGCTCAGCACCCGGTCGCCTTCGACCGTGACCAGCGCCTCGCCGTCGTGTGGCGGCACGATCGTGAGCCTCGCGCGATCGCCGGCGCGAAACGGCGCACCTTCCAGGCGCAGCTGCACGCGGTCCGGCCGCTGGCCGACGTCGTCGGCGTCCTGCGCCCCCCAGCCGGCGAAGAACCGGTGGCGCACCGCCAGGCCGGTCTCGGGGTCGTGCACCTCGATCCGGTAGCGGCCCCAGCCTACCGGCAGCGCCACCTTCGTTCGCTGAGCGAGTGGCAGCGAGCGGGCCTCGACCAGCTCCTCCTCGACCGTGTAGCCGCCGTTCCAGCCGCGACCCTCGTCGTGGCGCCAGTACCAGCGCCGGTCCTCGCGGATCAGCCTCAGCGCCACCTCCCGGGCCGGCGCGAAGCGGCCCGAAGCGTCGCTGCGCACCAGCTCGAACTCGGCGAAACCCGACTCGCGGGTGACGTCGCGCTCGAACAGCGGTCGCACGCCGAGCAGCACGGGTGCCGGCCACCAGGTGCGTTCGAGCGAGCGGACCACGGGCCGCCCGCCCGACTCGAGCAGGCTCACGCTGGTGCGCACCTTCATCGGCGAGCGTCGCTCGGCCGCGTCCACCGGTACGTCGAGCCGGGCGCGGCCCGCGTCGTCCAGCGTCGTCTCGGGCAGGTCCTGCCGCTTGCGGGCGTCGTCGTCGGCGAGGTCGCCGAACACGAACCCGGGCCAGGCTTGGGGCAGCGCCTGGCGCTGGCGCTCGATCAGCACGCTGGCGAGCAGCCGGTTGCCGGCCGCGGGCGCGCCGTACAGGTAGTCGCCCTGCACGCCCACCCGCAGCGGTGCGTCGCCGCGCAGCGGCGCCTCGTCGGCGGTGAGCTGCAGCGTCATCCGCTCGGGCAGGAACTCCTCGACCTGGAACGGCCAGGAGGCTGCCGGCCGCGGCGCGCCCGGATCGGTGCGCAGCTCCAGCGTCCAGCGGCCGGTGGGCGCGTCGGCCGGGATCTCGACCGAGTGCTGGTAGTGGCCGGCCGCGCCCGGGTGTGCGCTCACGATCCGCGTGGCGACCCCGTCGCCGCTCGGCTTCTTCACCGTGAGCGTGAGCGGTGCGGCGCCGCCCGCCGGGGGTGCGGGCAGCGGTCGGCCGTCGGCGTCGCGCGCGATCACCGAGACCGTGAAGGTCTCGCCGGGTCGGTACAGGTCGCGGCCGGCGTACACGAACAGCTTCTGGTTGCGCGACGGGTGGCCGCCGACGTCGAACTCGGACAGGTCCAGCGCGGGATCGCGCAGCGCCACCATCGACAGCTCGCCCGAGCGGCGCGCGAGCACCACGCGCGCGGCGTCGCTCGGGCCGGCGAAGGTCGCGCGGCCGTCGACGTCGGTGTGCGCCTGCGCGAGCGCCTTGCCTGCGGCGTCGATCAGCGACACCTCGATGCCCCGCATCGCGTTGCCCGTGTCCAGCGAGGTCGCGAACACGTCGGTCTGCGCGGCGTGGCGACGCACGTGCAGGCCGATGTCGGTGACGTGGAACCAGGTGACCTGGTAGTCCCACGAGAAGCGGCCGGGCGGGTTCATCACGGCGACGTAGACGCCCGGCTCGCGCAGCTCGCGGATCGATTCGATCGGCAGGAAGCTCACGTTGCGCCGGTCGGGCCGCGGGTCGGTCGCGAAGCGGCCGAGGTGGACGCTGTCGGCGATCTCGCGCAGCGACTCCAGGTGGTGCAGGCCGACCGTCCCGCGCAACCGGCTCGACGGATCCGGGTCGATGTCGCCCGGGTCGGCGCCCTCGGGCGCGCGCCGGCCGGCGACTCGTTCGAGGAACTCGGCGAGCGACTGCGGTCGCACCCGCAGGAACTGGACGTCGACCTCGGGGGTGTTGACCGTGACCACCGGCAGGCCGCCGTTGCGCCCGGCGGGCAGCACGACGCCGCGGCTGGCGAAGTGGAACGCAGGCGGCATCGCCTCGCTGGTGACCGCGCAGGCCTGCGCGGCGCCGAGCGTCGCGCCGTCGGCCGACGCGAGCGCCGCGCCGATCGACAGCCGGTACGCACGCTGCGGCGTGACGTACGGCAGGTACAGCACGCGCGGATTGGC
>JBIKMO010000313.1:0-5104 GCA_044359175.1 Burkholderiaceae bacterium | reverse complement strand
CGATGTGCGTCTTGACGTCGGGCAGTCGCCCAGCGCGCAGCTCGTCGATCAGCCAGCCAACCGTGACCCAGTCGATCTCGAGGAGTTCGCCGTGGTCCAGATTTCGGCCGGCACGCGCCTCCAGCCCGCGGGCTACGTAGACGTCCATCACCTCGTTGGAGAAGCCGATCGCGGGGTGCAGCTGCGTGAGGAAGGCCCACTCCCGGGCGACGTAGCCGGTCTCCTCGAGCAGCTCGCGCTTGGCGGTCTGGAGCGAGGTCTCGCCCGGATCGATCTTGCCCGCCGGGATCTCGACATAGACGCGCTGCATCGAGTAGCGGAACTGCCGTTCGACGAGCACGCGGCCGTCGTCTCCGAGCGCGAGCATCGCGGCGGCCCCGGGGTGGACGATCCACTCGCGCCCATGCACCGTGCCGTCCGGCAGACGCGCACGGTCCTTGCGCACCCGAAGGAAGGCACCCTGCCACGCGACCTCGGCCTCGACCGTGGTTTCCTCCAGGCGCTTGGTCATCGCCGAGCCGTCCCGAGAGGCGTGCGGCCCGGCGCTCAGCCGCCGAAGGCCTGGCGCACCGCCTCCAGGCACAACGACATCAGCGGACCGGGCACGATCCCCAGCATCAGCACGAGCGCACCGTTGACCGCCATCACCGCGCGCGCGTCGACTGCCGGCTCGATCGAGGCGGGGTCGAGCGGATCGTCGAAATAGACGGTCTTGACGATGCGAAGGTAATAGAACGCGCCGATCAGCGAGAGCATCACCGCGAGCACGGCGAGCCAAAGCATGCCCGCATTCACCACCGACTGAAGCACCGCGAGCTTCGCATAGAAGCCGACGGTGGGCGGGATGCCGGCCAGCGAGAACATCAGGATCAGGACCACGAACGCCAGGCCCGGTGCCCGTCGCCCGAGCCCCTTCAGGTCGTCGATCTCCTCGGCCTCGTGACCGGCGCGCGCAACGAGCATGATCACACCGAACGTCCCCAACGTCGTGAGCACGTAGGTCACCAGGTAGAACATCGACGCGCCCCAGGCGTCGGGCGCGCCGCTCGGGTCGCCGCCCACCACCCCCGACAGCATCCCCAGCAGCACGAAGCCCACCTGCGCGATCGTCGAGTAGGCCAGCATCCGCTTGAGGTTGGTCTGGGCGATCGCTACCAGATTGCCGACCGCCATCGACAGCACCGACAGGACGAGCAACATCTGCTGCCAGTCGGCGGCGATACCGATCATTCCCTCAGCGAGCATCCGGAACGCGATCGCGAACGTCGCCAGCTTTGGTCCGGCGGCGATCAGCAGGGTCGCCACGGTCGGCGTGCCCTGATAGACGTCCGGCACCCACATGTGGAACGGGACTGCGCCGAACTTGAACGCGAGTCCGGCCACCACGAACACCACGCCGAACACGACGACGATCCCGCTCGCGGAGCCGGGCACGGCACCGTCGCCGATGCCGCGAGCGATCAGCCCCAAGTGAAGCGTTCCGGTCGCACCGTAGAGCATCGACATCCCGTAGAGCAGAAAGCCAGAAGCGAGCGCGCCCAGCACGAAGTACTTGATCGCCGCCTCGGCCGAGAGCGGGTGATCGCGCCGCATCGCCGCCATCGCGTACAGCGACAGCGACATCAGCTCGAGCCCCAGGTACACCACCAGCAGGCTGCCAGCCGAGATCATGATCATCTGGCCGAGCAGCGCGAACAGTGCGAGCGCATACAGCTCGCCCCGATCCATGCCGCGATCGGCCGCGTAGCCTCGCGCGTAGACGATGGTCACCGCCACGGTCGCGCATGCCGCGAGCTTGAGCACGTGACCGAGTGCATCGCCCACGTACATCCCGCTGAACGCATGCTGGATGGGCTGACCCACCTGCCAAACGAGCGCGCCGACCGGCGGCAGCAGCGCTGCGAGCGCCAGACGGTCGATACGCCAGCGGCTCGCCAGGCCGGTCGCGTCCGCGAGCAGCACCGCACAGGCCGCGAGCAGCAGCAGGATCTCCGGCAGCGCCGCGACGAGATTGAGCGAGTCCATGGTCACTTGATCTTCGAGACGGCTACATGCTCGAGCAGCGCGCGCACCGAGGCTTCGGACACGTCGGTGAACGGCTTGGGCCAGATGCCCATCCCGAGCACCGCGACCGCAAGCACCGCCAACATCCAGAACTCGCGCGCGTTCACGTCACGCAGCTTGGCGACCTGCTCGTTGGCGATCTCGCCGAAGACCACGCGCTTGTACATCCACAACGAGTACGCCGCACCGAAGATCAGCGTCGTCGCCGCGGCGAAGGCGATCCAGAAGTGATACTGCACCGCGCCGAGGATCACCATGAACTCGCCGACGAAACCCGAGGTCGCGGGCAGGCCGCTGTTGGCCATCGCGAACAGCATGAACAGCGCGGCGAACTTCGGCATGGTGTTGACCACGCCGCCGTAATCGGTGATCCGCCGGCTGTGCAGCCGATCGTAGAGCACGCCGATGCACAGGAACATCGCGCCCGAGATGAACCCGTGGGAGATCATCTGCACGATGCCGCCCTGTACGCCCAGCGCGTTGAACATGAAGAAGCCCAGGGTCACGAACCCCATGTGCGCGATCGACGAATAAGCCACCAGCTTCTTCATGTCCGACTGGACCAACGCCACCAGGCCGATGTAGACCACCGCGACCAGCGAGAGCGCGATCATGAGCCCGTCGAGTTCGCGGCTCGCGTCGGGTGCGATCGGCAGCGACAGCCGAAGGAACCCGTAGGCGCCGAGCTTGAGCATGATCGCAGCGAGCACCACGGAGCCGCCGGTGGGCGCCTCGACATGCGCGTCCGGCAACCACGTGTGCACCGGCCACATCGGGACCTTCACCGCGAACGCGAGCAGGAACGCGACGAAGATCAACAGCTGCTCGTTCAGCGACAGCGGCGTTGCGTGCCAGTCGAGGATCGAGAACGAGCCGGACTGCGTGTACAGATACAGCACCGCGACCAACGTGAGCAGCGAACCGAGCAGCGTGTACAGGAAGAACTTGAACGCTGCGTAGACGCGGTTCGGCCCGCCCCAGATGCCGATGATCACGTACATCGGGATCAGCGTCGCCTCGAAGAACACGTAGAACAGCAGCCCGTCGAGCGCGCAGAACACCCCGATCATCAGGCCGGAGAGGATCAGGAACGACGCCATGTACCCCGCGACGCGCTCGGCGATCACCTCCCAGCCGGCCACCACGACGATCACCGTGATGAACGCGGTCAGCAGCACGAACCACACCGACAGGCCATCGACGCCCAGGTGGTAATGCACGCCGAAGCGTTCGATCCAGACGAACCGCTCGACGAACTGCATCTCGGCGCTGGACTCGTCGAACCGGGTGTACAGCGGCACGGTGGCCAGCAGCCCAAGCAGCGCACCGGCGAGGGAGACCCCGCGCACCACGCCAGCGTTGCGGTCGGTACCGAACGCCATCACGAACAGGCCGGTGAGGATCGGAATCCAAATCGCGGCACTGAGGAAGGACACGGTCGCGTTCATCTCGTCGTTCGTCCGTCGTCCCGCCTCAGCGATTGAGCAACAGGACGAACCACATGACCAACATCGCGACGCCGATGATCATCGCGATCGCGTAGTGGTACACGTAGCCCGACTGGATCCAGCGCAGCAGCCCGGCGAACCACCCGACGAGCCGCGCGCTGCCGTTGACCAGGACGCCGTCGATCAGCGCCTGATCGCCCACCTTCCACAGCCCGGTGCCGAGCCGCCGCGAGCCGGCGGCGAACACCACCTCGTTGACCCGGTCGAGGTAGTACTTGTTCTCGAGCAGCCGATGTACGCCCGCGAACCGTCGACCGATCGACTCGGGCAGCGCCGGATTGACCAGGTACCCGTAGTACGCCGCGGCAACCCCAGCGACCGCGAGCCAGAACACCGGAGTGACCAGCGCGTGCACGCCCAGGGCGAACCAGCCGTGAAAGTCGCCCGCGAGTTCGGACATCGCCGGGTGGCGCGCGGCATCCACGTGGATCACGCCTTTGAAGAAATCGCCGAACAGCATCGGTCCGATCGTGTAGAGCCCGATCACCACCGAGGGAATCGCGAGCAGGATCAGCGGCAGGGTGACGACCGCGGGACTCTCGTGTGGCGGCCCCCCGGCATGACCGTGTTGATCGTGAGCGTGCCCGTCGTGAGACGGCCCGGTCGGGTCGAACCGCTCCTTGCCGTGAAAGACCAGGAAGTACATCCGGAACGAATAGAACGCGGTAACGAACACGCCGATCATCAGCGATACGTACGCGAAGCCGCTGCCGCCGATCGTGGAATGCCTGACCGCTTCGATGATCATGTCCTTCGAGTAGAACCCGGAGAAGAAGGGCGTGCCGATCAGCGCCAGCGATCCAAGCAGCGCGGTGATCCAGGTGATCGGCATGCTCCTGCGCAGCCCGCCCATGTTGCGGATGTCCTGGTCGTGGTGCATCCCCATGATCACGCTGCCGGCGGCGAGGAAGAGCAGCGCCTTGAAGAACGCATGGGTCATCAGGTGGAAGATCGCCACCGAGTACGCCGAAGCGCCGAGGGCCACCGTCATGTAACCGAGCTGCGACAGGGTCGAATACGCGACCACCCGCTTGATGTCGTTCTGGACGATGCCGAGGAAGCCCATGAAGAGCGCGGTGATCGCACCGATCACCAGCACGAACGACAGCGCGGTGTCGGACAGCTCGAACAGCGGGGACATCCGCGCGACCATGAAGATCCCGGCGGTCACCATCGTGGCCGCGTGGATCAGCGCGGAGATCGGCGTCGGCCCCTCCATCGAGTCGGGCAGCCACACGTGCAGCGGGAATTGGGCGGACTTGCCCATCGCCCCGATGAACAGGCAGATGCAGGCCACGGTGAGCAGCGACCAGTCGGTGCCCACGAGGTCGATCGTCCGGTCGGCCAGCCCGGGGGCCGCTGCGAACACCTCCGCGTAGTCCAGACTGCCGAAGTGCGCCAGCACCAGACCGATGCCGAGCAGGAAACCGAAGTCGCCGACGCGGTTGACCAGGAACGCTTTCAGGTTCGCGTAGATCGCCGTTGGCCGCGTGTACCAGAATCCGATCAGCAGATACGAGACCAGACCGACC